>JANXNV010000057.1 GCA_025353925.1 Armatimonadota bacterium
CGGCCCGATCATTATCGGACAGGCCGCCGAGTTCGACTACGCCGGAACACAAGCCTGCCGCTCGCTGCGGGAGGAGAACATCTCCGTCGTGCTGGTCAATTCCAACCCGGCGACGATCATGACCGACGCGGAAACGGCGGATGCCGTCTATATCGAGCCGCTGAATGTCGAATTTCTGGAGCGTATCATCGCCAAAGAGCGGCCGGATGGGTTGATCCCGACACTCGGCGGGCAAACGGGCCTGAATTTAGCGACGGAGCTGGCGGAGGCGGGCGTACTCGACAAATACGACGTCAAGCTGCTGGGAACGCCGCTGTCTACGATTCGTAAAGCGGAGGACCGAGAGATCTTTCGCGCTTTAATGCAGGAGATCGGCGAGCCGGTGCCGGAGAGCTGGATTATCGAGGATGGATTGGCTCTCGAAGTGCTCTCGCGCAATGAAGAGGCCCCGTGGCCTTTGATTGTCCGGCCTGCGTACACGCTTGGCGGGACGGGCGGCGGGATCGCGCGGACTCCGGCGCAGCTGGTCGAGATCGGCACGCGCGGCCTGAAGCTGTCTCCGCGGCATCAGGTTATGGTCGAACGTTACCTGTCCGGCTGGAAAGAGATCGAATACGAGGTTATGCGCGACTCTGCCGATACCTGTATCACGGTCTGCAATATGGAAAACTTTGACCCGATGGGCATGCATACGGGGGACTCCATCGTGGTCGCGCCTTCGCAGACGCTCTCCGATAAGGAGTACCAGATGCTGCGCACGGCGGCATTGAAGATCATCCGCGCCCTCGGGATCGAAGGCGGCTGCAATGTCCAGATGTCGCTGGACCCGAAGTCGTTTGCCTATTACATCATCGAGGTTAACCCGCGTGTCTCGCGTTCGTCAGCACTGGCCAGTAAGGCGACCGGCTACCCGATCGCCCGAGTGGCGGCGAAGATTGCGATCGGGCTGCACCTTGACGAAATCCCCAACGCCGTCACCCAAAAGACTCTGGCCTGCTTCGAGCCGGCCCTAGACTACATTGTGGTCAAGATCCCGCGCTGGCCCTTTGACAAGTTCACGCGGGCAGATCGGCGAATCACGACGCAGATGAAGGCAACCGGCGAGGTCATGGCGATCGACCGCAGCTTCGAGGGCGGCTTGATGAAGGCGATCCGCTGCCTGGAGATCGGCCAGATTGGTCTGCGTCCCAAGAACGCGGATTTGCTGACGGAGATGGAGATCGAGAGCGGGCTGATCGAGGCGACGGACCAGCGGCTGTTTCTCATTGCCGAGGCGTTCCACCGGGGGATGCTGGTCAGTGAAGTGGCTGATTTGTCCGGGGTAGACCCGTGGTTCCTGACCAAAATCCAGAAGCTGGTTCAGCTGGAAGAAAGGCTGCGATCTCACTGGCAATGGTACCGCCCATTCGAGCCGCTGAACGGCGAGGCTCAGGCACTCCTGACGGAAGCCAAACACAAGGGTTTCGCGAACCGCCATCTGGCAAGCTTGTTTTCCATCCCCGAAGCCCATGTCACGGGCTGGATCCGGGAAATGGGCCTGACACCCGCCTATAAGATGGTGGATACCTGCGCAGCGGAATTCGAGGCGGCGACCCCCTACTTCTATTCCTGCTACGAGGCGGAAAGTGAGGTCTGAGCGATGACTGAGACAACCCCGCTGGTCGCCGTAATTATGGGCAGCAAATCCGACTGGGAAACGATGCGCTCTGCGGATGAGATTTTGACACAGTTCGGCGTCCCGCACGAATGCGGGATCGTGTCCGCGCATCGCACTCCACACTTGCTGGCGGAATTCGCGGAGATCGCAGAGAGTCGCGGCCTGGAAGTCATCATCGCCGGAGCGGGTGGGGCGGCTCATCTGCCGGGCATGGTCGCCGCTCAGACACTGGTCCCCGTGTTGGGCGTCCCCGTACAAAGCCAGGCACTGAGCGGTCAGGACTCCCTGCTTTCCATCGTGCAGATGCCTGCCGGCATTCCAGTCGGCACGCTTGCCATCGGCAAATCCGGGGCGACCAATGCCGCCCTGCTGGCGATCGCCATATTGGCCAATACCCGGCCTGAGCTGCGCGAGAAGCTGCGGCGGTTCCGACAGGAGCAAACCGAAAAAGTGCTGGGAGATGTCCTGCAGTGATTGACCCTATCCTCCCCGGCGCGACTATCGGCGTCCTTGGCTCGGGCCAGCTTGGGCGGATGTTCGCTCTGGAAGCTCGGCGGATGGGCTACCGAGTACACACCTATTCCCCGGATACGGATACGCCCACCGGACAGGTTGCGGACCGGGAAGTGGTGGCGGCATATGAAGACCTTGAGGCGGTGCGGGAATTCGCGCGGCACGTTTCCGTCGTGACGTTCGAATTCGAGAATGTTCCGGCCCAAACAGCGCAGGCTGTCGCTGAGATCGTGCCCGTTCGTCCCGGCGGCGAAGTCCTGCATATTGCCCAAAATAGGCTCCGGGAGAAGCTGTTTCTCTCGCGTCTGGGCATTCCGTGTGCTCCGTTTCGGCATGTGACGAGTCTGGCTGAGTTGGAATCGGCTTTATCCGAGCTGGGAACACCCGCCATTTTAAAGACGGCCGGGTTTGGATACGATGGCAAAGGGCAAATCCGAATTCACAGCAGTGAGGATGCAGTCACGGCCTGGGAAACACTCGGCGGCGAAGAATGCGTTTTGGAGGGCTTCGTTTCGTTTGAGCGCGAGGTTTCGGTCGTTGCTGCCCGAGGCGTTCAAGGCGAGTTTGCCCATTACGGACTCATCGAGAACAGACATGTCAGCGGGATATTAGATCTATCCGTCACGCCGCCGCTAAATGTATTCGGCGGGGAGCCTATCGAGGCGGAGGCCGTGAAGATCACTCGTGCGATCTTCGAAGCACTTCATATCGTCGGAACGCTCTGCGTCGAATTCTTTTTAACTACAGGCGGCAAGCTCTTAGTCAATGAGATCGCCCCCCGCCCCCACAACTCCGGCCACTTGACTCTTGATGCTCATCTCACCAGCCAGTTCGAGCAGCAGCTTCGTGCCGTCTGCGGCCTGCCCCTGGGTTCGACGGAGCGGCTGCGTCCGGCGGCGATGGCCAATCTCCTGGGAGATCTCTGGGAGCCGAAGACCCCCAATTGGGCGGCGGCACTTGCGCTCCCAAATCTGAAGCTGAACTTGTATGGCAAAGAAGAAGCCCGGACAGGGCGCAAAATGGGCCACCTGACCGCACTGGCGGACACTTCGGAAGAAGCACTGCGCTTGGTACAGGCAGGCCGCGAAGCACTGACAGACCCGGTCTAACCCAATGCTGCCCTGATATTACTTCAATCCAGGCAGGAGTTCGCTTTTCGTGTCGCCAACTTTAAGGCATCAATGCAGAGGAGTTACACCAGTGTCTGAAACAAATATTAATCGCAAAGCGCTCATCGTCTGGGGTGGATGGGACGGGCATGAGCCGGAGCAGGTCGCCGAGATATTCGACCGTGAGCTGCGGGCGAAGGGCTTCGAGGTCGAAGTCGCGACGACCCTGGACGCCCTTCTCGACGGCGAAAAGCTGAAGCAGCTTTCTTTGATCGTCCCGATCTTCACGATGAGTCAGATCTCCAATGAGCAGCTCCAGCCGGTGCAGGAGGCGGTCCTTGGCGGTGTCGGCCTAGGCGGCTGCCATGGAGGGATGTGCGACGCGTTCCGCGAAAACACGGAATGGCAGTTTATGACAGGCGGGCAGTGGGTCGCGCATCCCGGCAACGATGGAGTGGAGTACACGGTGCGGATCACACAGCCGGATCACTTTATCACATTGGGTTCACCTGCGGAATTCACCGTCAAAACTGAGCAGTATTACCTGCACACGGATCCGTCGAACAAAACTCTGGCCGTGACGCGTTTCCCAGTTGCCGACGGCCCGCATGTCCCGAATGGGCCGTTCGATATGCCGGTGATCTGGACACGGATGCATGGCAAAGGCCGCGTTTATTATAACGCCCTCGGGCATCATGCTGATGTGGTTGCGCAGCCTGAAGTTCTGCCGCTGATGGTTCGCGGGCTGCTCTGGGCGGCGCATGCCGAAGAGCTTGCCTGACATGCTGGAGTATGCTGAAACCAGTATCCCTACGAATTTTGGAGTTGCTTCCTATCCGCCGGGTGCGACCTACGGGCCGCGGCAAATGCGTGACTGGGAATTCGTCTGGCTTCTTCAGGGGGATGCCGAGTATACCTGGGGCGAGGCGACCACACTCGCCCCGGAAGGGTCTTTCGTGCTCTGCCGTCCTGGGGAAACGGATTTCTTCCGGTGGGACAGAGCGAAACGTACTCGACACGCCTATGTGCATTTCCAGATGACGCCTGACGGGCAAAGTTTGCTGCTTTGGCCGCTGGTGCGTGATCCGCTGCCGGATGATATCCTCCCGGCTTTATTCAAGCATCTGCTGACCTGCCTCGAGGAGGGAGACGCACTGCAAGCACAGCAGACGCTTCAGCTCATGGTGACAACGTTTGGCAGCGGCCACCGGGCGATGGGCAGCGTGTCTCACCGCTCCTGGCCGCTTGCTGTTGAGCAGGTGTGCGCCATGATGTCAGCGCGTTTGGAGGAAAATCCTGCCGCTACACTGACTTTAAAGGAGATGGCCGCAGTCGCCTGCGTCACGCCTGAACATCTTTGCCGTCTATTCCAGTGTTCCGTGGGTCACTCTCCCGTAAAGACGATGCGTCTTGCCCGTTTGGAACACGCAGCTACCCTCCTTGTCCGCTCGAACTATTCAGTCGGGGAAATTGCGGTGCTTGTCGGGTACGTCAGCCCCTATCATTTTTCCCGGGCCTTCAAAGAGACCTATGGTCTAGCTCCGACAGAGATGCGCCGACAGATGCAGACAAGTGGTCAACCACCGTCTCCTCCTCGTGCTCAGGCAACTTCTTTGCTGGTAAGATCTGTCGGGTAAATTTTACCCAAAATTAACATCGCTATCATCGCCATCTTAGCGGCAATTTTGTTCCCGGTCTTTCAGAAAGTCCGTGAAAACGCGCGATGCGCTTCCTGTCAGTCAAATCTTAAGCAAATCGGCTTGGCTTTGATGCAGTCTACGCAAGATAACGAAGAATGCTATCCACCGATCGGCAGTGGGTGCGGCGGCACCCAATATCCCTGCCAGGGCTGGCAGTCCGATATCGCAAGCACCAGCAGCAACAATCTATTTGCTGGGCACGTCGGCACCAGTAATTATTTATTCTGCGATGGTCATGTCAAATCGCTGCGTCCCACCGCGACCACGAATGCATCGGGTAGCGGCTCTGGAACGATCAATCTTTGGACGCTGGACAACAGTCCGTTCAATGCTGCTGATGGGGCTGTGGTTGCTGCGGAGATGAGTTATACCACCAACAAATATAAATAGCTGCAGGACGATATAAGTATGTCAATATTAGACAAATAAACGCCACCCTCGGGTATTTTATTTTGATGAGAGTAGGACTATAATGATTCCAGCAACGAGAAGCGAGGAGTATCATTATGAGCACTGAGTTATTAGAACGCCCCACTGCCGCAACGGAAACGACAATGGATCACGGCGATCGTTACACCGTGTCCGTGCAGCAATACATCAATTTCCAGCGAAACGGCTTTCTCGTCGTCCCACAATTAGTGTCGGCAGGGGAGATCGATGAGCTTCGCCAGCACACGGAAGATTTGATGCAGGGGCGTCTGCCTGAGCAGAGCCGAAGAATGGCTGCTGGGGATGTGCCGGAGAATGGAACGACGGTCCAGGGCCTTGAAGCCCCGCCTCAGCACCTCTCCGCTGAAGAGAAAGCCCAGTACTTCCTGCGCATTCATATGCTGCATCGGCAACTGGAGCTGCACGAGCGATACTTGCTGCACCCGCGCGTCCTGGACGTTCTCGAAGCGATCATCGGGCCGGATGTTCTCGCACTCCAAACGATGCTGTTTCTGAAGCCGCCCGGTAAGCCGGGACAGGGGTGGCATCAGGACCGCTTCTATATACCGACTCATCCAAACACGCTCTGCGGAGCATGGATCGCAATCGATGACACGGATGAGCAGAATGGTGCCATGTGGATGGCACTGGGCAGCGGTGCGGAGCCGATCTACCCGCCGCATGCGGACCTGGGCTACACGGCATTCGGGCAGCGGGACCTCAACCAGATACAATATGTCAACGGTGTGAGTGACCCAGACGATGAGAAAAACGATCTGTCCAAAATCGCCGATAAATACCCGCAGGTGCTGGTCACGGCAAAGGCCGGGGATGTCGTATTCTTCAACGGTCACATTCTGCACCGCTCGAAGAAAAACTGGTCGACAAACCGTAACCGGCGGTCTTTCGTCAGCCACTACTGCAATGCGCGATCATTTACGCAGTGGGGCGGCGAGTCCCCACTGACGACTGACGCCCTCACCGGTATAACCAACGGGGCGCACATCTTGGCGCGAGGCGACACGCACCTGCCGTTTGCGCAGCCCCGTTTCGGCACGTTCTGCGCCGCGCGGCTCACACCGGAAGAGCGGCGCGAGAAGAGTGAGCAGTGCGCAGTGATGATGATGGGCGATATGGACAACGGCTTGATGGGTCTGACACCTGCCGACCCGGAAATCGCCCATGACTAACATGGCTGCAGTGGGCGACTGAAATGAGACTTGTGGGTATAATGAGTGCAGGAATACATGGGCTGCCTGGTGAATGAGCTGGCAGCCCGCGTAATCGACTTTATCAAGGAGCCTGCATTTTTTCTTATGGCCGAAAAAGCACGAAAAATCCCGATCGACTTTGACGGGGATGATGGTAACGACAATTCATTTGAAGCCGCTAATGCCATCCCCGGTGTCCAGGACGATATGGAAGACAACGAGCGGGCGCGGGTCCCAATCGATTTAGATACGCCGTACGCCTCCGCTCCTGCTGCTGAGTCGCAGGAGGCACCGCGAACCCTGATCATTGAGCCTGGGCCGGCTGCGCCCAGCGAAGAAATGGAAGAGCTTCGTTCGCAGACGACTCTTGCCAAAGACAACTACCTTCGGACACTGGCCGAGTTCCAAAACTATAAGCGGCGCGGCGATGAGTCGCAGAAGCGGCTGCGCCAGGAAGCCAACGAGCGGCTGATCAAAGAACTTCTGCCGATTCTCGATGATTTCGATCTGGCTCTCGAGGCAGCCCGGAAGTCCGAGAGCTACGAGCAGCTCATCGGCGGCGTCAGTGCGATTCTCCGCAAGTTCCAGGACACTCTCGCTAAAGAGGGCGTAAACCCAATCCCTGCGGTCGGCGTAGCTTTCAACACGGAAGTCCATGAGGCGGTCATGCTGGATGAGGAAAGCGATCTGCCGGATGAGACAGTTTCCGCAGAGCTTCGCAAAGGCTATACATTGCATGACCGGGTTATCCGTCCGTCGCTGGTCAAAGTTGCCAAAGCGGGTTAGCTTAGTCGAAGTCGGGTTAGCGGCATTAAAAGATAGTCGGGCTGGTTGGAATGAGTTAAGCTGAATGAACGGGATGCGACTGCGACCGCTCGGCCTGGGCGACATATTCGACGAGGGGTTTGACCTGTACAAGCGAAACTTTGTGTTTTTGCTGCTGGTCACTGCGGTTACGGTCGTTCCTCTGGACATGCTGCTGGCCTTTATCGGCCCGTCATTCATGCGGCAAGTGTACATGCTCTTCAGCATTTCCTCCGACGCCGATGCGACGGGTCTTTGGTTCTTGAATGTGGGAGTAAAGCTCGCGATCTACCTGCCTCTGTATGCTGCCGCTTTGTCTCCACTGGTAATTGCGGCCTCCGCCTCTTATCTTCAGCAGCCGAGCAGCCTGCGAGGGTCTTTGATTCCCGTGCTGAAACGACTGCCCGGCCTGCTGCTGAGCTTCTTTCTGGCGGCTCTCCTGCTCGACCTAGGTCTCTGCTTCTGCGGTATCGGCTGGCCGGTCGCCGCCTCACTACTTTTGTTTACACCGCAAACATTTCTGCTTGAACGAATGGGGCCAGGGAAAGCTCTTAAACGCTCCTCTTCGCTGATCAACGGATATGGCGGCCGCGTTTTCGCCTGCCTTGTCATGCTCGGGGTAATTCTCTGGGTCATTGGCCTGGGAATCAAGCTGCCCCTGGCTTACGTCTTCGAGCTGGCCCTCAGCATCGGCCCACACGTCAGCGGCAAGGCGGCGACGCCAAGTACTGGAGAGCAGGTCGTCCAGCTTTTAAGCGGAGGCGTGACGCACCTGCTGCTTTTCCCATTTTTGGTCAGTGTTTTCACGGCCCTCTACTATGATATCCGTATTCGCAAGGAAGGCTTCGATATTGAGCTGATGGCCCGTGATCTGGGCTATGCACCGCTGAGTGCGCTTGGGCCGTTTCTGCCGCCCGTCCCGGCTTTCACCCCTTTTCGTCCTGGAGCTGCGGTGCCCCCACCTAAATCCGGCAGGAGGGGTACCCGATGAGGATTCGCCTTTTCTTGTGCGCCGCGCTGCTTCTCTGGGTGGCCGTGCCATGCTCGTATGCAGCTGCTCCAGCAGAATATGATCATGCCCTAGCGGCGGTGCAGAATTCTCTCATCGAGCAGTCACAGGCTTTACGTGCCGGACAAGTCCCCACCGGCGAAGCACCGCTACTGACGGCGCAGCGGATACTCGGCCCGATTCGGAGCGTCGAAGCTCCCGGGGAGCTTCCGCAGTCGGTCGATGCGGCTCGGCTTATTGACGCCGTACGCGCTGCCGACTCTCTGCACGGAGCGGATAAAAAGGCCGATGCGCTCGAAGCAGTTAACCGGCAGATTGCCGCGCTGCGAACCTCACTTGTGAGTTCAAAGAACTCAGGTGCCAGTGTCGACACGGCGGAAACGCTCAAATCGGTACGCTCCGTACTGGCGACCGACGAATTTGCTTCTGACCCGCCTCCTCCTCCGTCTTTCGCGCAAAAGGCGTCTGCCTGGCTGGACCGCTGGATCTCGAAGCTGTTCTCTCGCCGTACACCTAATCCGCCCCCGATGCAGCCGATCAATCCGAGCGTTTTGCAGGCTATTTTTATTGTCATCGTTGCGGCAGCGTTCGCGGCACTGGTTTATATTCTCGTCAAGACTCTCGGGCAGCGCGGGGCGAAGGCGCGTCCGTTAGGCCTTGCAGAAGAGGAGGCGGTGCTGGTGCAGGCGCGTGACAATGACAGCCTTCTGGCACTCGCTGAGCAGCAGGCGAAAGAAGGGGATTATCGGCGAGCTTTCCGGCTGGTCTACCTGGCTGCTCTGGTCGCACTGGATACCGGGGGTGTCCTGCGCTTCGACAAATCCAAGACGAATTGGGAATATTTACGCGCTCTCCGCGCGGCGGGGCGCAGCGACATTTATTCCGCTCTGACGCCGCTGACGCGCGAGTTTGACCAGGTCTGGTACGGTTTCTCTCGAACGGACGCCTCGCAGTATGCGCACGCACTGGCGCAGTATCACGCCCTGCTGGCTGCCTCCCCAGTGTCGCAGAGTATCGCTCAGAAGACGGTGAACGCTTAATGCGTGGAAGCCGTGACCTGATTGCCGTCGTTGCTCTGCTGCTGGCGTTTATCGTCGGGGGGATCCTTCTGGGCGGGCGCGGGACAGGGCTGGGACGCTTGCCGGGACGCGAAGGTGCTGAAAATCCGTCGATCACTAACACGCGCGGCTCAGGCAGCAAAGGGGTGTTTCAGTGGGTCAGCACTTTGGGGTACAGACCGTCCGTTTGGCGCCAAAGCTGGGAGAAGCTTCCGGAAAATGGGGCGAAGATCCTGGTCGTGATTGACCCGCGTGTGGACGAATCGTATCGAACGCTGACCGGCGGCGGCGGTGACGAAGAGGACACAGACAAAACAAAGCTGTCGGCACCTGATGCCGCTTCTCTGAAGCATTGGCTGGCTTCGGGGACAGGCCACACGGCGATCCTGCTCTCCTCTCGCCTATCGAGCGGTGTCACAGGACCCAGCTCTGGCTCCGAGGACACGAAGACGTTTGGCGACGCAGCGGACCTGATCGTCGAAGCCGCCTCCCCTGCCACAAGCCGCTTTGATTTTGCCCCGCTTCAGCCGGTCACGGATACTCGGGGCGTTCTCAGTCTGCACAGCGATTCCGGCAACAGAATCAAGCGTGCTGTCCCAGATGCCCTCGTGCTGTTCGGCGATTCTGCCGGGCCGTTAGTCATGGATGTCCCCGTGGGGAAAGGGCACCTGATTGCAATTGCTGATGGGTCATTACTCTCGAATAGCAGCCTGCCTCGTTCCGAGAACTCGATTTTCTTCGCAAACCTCTTAGGGCATTATGCGCCGCATGCTGGCGAAGTGCTTTTCGATGAATACCATCATGGAGACGCGGTGGACGGCGGCGGGGCATCGCTTTGGGACGCACTTGGTCACCCCTTGCAGCTGGCACTCATCCAGCTGTGCCTGGCGGCTGTCGCTCTGGCCGTGCTGCTCTCGGGCCGCTTCGGCCCACCGGTTCCTCTCACACGCGGGGCAGGGCGGACCTCGGCGGAATATGTCACCTCGGTCGCCAATCTCTACCGGCGGGCGGCGGCCTCGGGGACGGCTTTGGAGACACTGTACCGTCAGTTTCTGCGCGACATCTGCGGGCGGCTTTCTCTGCCTCCGGATGTCAATTTGGAGACACTAGCCGATGTTGCCGCGCGGCGTGGTCAGGTGAACAAAGAAGTACTGCGCCGCCTGCTCGCGACCTGTGAGCAGCGGCTGGATGAAGGTAAATTGACCGAGCAGGAGCTTCTTGACCTAACCCGGCAAATGGAGCGTATCAGAAAGGAAATGGGCATTGCCTGAAGAACAGACTAAGGAAGAACAGATTAGGAACGAAGAAGTCGTAACAGAAGACATCAGACGAGAAGAAAGCATAAAGCCAACTCCTGTCTTAGCAGACCTGCCGATCCAATCAGACCTGCCGACCCAAACCGCGGTCCGGCCCTCCTGGGAAACGCCATCCGTCAACTTTTTCACCCCGCCGCCGGTGGAAAGTGACCGGACGCCTTCGTTTCAATCGTCCGGGAGCGAAGTGCAGCGGGTCGCCGATGCCATCACGGCAGAAGTGCATAAAGCGGTAGTCGGTCAGGACGAGACGATTGAAAACGCTCTGGCAGGCCTGCTGGCCGACGGTCATGTACTGCTGGAAGGGGTGCCGGGAACGGCGAAGACGCTCCTTGTCCGTGCGCTGGCGGCGGCCGTTTCCGGGGAATTCAAGCGCATTCAGTTTACGCCGGACCTGATGCCGTCGGATATTACGGGCACCCGGATCTTCGACCAGCAGGCCATGGAGTTCGTCTTCAAGCCCGGTCCGCTGTTTACCGGCTTGTTGCTGGCGGACGAGATCAACCGGACCCCACCGAAGACGCAGGCCGCGCTGCTGGAAGCTATGCAGGAACACCGGGTGACGGTAGACGGCGAAACGCATGATCTGCCATCGGTCTTTATGGTCTTTGCCACCCAGAACCCGATTGAATTCGAGGGCACATACCCTCTCCCGGAAGCGCAGCTCGACCGCTTCCTGCTGAAGATTCTGGTGTCCTACCCGCCGATCGAGGCGGAGCAGACGGTGCTGAAACGATATCATCAAGGGTTCAATGCGAACGACTTAGCCTCTGCCGGGGTAAAGGCCGTCGCCGATGTCGCCGCAATTGAGCGGTGCCGTGCCCTGATCAAGCAGGTGCGCGTCGAAGAAGAGATGTTTCTATATATCACGCGCCTGGTCGGCGCAACACGCGATCATCGCCAGCTCGTGCTGGGTGCTAGTCCCCGCGCCTCGATCGCTCTGCTGAGCGTCGGCAAGGCGCTCGCCGCCATGCGCGGACGGGACTTTTTGATTCCCGACGACATCAAAGCCATCGCGCCCGCAACCCTGCGTCATCGCCTGCTGCTGCGCCCAGAGGCGGAGATCGAGGGTGTGAGTGCCGACCGCGTGATCGAAAGCATTCTGGACGGCTTAGAGGTGCCCCGCTGAGATTTCATCTGACCCACACGACACGTTACGATTACGATGCCCCACTGCTTGGGGAGTGCTTCATGGAGGCACGTTTGCGCCCACTTTCAGTCGCAGGGGAGCAGGAGTGCCACAGCTACGTCATCGGAATCGAGCCGGAGGTCACGGTTTTTAGCTACGAGCAGCCGGGACAGATGGGCACGGTCAATCATTTCGTGGTGCGTGGGGACCCGCATACCTCACTGACCATTCATGCCGAATCGACAGTCGAGACGCTCAACGCGAAGCCGTTTGCTGGACTGGATTTACTAGCTCTGGACTGGGAAAGCCGCCTGGAAGCGAGTGTCGCCAGTGACTATGCGGAGTATCTCTCACCGACGCCGCTGGTTCCACTAGCCAGTGTCTGGAGTGGACCCGAGGCGGCTCCCAGCGTGCTTGCCTATGCTCAGGCACTCTCCGCTGAGATTTACGGTCAGTTTGAGTACGTGCCGGGGGCGACGGAAATCAGCACTCCGCTTTCCGAATTCGTTGCGCTGAAGCGGGGCGTTTGTCAGGACTACGCCCATCTTATGCTTTCCGCCGCCCGGGCACACGGAGTGCCAGCCCGCTATGTCAGCGGCTATATTTACGCTGGGGGCGATGCCGGAACACATGGGGCAGGGGCGACACATGCCTGGGTGGAAATTTACCTGCCGCATGCAAAAGTGTGGAAGGGGTTCGATCCGACGAATAATATTCTCGTGGGGGACAAGCACATCAAGATCGCGGTCGGGCGTGACTACGCCGACGTGCCGCCGACAAAGGGGATTTTGCGGGCAAAGCCCGGTCAGCCGCTGCCGACGGCGACGGATTTGGTTGTCGACGTGCGCGTCGAGCAGTTAGTTTAAGATCGCCTTCGCCGCTGCGGACGGCATCCGTTCGACAATGCAGACCTGACGCCCCACAGTGTTCTCGAATTCCTGAAGGCTCATGTCATCGAGAAAGATGTCCCGGTCCGGGTCTCGCAGCATAATGGATGGCAGCACGACCCGCTCCCCGAGCGCGTCACCCATCTTGTGCAGGGCCTGGGCGATGTCTTTTCCTGTCAGAAGACCCGCAACACTGATATTGCCTTCGAAGAACGTATTATGTACGGCGCAGACATTGACATTCAGGTTTTCGACCCGGTTCAGCGTTTCGGCCAAGGTGTTCAGAAACGGCGCGGCCAGCTCGCCGGTCACGAGGGTAGCAGTGCGCGAACTCGGCAGGCGTGTCGGCAGCTTCTTAGCGACCTTCTGGACATCATCCTGGAAGAGCCGGACCAGACCGACGCCGTCTTCAAGCTGTGGAAAGCCCTCATATTGCCGAGCGGAGGGAACAGGCAGACCGGCATTTAAGTAGAATTCGTCACTCAGAAAGACGAAATTCGTGCCCAGCGACTTACGGAACTTGGTGCGCCATAACTCGGCCTGGGTGAGTAATTCGCGGCAAAACTCAGGGGAGCAGGTGGAGAGGGCGGCGAGCCGGTCCCGAAACTGAGTTAGCCCGACGGGGACGACGGCAACGGAGAGCACTCCACCGTACGTCCCTCGCGCTTCGGGGTGAAGCTGACTCAACTCATGAATTGTCTGCTCGATTTGGGCACCATCATTGTAGCCGGGACAGAGCACGACCTGACCGTGGACCTGGATTTTCGCATCCGCCAGCATCTCAAGACGCGGCAGGATGGCTTCCGGACCTTTCCGGCCCAGCATTCGCCCACGCACTTCCGGGTCGGTTGCATGGACTGAGACAAACAGAGGCGAAAGTTTTTGATCGATGACACGCTGGAACTCGTCCTCACCCATATTGGTGAGCGTGAGATAGTTTCCGTGCAGGAACGAGAGCCGGTAGTCATCATCTTTGATATAAAGCGAAGGCCGCAAACCCTTTGGCTGCTGGTACAAAAAGCAGAAAACACATTTATTTTTGCAAATGTGTACGCGGTCGAAGAGATCATCGCCGAATTCGATGCCTAAATCTTCGTCGTAGCCTTTGTGCATCTCGAAGTGAACTGGGCCGACGCTCTCCCGCTCGACATCAAGGGTAACGTCTTCGCCTGCGGAAAGAAACGCGAAGTCTACGATATCCAGCACCGGCTGACCATTGACGTGGGTGAGTACGTCGCCGATGAGCACCCCGGCATTCGCAGCGGGACTATCCGGCTCCAGCAGCAGGACTTTTGCCCGCTCTGCTTTGGCCCGGCGGACGACGCTGTTTTCATCGGCCATCGGCAGGGCTTTGGTGTTTGCGCGGACGGAATTTTCGGTATTCATTGCCATAGGCATTTATTATACCCCAATACGAGCGTTGCAACTTTTTCGCATCCGCCGTGTCTCTTAAGTCAGGGGAAAGAGTTTCTGCACCATGCCGACCGACCGTCGCTCACTCTGGCCTGCTCCACTGTCGAATCTCCCTCGCCTGGACCCGGATGTTGCACTGGTGCGCCAGTTTCGGGCCACGGCCAGCCCGGCGGTGTTTGAGATTCTGTTTCGGAAGTACCAGACACCGATCTTTAATCTCGTCCACCGGATGGTCAACGGCGAAGAGGCTTACGATCTGACCCAGGAAGTGTTTTATCGCGCACTGCGGTCCCTGGTAAGTTTCCAAGGTGACTGCAAGTTTCGCACCTGGCTTTATACGATCGCGCGAAACGTCTGTTTGAATTACCTGCGGGAGAAGAAGGTCCGGGCGGGCCTAGAAGGGTCTTCTCTCGATGCCGAGGACGGCCAGCCCGGCTTCGTCCTGGAGCCTGCCGACCCGCAGGCTGACGTACCAAAGATCGTCGAAGTTCGGGAGCTGCAGCGGGTGGTTGACCGCGTCTTAGCAGCCATGCCGCCGGAGCAGCGGCTCTTAATTACCCTGCGCGATCTGGACGGGCTATCCTACGAAGAGATCGCCGAGATCACTGAAAATAGCCTGGTCAATGTCAGGTCAAAGCTGCATCGGGCGCGGCAAGCTTTCAAGAATAAATTCCAGCCGTATTTGGATCATGTTGATCCCAGTCTGGATCTCAGGGCAGGGGGGATGGGGAAGTGACACGGGAAGAAGCGCAAGCACTTTTCTCAGACTATCTGGAAGATGCACTGGACTCGCGGCAGCGCGACGAGATGCAGGCATTTTTAGCGCGTGAGCCGGAGTGTGCCGCAGAGATGTTCGCGCTGGAGCGCACGTTGTCCCTGCTGCATCGCCTGCCGCCGCGTGAACCGGCTTTGGAGATCTGGCGTGAGCTTTTGCCGCGTGTCGAAAAGTTTAAAGCTGAGTGCAAGCTCAGCTGGCTTGAACGGCTGCAGATTCGCGGCGAGGAATTTCGGGCACAGGTCAGCGGCGGAGTGATTCTGTGGACACACGCCCTTTCAGAATGTGCGCACACACGTTTAAGCCGCTATGTACAGCATGACTTGCGGCTGCATTCGAAGACAGATGGAGGAGGGGAAGAGATATGCTGACCACGGAAAATCAGGCCTACGCGAGCCTGCTCTGCTCACATCTGCGCGGATTTGCTTACCGTCTGCGTCAGCTCGGGCCGGAGATGTGGGATTGGACGCCTTCCCCTGCCGCTCCCACCGCGCGGATCCTGGCGGTTCACACCTGGCAGTGGCTAGTCTGCGATCGGCAGCATATCGAGGAGCCGGATGCACTGCAGCATCCCCTCGTGCCGGAGCCGCCCGCCGAGACTGCGGCTTTGTGCGACGCATTGGAGTTGGAGACGAGCCGCTGGGATAAGCTGATTTCGGAGCTGACACCCGAGCAATTCGCGGGTATGCGAAGTCAGTTTAACGGGTATCCGATGAATGTCCGGGATTTCGTCTGTCATATGATTCAGAATTGCATTTATAAACATGGACAATTTTCGACACTGTACTTCGCGCTGGGCTTGGACGGTGATGCCCCCTACGACGCTCCGTTTCCCAACCCGATTTACCTGGAGCTGCGCGAGGGAATAAATGACACAGCGTAACTTTTGGGCACTTCTCTTAATTTTTCTGACTCTTGGCTATTTAGGAAATAAAGTCCAGGCTGCGCCGCCGAAGGTCGTCGTAATCAATCTGCACGGGGCGATTTGGCCGGGAACGGCCACGTTTGTCAAGAAGCAGCTGGATCTCGCGTACCAAAACGGGGCCGCCGGAGTCATTCTCGACCTGGACACGACGCAGGGGTCGCAGTCCGCCGCCGAAGAGATCAAGCAGGCGGTACTCGAGCACGCCAGCAGCCTGCCGATTGCGGCCTATGTGCATGACCACGCTCTCGGACCGGGCAGCTTGATCGCCATTGCCTGCAAGACGCTGGCTCTTTCCCCTGGAGCGTCCCTGGGAAATGCAAACAGCTCCGCCTCTAAGACCGATTACCGCTCGGCGGCGGAGGCCAGCGGACGAAATCCGGCGATTGCGGCGGCCTTCGTTTCTGCAGACACGGACCTTCCAGCTCTGGCCGTCAAGGGCGGCGACAGCCTAACCCTCACAGCTAAAACGGCCCAGTCGGTGGGCTATGCGGATGTGATCGCCAACTTCAATGCCGATATTTTGGCAAAGATGGGGCCGGGGCTGGCGTCGGCACAGACGGTTTCAGTGGACCTGGACCCGTGGACCGCAACTTCACTCTGGATCACGCAGCCCTGGGCGACGATCCTGCTTCTCGCACTGGGTATGACATTGGTGCTGGTCGAAGTCCTAACGCTGCATTCGTGGGGACTTGCAGGCATCGTCGGCGGCGTGATCGTCGCTCTGATTTTTGCCGCGTATATCACAGTCGGGGCGGCGGGCTGGATCGGCCTGCTGCTTTTTCTGGCCGGGGCGGCCTTGCTGCTGCTCGAAACGCACTTCCTGCCGGGGCACGGCTATCCGGCAATGGCCGGGCTGGCACTGATTTTTGTCGGTATGTATTTTGCGCTCGGTGGGGCGCAAGCGGGAGCGATCTACTCGGCGAGCGGGGCTTTGCTGACTACCATTGCGCTGGTGGTCGCATTTTTTCTCTACTTGCCGCGCTCCGGCGTGTGGAAGCGGCTGGGTCAGCCCATGCGACAGACTGCCCTGGGCGGCTACGTTTCGAGCGCAGACAATACGGGTTACTTAGGCCAAATCGGGAGCGCGGTGACGCTGCTGCGGCCCTCCGGGACGGCAGAGTTCGACGGTGCCCGGCTCTCCGTGGTTTCAGAGGGCGAGTTTATTGCGCTGGGAACGCCTGTGCAGGTCGTCATGGTTCAGGGCAGCCGGATTGTGGTCCGGGCCGTTTAATCCCCCGCCTATCAAGCTGACTATTGGGTATACTCTTTCATGCCTGCTCGAACCCCCCGAACTCCCAAAGTGCCGACAGTGAAGCCGCCCCGCAAGCCGGAATTCTCTCCGACGCGTATCCGCACCTTCCTATCATGCCCATTTATGTACCGACTGGAGTATGTGGAGAAAGTAGGGCGATTCTACCACAAATCCCGTGCGGGGTTCACCTTCGGCAGCACGCTGCATCAGGCCCTGCAAACTTTCCACGAAGACGGCGGCAGCGCAGCGGTGTCGGCCCCGGAGCTGGTCGCGAAGCTGGAAACCGTCTGGCAGTCGCAGGGTTACGAGAGCGCGGAACACGAAGCGGAGCATAAAGTCGAGGCAGTCAGGATATTGGAAACGTATCACGCGGCCTCGGAGGCGCGGGCTGAAGCGACAAAGCCGTTTTTGATCGAGAAAATGCTGAAGTGGGATATGGGTCTATTCGTGCTGACTGGGCGGATCGACCGAATCGATGAGCATTCAGCCGACGGCGCACTGGAGATCGTGGACTATAAATCGGGTCGGCGAAGCGTTTCCGAAGAAGACGTCAAAAGTGCCCTGGCGATGTCGGTGTACCAGCTTCTGACTAAACGCAGTAACCCGGATCGCCGCGTCTACGCGACCATCCACGCCCTGCGCGGCGGCGTAACCGCTTCCGCGTCTTACACCGAGGAGGAGATGGCGGCTTTAGAAGATGAGCTGCGCGGAATGGGGACGTTAATTCTGGAAACGGATTTTGAGGCGATTCAACCGATTCCCCTGCCCGAGGAATGTCCGTACTGCGACTTTCTGCCGCTCTGCACCCGTGCCTGGAAGCGCGAGGGTCGAGATTATGCAGCGGAACTGATTTTGACTGCCGATTAAGAGATCTGCTCCGAAATCTGTTCCGAAATGCCGAGTGCTTTCAGGTCGGCGCGGGACTGATCTGGAGTGACCAAAGCCCGCATCTGCTGAGCGACTTCGGTTTCCGACAGCCCCTGACGCTGCATGGCATCGTGGACGAAGGCCAGGCGGTCACGGGACATCAGCAGGTCCAAGCTGGAGATATCCAGAATTTCCGCCAGGGCACCCAGGGCCGGGACGGTTTGTGCGATGTCGCTTTCCGCGCGGGCTTTCAGCAGAGTCTGGGCGTATTCCAGCTCGCGCATCGCCGACTCGAGCGGGGCGCTCATCACCCGGAATTCGTTGACTTTTTCTGTCAGGCCCTCACTCAGCTCCGCTCCAACCATCGTGTATTCCCCTTTGGTAACTAGTATAGCACTTTTCTTGTTCAGACGCGTTTGGCGTGCTGAAAACTCGGGTAATTCCTACCGTCCGCCGCACGTTTAGGAAGCCCTACGCATTATGTCCGCCACACCCCTCAGCTCGAACTTCGCTCTGGGATCGGCTGGGCCGGCCTGATTCTGCGGCCTTATTTGGGCTTGTCAGCGGAGCGGTTTGGTTCACGATCGGAGTCATGTATGGTCTGACAATGTCCAATGAGCTGACGACCCCCGATATTTTCGCAGGCATTCCGCAGCTCGTTTTCAGCCGTCTTCGTCCCGCGCATGTGAACATGATGCTGTTCGGCTTCTTGTCCACGGCGTTCTACGGGGCCTGGTATTTTATCGTACCCCGATTATGCAAAACGCCGCTCCGGTCAGACCGTGCCGCCAATATTCTTCTGATCTTATGGAACCTGACAGTCGTGGCTGGGACCATCGCGCTGATGAACGGCGATACGCAGGGTAAAGAGTATACAGAGTATCCCTGGTACATTGATTGGCCGATAGAGATACTGCTGGTTGTCAATGCCGTGATCATCTTCCAGACTATCGCGGCCCGCGTCGAGCCAAAGCTATATGTTTCGCTGTGGTACATCGGCGGAAGCGTCGTGTGGATTGCGCTGATGTACTGCATCGGCAGCGTCATGTGACATCCGTTTACGACTTATCTGGGGCCGGATGGTCACACGCACATATTATGGGGCAACAACGCCACTAGCCTTCCCGCAGGCATCTCAAACTTTCAGCGCACGGGGGCTTTGACCGGCCCGGACGACGCCGTCTGGAACTGGTTCTACAGACACAACGTTTTCGGCCTCTATATTACGACAGTCGGGATCGCGATCACCTATTACCTAGTCCCTAAACTGACCAGGCGGCCACTGTATTCACACTTGATGTCGCTGATCGGCTTCTGGGCAATTGCGCTGCTATACACCAACACGGGTCAGCATCACTTGCTGCAGGCACCTATCCCAAACTGGCTGAAGATCGTTTCGATCATCGGATCAGTGTCGATCTTTATTCCCGTGTTTGCCTTCAGCACCAATCTGTTTATGACCATGCGCGGACAGTGGGGGCAGATGCTGCTGAACAACCCATTGCGCTTCGTACTGACCGGAGCGTTTTTCTACCTGGCGGCATCATTTCAGGGAACGATTCAGTCCTTCATGGCCGTGAACCGCTTTGTGCACTTTTCGCAGTGGACGATCGCCTATGCACACTTGGCCCTGCTCGGTGCATTCGGCTTTATCGCCTCGGGCGCGACACTCTACATGGTGCCGCAGATTGTCCGCAAGCCGATTTGGAGCCGCAACCTGGCTGATGCTCAATATTGGCTTATGCTGGTGACTTCTTCTGGGCTTTGACCGCAGCGGGATTGGCACAGGCCAGTGCCTGGGTGACTTTGGGCGAGCAGGTGACAAAAGCCTACCCGGTGGTGAAGCCGTATTTTTTTCCTGCACTTGGCCTTCGGCGGCATGATCGTGGTGGGAGTTTGGATGCAGCTGATTAATGTCATTCAAACAATCCGGATGCCCGCACCGCGCAAAGATGACGCGCGTTACTTATCACTTTCTGGGCTTCATGAATTCGCTGCCCCGACCGGGGCATTCGATGACCGCTCCGTCTCGGTAGATTAGACACGATTTTAGCCATGAAAATGACGCCGATCACGGTCGCTCTTGGAGCGACACTTACCTTTCTCAGTGTCGCGTTGGCAAATGTCTTGATGCCTGCGGTCGTCTTCCGTCCGCCTCCAACCTTCAACGCACGCCCCTACACCGCGATGGAGCTGGAAGGGCGTGGGATCTATGTCAAAAATGGCTGCGTCTACTGCCACTCTCAGGACACGCGCCCGATGGACTGGGGCGAGGGCAGCGGCTTTGCAGCCCAACCGGGAGACTACGCGTACGACTCGCCGCATCTGGTCGGAACCGCTCGGAACGGTCCCGATCTTTTCCGCGAAGGCGGCTATCATCCTGATGACTGGCATGTCGCGCACTTTGAAAATCCACGCTATACTCGCCCGCAGTCGTTTATGCCGTCTTACAGTTACATTAAATGGGAGGAGCGCAGGAAGATGATTGCCTACCTGCAGTGTCTGGGCGGTCGGATGGGAACAAGCCGGGCAAACCAGCAGCGTGAGCTGAAAGTGAATCTGATCAAATACTATCAGAAGAGTCCCGCTGAGAACGTTGCCTACCTGAACTCGACGCTGCCGAGCGACTGGCTTACCATGCCGAACCCGGAGCCTGTGTCCCGCGGCTCCGTCGAGCGTGGCCGAGTGCTTTATTTAGCTTACTGCTCCGGCTGCTACGGGGAACATGGGGATGGGCGCGGCCCGGCTAAAACCTATCTGGCTCCGCCGCCAATGGACTTTACCCTTGTTCAAGCCTCGGGTGCCCGCCCGCAGCCACCCATCTCGGGTTACCACTATGATTACCGCAAAAACGAGGTCAGCGCGATCACGAATGGGGCGATCTACTACGTCGTGCTCTATGGAATCCCTGGCAGTGCGATGCCGCAGTTCAAGGGCCAATTGCCCTCGGAGAAGATCTGGGATGTCGGCAACTATGTCGGCTGGGCCTTCATGGGCTGGAAGATGGAGCCGGACAGCGGGCGCGTAGAAGAACTAGCAAAGCTGGGTAAGAATAGCAAAAGAGACAAAAAGAAGCCCCGGCGTGATGCCGGGGGCTTGAGAGCCTGGTGCAGGGTCTACGCTCAATGCGGCCCTTGCCCAGACCCCAAATGTCACACGCGCCTACGTGTATGTTCCAGCGGGGACATTCAAGCTCGCAAGCAGGTCCGTGGTGCTTGAGAGGGATGAGAGGTTGATCGTCTGACCGGCAGTATCGCTGAACACGGTTTGATAGGTGGATCCATCGGTCGTCAGCTCAATCTTGTACAGTGTGACCAGCACCTGCTTGTACTGGTCACTGAACGAGTCCGTGACGAAAACGTTCAATGCTGAGGAGAGTGCGGAAAGCCCCAAGGAGCCTCCATTTCCGCCCCCGCCGCCGCATCCCGAAATGGTGACGAGAGCCGCTGCTGCGGCGCAGGCAAAACTCGCAATCGCTAAACTTTTCTTCCAGTGTGACATCATTACTACCCTTTCTACAGATCGCTTCTCGGCTATTGCAAAGGGCAGTCGTGAAAAACGTGTGAAAAGTTTGGAACGCAAAAAATCCCCTCCGCACTTGTGTGGAGGGGATTTTTAATGCTATGCGCCAGCGGCTTCGAAGCGTTTGGTAATCACTTCCCAGTTGACCGTATTCCACCAGGCTGCGAGGTACTCGGGGCGGCGGTTGTTGTACTTGAGGTAGTAGGCATGCTCCCAGACATCGTTGCCCATTATTGGTGTGTGGCCCTCGCTCATCGGGTTGTCCTGATTGGCGGTGCTGATGACGGCCAGCTTGCCGTCGGCGGTTTTGACCAGCCAGGTCCAGCCGCTGCCGAACCGCTTGACACCAGCATCGTTGAACGCTGTTTTGAGGGCGTCCAGGCTGCCGAAGGTCGTGTTGATCGCCTCGGCCAGCGGGCCGGTTGGGGCACCGCCGCCGCCGGGCTTCATGATTTCCCAGAACATGGAATGGTTGACATGGCCGCCGCCGTTGTTGCGGACTGCGGGCCGGATGTCTTCGGGGATTGCGTCGAGGTCCTTGATCAGCTCATCCGGCGACTTGCTGCCCAGCTCGGGATGCTTCTCAATCGCGGCATTCAGGTTCGTGACATACGCCTGATGGTGCTTGTCATGGTGGAGCGTCATCGTCTCTTTGTCGATATGCGGCTCCAGGGCGTCGTAGGCGTAAGGGAG
>JANXNV010000073.1 GCA_025353925.1 Armatimonadota bacterium
GCCGCGGCGGAAGTCACGGCCGAGACCGGGCAGGCGACGGTTTAGGAACCTAACCCCGCCGCTTCGCGTCGACCCTTCCCTAAGAAGGAAGGGTTAAGAGTGGAGAGGACAGGAGCAGACGGCCCCTCCTGACTCTTCTCCTAACTCCTCACCCTTCCTTCTTAGGGAAGGGTCGACGCGAAGCGGCGGGGTTAGGTTCCTAAACCGTCGCCTGCCCGGTCTCGGCCGTGACTTCCGCCGCGGCTTCGCTCGGGGTCGTCATCGCTTCGCCGCCGGTGCTGCGGGCCATGCCACCGGCATTGCCTTCGGTTTGCACCGTGCTGTTCAGGCCGTTCTCACCAGCGACTTTGCGCTCCAGGGCTTCCCACTGAGCGTTGACCGCCGCGATATCGGCCTCGGCACCCATCTTCTGGGCTTCCTCTTCGGACTCGACCACCGTGGCATCCTGCCACTCGCCCTGCTTGACTTCGATAATCGCATCGGCGATTTTGTTCGAGATAAGCTTGATCGCCCGGATCGCGTCATCGTTGCCCGGAATGACATAATCTACTTCGTCGGGATCGCAGTTCGTATCGACAATCGCGATGATCGGGATGCCCAGCTTGCGGGCTTCCTGCACGGCGATGCGCTCTTTCTTGAGGTCCACGATAAAGATGGCGTCGGGCATGCCGTTCATCTCTTTCATGCCGCCCAAGTACCGCTCCAGCCGCTCGCGCTCTTCGCGCAGCTCAAAAGCTTCTTTCTTTGGCAGGGACTCGAGGACACCTTCCGCCTCGAGGCGCTCCAGCTCGCGCAGACGAGCGATGCGGGTCAAAATGGTCTTGTAGTTGGTCAGCATACCGCCGAGCCAGCGGGAGTTGACGTAGAACGAGCGCGAGCGCTTGGCGGCTTCGGCCACGGCGTCCTGCGCCTGCTTTTTGGTGCCGACAAACAAAATCTTGCCGTTGTTTGTGGCGATTTCCTGAACAAACGCGTAGGCGTCATCAAACAGCTTCAGGGTCTGGTGCAGATCGATGATGTAGATGCCGTTGCGGCCGCCGTAAATGTAGCGTTTCATCTTCGGGTTCCAGCGGCGTGTCTGGTGACCGAAATGGACACCTGCTTCGAGCAGGTCCTTCATAGCGAGAATTGACAAATCTGACTCCTTGGCGTTGTGTGCGTCCCCGCCCTTCTTCCGCCCTGCGACCAAACTTAAAAGTGTGGCACACGCAGAAACGTCCAGGCGAGTGTGGATTTTGGGAATTTCCGACGTTCCAGTGTACCCGATACTCGGATGACGATGCAACCCCGCTTGACTTCACTGAAATGCGTGTGCTATAATTTCGGCCAGACTCAAACTACGCAAACCCGCAAGTCGCACCGCTTTTTCTCATCCCGAGTTTTTCTGAAGCTTGCCCGATGACCGGCGGTGAGGATCGCAACGGAGGATTTCACCATGGCTTACGGTTCACCCAGCGGCGCCCCCTCGCGCGGCCCGCGTGCAGGCGGCCCCGGCGGACCCGGCGGCAGCCGCCCACCCAACAAGCGCTTCAAGCGCCGCAAAGTCAGCTCGCTGACAATCAACAAAATCAAGACGGTGGACTATAAAAACGTCCAGCTTCTGCGCACCTTCACCGACGACCGGGGCAAGATCGTCCC
>JANXNV010000091.1 GCA_025353925.1 Armatimonadota bacterium
AATGCCGGTTGCTCAATGCCGGTTGCTCAATGCCGGTTGCTCAATGCCGGTTGCTCAATGCCGGTTGCTCAATGCCGGTTGCTCAATGCCGGTTGCTCAATGCCGGTTGCTCAATGCCGGTTGCTCAATGCCGGTTGCTTAATGTCGGGTCATGCGTGGCGGCTGCCGCCGTTGATTGACCTCAACGAACAATACTACTGAACCACACCAAAATAACAGGATGTAAAGGGGCGAAGGAAAGCCATGTCAGATGTGTACGAGGAAGATTACCACCATTTCGTCTGGGCGACCAAAATGCGTGAGCCGATGATTGTCTCGCGTATGGAAATTCTGCTGCATACGTATATTCGGCAAAAAGTCCATGAGATGAAAGCTTATGTCCACGCGATAGGCGGGATACCGGACCATATCCACTTAGTCTGCTCTCTGCCTGGCAGCCTGGCACCCTCGACATTTATCAAAAATATCAAAGGAGGATCATCGCACTACATTAACCACCTCCCGGAAAACGATCCGCTTTACTGGCAAGCGGGTTACGGGCGGCTCACTTGTGCTAAAAATGATCTGCGGCGTATCATCGCTTATGTGGAGAACCAGAAGAGCCACCACGCGGCAGGCAGCCTGTCGCCCAAGATGGAACGCGTTTCCTCAGTCACGGAGTGACTTTCTCCGGGTAGGCCGGCATTTCAATGCCGGTTGCTCTTCCACGCAATACCCGAATTTGGCCACCACTTGGGCTATGACCAAAAATATCGCTACTCCAAAGATTGCAAGGACCCCACCCTATGCTCGCTCGTGAAGCCGACGCTATGTTCTGGATCGGACGCTATGTCGAACGCGCCGAAGCCACCGCCCGGATTGTCGATGTCCAGTACCACTCGGAGCTGGAAGGGGCGTTTCCGCTGGCCCAGGGCGGCGAGATCGACCCGTCTGCCCTCTGGGGGCCGATCCTGGCCATCTCCGGGGACGCCAAACTCTTTACGGCAAAGCATGGCGGCGATCAGGCGGAGCGCAATGTACTCGACTTTTTCGCGTTCAGCCGGGGCAACGGAAACTCCATCGCCTCCTGCGTGACACGGGCACGGGAAAATGCCCGCGGCGTGCGCGAGATGATCTCGTCGGAGATGTACGAAAGCCTGAATATGTTCTTTTTGGAAGTCACCCGGTGGGATGTGGACAAGATTTTGGCATCCTCCCCGCATGGCTTCTTCACGCAGGTAAAAAATGCGTCGCACCTCTTTCATGGGATCAGTGACCGGACGCTTCCGATCGACGAAGCGCGGGCGTTCATGGAGTGTGGGATGTTTCTCGAGCGGGCGGACAAAACGGCGCGGATGCTGGATGTCAAATACCATATCCTGCTCGGGTCAGGCGAAGTCGGCGGAACGCTGGACCAGCACCAGTGGACGGCGGTGCTGAAAAGCGTCGGGGCCTTCGAGGCGTTCCGCAAAGCGAACCGCTTCGGCATCACGCCCGGCAAAGTCGTCTCGTTTCTGGTGCGAAACCCGGCATTTCCGTCCTCCATCAGCTTTGCCGTGACCCAGGTGGACCGCGCCCTGCGCCAGATCGGCGGCACCAAAGGCCTTCCCGCCGTCAACCGCGCCGAGCGGCTGGTGGGGCGTCTGCGGGCCGACTTGGCGTTTATGACCACGGAGGAGATCATCGCGCAGGGTCTGCATCAGTTCCTGGATCAGGTACAGGTGCGCTGCATTGAGATCGGAAACGCGATCTCGGAAGCCTATCTTCGTTACTGACTTGACAAAATGCCGCACTGACTTGACAAAATACCGCTGCAGGCCGTATAGTAACTTCAGAGAAGTCTAGTTTGGGAATTAAGGGCGGAGGGTCGTTTGCCGTGGCACGCAGTCAATCAAGTGGCGCATGGAAGTTTGTGGGAGCCGCTGCTGTGGCAATCATCGGCGGGGTGGGGATCGGGTACCTCGTGGGAGGAGCGCGTGCGCCCCGCACCGGCGAGCAAGCCGTTCAGCCGTCGCCCTCAGCCGTCTCGACGCCCGCCCCGATCGTTGCCCCTACAGTCCAGCGTCCGCGCACAGCCAACGGTGACTACACCGCTCCGGGTGCGCCGCGCATCGCTATTCGTGAGGAAAGCACCCCGGTTCTGCGCCGCGTTACCCGCGCTCCGCTTGCCCCGCCGACCGATACGGAAGCCGCGCAGGAGGCCGCTCCGGCCGCTCGGCCGCGCCGAACTCACTCCCCAGACACCACGACCCAGCCTGGTGAGAGCACCAGCGGCACTGACCTCACTCCCGACAGTGGTACGAGCGCTGCGGCGTCTCCCGGCCCGGACACCGCCGCGACTCCCCCCGCACCGGCGGATCCCGACTTTGAGCGTGTCACCAAGCCCGCCGACCCGGAAAGCGGGCAGGAGGGCGGTGGCAGTAAGGCACAGTTCCGCGTCCAGACCGGCTCCTACACCGATGAAAGCAATGCTCGGAGCGTTGCCGACGAGCTTCGCAGCAAGGGTTATTCCAGCAGCACCCGCAGCGAGCGAGACGGCGACCATGTGATCTACAAAGTCCAGGTCGGGGCGTACCGCAGCAAAAATGGGGCAGGGAAAGCCGCAGAAGACTTGCAGAAAAAAGGCTACCCGGCCTATGTCTCACCGATCTCGCCCTGAGCTTTGCAAACTGAGCAGGAGCCACGGATTGGAAATCCGTGGCTCCGCTAACTCGCCGGAAACTTTTTGCAATCCCCCGCATACTTCATAATTCCCTGCATCAGCGGCGGGCACTGGCCGATCTCTTTGCGCTTTCGTACACTCTCCGTAAACCGGTACCTACTCGCCATGTAGCGCGGCATATAGCAGTGAACGGCCCAGGGCGCACGCCAGAGCTTATCGTCCACCGTCATGCCCAGCTCCTGCATCCACTTGATCACCTGGGCATTGCGGCTTAAGACGTACACATGCCGCCTGCGCTCCTGTGTCCGTTCCCAGGCCGCCCAAAACAGTTTTCTGCCGAGGCCCGCGCCGCGAAAGTCAGCCAAAACGCAGAGGGCAGCGATTTCCGTCCAGTCCTGAATTAAATCAACGCAGAAGCAGGCCCCGGCGAACTCACCCCCAAACTCTGCGACGTAAACATCCGAAAGCCGTGTCAGCTCGCGAACCGTGTAGCCGAGAATGTTGGGCGTCGTCTTCAGCTCCGCGTGCAGACGTACGGCCTCGGAGTATGTCAGGGGACGGTGAAAAATCTCGCACTCAGCGGCCATCGCCCACTACTTTCCACGTCTGCCGCCAGCCTCAACCGCCGCCAGCCACCGCTGACGCTGGGCATCGGTGGACTTCTTGACCGGGCCGAACACCGTCCGGCGAACGGGGGCAAGCCCCACGAAGCCGAGCGTTCCCAGCTTCAGCGACCGCCAGATCGGGTCCCCGATGACGAGCTGAAAGAGCAGCGGCGGGGTGTTCATGGTGTAGAGGAGATGGGCGGAGCGGCCTGCCAGCAGCTTTTTAGGAAGGAGGCTCTTTGGGTCCTCATACCGGTAAGCCCACTCCTCAAGAAACGTCCGGTCGAAGAAGCCCTTCAAACGCGCCGGTACCCCGCCCCACCAGGTCGGAAAGACAAAGACGACATGCTCCGCCCAGGCTATCGTCTTCTGAGCCGCCGCTAAGTCCGGTTCCAGTGGCTGCTGTTTCCCTGCGCCGGTAAAGACGACTGACGGGTCGAACTCCATTTCGTAGAGGTTCAATCGGCGCACCGAATGGCCCCCGGCGATCGCGCCGCGCTCGTAGGCATCAGCAATCGCCGCGTTCAGGCTATCCGGATTAGGGTGGCAGTAAATCAAGCAAATCTTCTTCATGTAAGCATTTCTAAATTAGGTGTTCTTCTCCGAACGAGGGTCCAAAGCATCGCGCAGGGCATCCCCCAGGAAGTTCAGGCAAAGAACGGTCAGCGAGAGGCACAAGGCGGGATAGATGACCAGCGACGGGTTCGAGCGCCCGTAATGCGAAGTCTGGGCGACACTGATCATTTTGCCCCAGGACGGCAGCGTGTCTTGTACGCCGATGCCCAGAAACGATAGCGTCGCCTCCGCGATAATCACCCCAGCGAGGTCGATAGTCGCCGCCACAACAATGGGCGAGAGTAAGTTTGGCAGAACGTGCCGCCGAATGATCTGCCCGCTGGGAATTCCCAAAGCCCGGGCCGCCTCCACGAACTCCCGCCCACGCAGCGACAGGGTCTGCCCGCGCACCAGCCTCGCCAAGCCCGGCCAGCCGGTGATCGCCAGGGCCACGAACAGGTTCCCAAGGCTTTGCCCATAAATCGCCATGATCAGGATCGCCAGCAGGATGTCCGGAAAGGCAAACATCATGTCCGTCAGCCGCATCAGCAGCGTATCGGTCCAGCGGCCATAATAGCCCGCGATGAGGCCGATGGGGATGCCGACGGCCAGCACTAAAATCTCCACTCCAACTCCCACCGAAAGCGAAACCCGTGCCCCCATCGCCAGACGGGTCAGCAGGTCATACCCCGAGTCGTCCGTCCCCAGCCAGTGCCGCGCCGAGGCTGGGGCGCTGATGTCAGCGGTTTGGTGGGTATAGCTGTAGGGGGAGATCAGCGGATAGACCACGGCCATCAGCACGATCAACGTGAGGACGCACAGACTCGCGGCGGCGAGGGGATTACGCAGCAGACGGCTCAAGGCCGAGGGAGCGGCCACGGAAGAACCTAACCCCCCAACCCCCTTCCCTAAGAGGGAAGGGGGAGCCAGAGACAACTCTTCACCCTCCCCTCTTAGAGGAGGGGCGGCGCTTGCGCTGCGGTTAGGTCTCTTCACGCCGTGCCCTCCGCCGCTTTCACGCGCGGGTCGAGGGTCGCGTACAGCAGGTCGGTCACGAGATTAATGCCGACAAAAATCACGGCCAGCAGCAGCGTCGTCCCCTGGATCACCGAATAATCTCGCTCTCCCGGTGAGGAGATCGACTGCTCGCCGACCCCGGGAATGGTAAACACCCTTTCGACCACGAACGAACCCGAAAGCAGGTAGCCGAACGACACCCCCGCCGTCGTCAGCACGGGCAGAAACGCGTTTTTCAGGGCATGCTTGAGCAGCACGGTCAAGGGAGAGAGGCCCTTCGCCCGGGCCGTGCGGATATAATCCTGCCGCAGAGTTTCCAGCAGCGACGCCCGCGTCATCCGGGCGATCAGCGCGGCGGGCCGAGCGGCCAGCACCACCGTCGGCAGCACCAGATGGTCCGGCGTGATCGCCCACAGATTGTCCTGTGCAGGCGGGGGAAGCCAGCCCAGGCTCTGCACGAAAATGAGGATCAGAACGGGGGCAAGCACGAAATTCGGCAGGGTCACCCCGATCAGCACCGAGGTCATCAAGGATCGGTCCACCAGCGAGTTCGGACGCAGTGCGGCAGCCAGACCCGTCATCAATCCCACCAGAAGGGCCAGCACAATCGCGGCGAACGCCAGCAGAAAGGTGTTCGGCAGCCCGCGCCGCAAAAAGTGCGTCACCGGTTCGCGGTCCCGCAAAAAAGAGCGGCCGAGATCGCCGTGCGTGACACCCACCAGGTACAGCCCGTAGCGGGTCAGCACGGGCTTGTCCAGCCCCAGATCGTGCCGCGCCATCGCCACGGCGGCGGGCGACGCCTTCTCCCCGGCAGCGATCAGCGCCGGATCGCCGGGAGCCGACGCCGCAATAAAGAATGTCAGCGTGCAGACCGCCCAGACCGAAACCAGGGCAAGCGCAAACCGCTGTAATAAAAACTGGAGCATAGGCAGTCAATTGTAGGGGCGCTGCTTGCCGCGCCCTCTGTATTCTCATCGTCCGTACTTTTATCGTCCGTACTTTTATCGTCCGCCCAAGAGAGTTCCATTAAGAGCCTCGGATTTCCAATCCGTGGCTCCTAACGGCCTTGATCCGTCCAGCCCTATCCCTGTCCCGCGTAAAACACTTCCATAGCCGCCACCAGCCCAGCCATCGTCGGCTCCTCGGCGAGTATTTCCGGGGAGCGTCCAAGCAGCTCTGTCGCCGTCTTCGCCGTGCTGGGGCCGATACAGGCGATCTTGACCGTCTCCGGCAGACTCACACCGCCGAGAGCCGTGACGAAGTTCTTGACTGTGGAGGAGCTGGTGAACGTCACCACATCCACCGTCCCCGCTGCCAGCCGCTCTCGCACTTCTTCCGCCCCGGCTCCGTCGAGAACATTTGCGTAGGCCGTCACGGCGTCCACGGTCGCTTCGCGGGCGGTCAACGCCTCGGATAGCGCGTCTTCGCCTTCAGAGGCGCGGGGCAGCAAAAAGTTCTTGCCGAAGACCTCTCCCGGCAGCTCTGCGCCGAGGCCTGCCCCCGTCGCAGTTTGCGGCTGAAAATCAGGCTGCAGGCCGTACGCCCGCAACGCGTCGGCAGTCGCCGGGCCGACTGCCGCCAGCTTCGCCCCCGCAAACGCCCGCGCATCTAACCCTGCCGTCGCCAGCCGCTCGCAAAACGCCCTGACCGCGGGGGCACTGACAAAACAGATCCAGTCGTAGCTGCCGATCCGGGCCAGAGCGTTATCCAGTGCCGCATAGCCGTCCACTGGGGGCACAATCGAGATCAGCGGGAACTCGATCGGCTCCGTGCCGCGCTCTCGCAGCATCTCGGCGAACTCCGACGCCTGCTCCCGGGCGCGGGTAACAACCACGCGCTTCCCGGCCAGCGGCCCGATGTCGAACCAGCGGATCTTCTCGCGCAGACGGACCACTTCGCCGACAATCGTCACCGCCGGGGCTTTGAACTTCGCGGCCTGGACCCGTTCTACAATATCGCCTAACGTCCCGACCAGGGTCTCCTGCTGCCCCGCCCACGTCCCCCAGCGGACGAGGGCAACGGGGGTGTCGGCGGCGCGGCCATTGGCCTGAAGCTGCATCACGATCTCGCCCAAGTTCTCGACACCCATCAGAAAGAGCAGCGTGTCGGCAGCGTAGGCGATCTTGTCCCACCGCCGCCGCCCTTCCGCCTCGCCGGGCGTGCGTGTCCCGGACTCGCGCCCGTCGTCGCGCTCATGGCCGGTGATCACGGCAAACGAGGATGCCGCGTCCCGGTGCGTCACCGGAATCCCCGCATACGCCGGCGCGGCGATCGCCGACGTCACCCCCGGCAGGACCACAAACGGAATATTCCGCTCCCGCAGGTACTCCGCCTCTTCCCCGCCGCGCCCAAACACGAACGGATCGCCGCCTTTCAGCCGCGCCACGGTCTTCCCCGCCGCCGCCCGGTCCGCCAGCAGGGCATTGATGCCATCCTGCGTCATCGCATGCTGATCGGCCTTTTTCCCGACATAGACGCGCTCGGCATCCATCCGCGCATAGTCCAGCAGCTTCGGATGCGCCAGCCGGTCGTAGACTACCACATCGGCCTTCTTCAAAGCCTCCGCCCCGCCCACCGTAATGAGCTTCGGGTCGCCCGGTCCCGCGCCGATTAAGTATACAGTGCCTGGAGGCATTTCCCTGAGACCCGCCGCGTCATCCGACGGGCCCGATTTCTGATTCACCGGCTCGCTCATACTCATGGCATTATGATACCCGGTAATTGCCTCCGGGCATTCTTCCCCGTAGGGGCGCTGCTTGCTGCGCCCTCTTATCTCGCCTGTGCCCTTCTCCAGCATGCTGCTCTCCATCATGCCGCTTTCCCGATGGCAGGCTTTTCGGAACCCACCCCGCAGCAAGCTACGACCCTCCCGAAACGGGAGGGGGAGCGGGTGAATATCTTTTGAGTTTGGTTTAGTTAATCGAGCCTTGTGGAAAAGCTTTGCGTCTTATTGACAAACACTTTGTCCCCTTCCCGTCCACCCTCCCGTTTCGGGAGGGTCGCAGCTTGCTGCAAGGTGGGTTCCGAAAATACCCACAACACAGAAGGCACACCCCGAGAGAAACACTCACCCCAGCATCTTCCGGTACAATGCCTCATGCCGGGCACGGCCCTTTGCATACACCGCGTGCCGACTCGGGTCGGGACTGTAAACACGCCCTAGATACGCGGGGGCCGCCGAGAAATCAGGCAGCAGGCCGAGGCTGTTGAGTGCCAGCAGGGCCGCGCCCCGGCTCGACGCTTCAAAGACTTTGCTGGCGGTCACCGCCACCCCGAAGACGTCGGCCATGATCTGGGTCCAGGTTGGGTCATGCATCAGGGCACCACCCGAGGTCACGATCTCCCTGGCGGACGGATACAGACGCGTGAGAACGTCATGCACGGCGGCGAAGCGGTACGCGACCGCTTCCAGCGATGCCCGCAGGATGTCGAGCGGGGTCGTGTGCAGATTCATCCCCGTGATCGTTCCCCGCGCCGCGACATGCCAGCCGGGAGAGCGCTCGCCCGCCCAGAACGGCAGGACTGTCAGGCCATGTCCGTCCGGCGGCAGGGCAGCCAGCCGGCGGGGCAGGGTGCTGCGGTCACCAATCTGCAAATTTGCACTCTCCCAGGCGTACACGTTGCCGCCGTTCGCGAAGGCCCCACCGACCAGAAAACGGTGCTGATCGATCCGGTAGCAGAAGAGGCCGGGGGAGATGTCTACTTTTGACGCTTCGACCGCCACGCGCATCGCTCCCGACGTGCCGACATTGATCGCGATCCGCGAGGCATCCAATGCCCCGCTGCCCACATTCGAGCAGGCTCCGTCCCCGACCGCTGGGAACCAGGGCAGAGTTTGCAGCGGAGCCAGCGGCTCTTCGAACTCTTCAGCCAGCCCTGATTGGGACACCGAGCGGTCCACCAGCGGGTTAAGAGCATCCGAAGTCAGGCCGAGGAGCTTCAGAGTCGGCGCATCCCAACTTGCTTTGTTTTGATCGAACAGGCCCGTACCCGAGGCCATCGACAGGCTGCACGCCGCCGACCCAAACAGACGCAAGGCCGCATACTCGCCGAAGCCCATCCAGCGGGTCACTTTCCCGCATATCTCGCCCTGCGTTTCTTGCAGCCAGCGCAGCTTGGCGGGCCAGTAGGAGGGGTGCAGGACGCAGCCCGTCCGGGCATGATATTCTGCCTCGGTGATCTCCTGATGCAGTGCTGCTGCCTGCCGCTGTGAGCGCGTGTCCGCCCAGGAATAAACGGGAGTCACGGCCCTGTCATCTGCCCCGACTCCGACAAGGCTGTGCCAGAAGCACGAAACACCGACTCCGGCGATCCGGCTCAGGGCCTCTTTGTCGGTTTTCTTCAGGAGCTGCGTCAGGCAGGAGACGGTCACGGCCAGCAGCGTTTCGGCGTCCGCCTCCACGCCGCCGTCCCCGGTGGTATGCTGGACATAGGCGGTCTGCACCTCCGCCTCCGGCACGGCGCGGCCTCGGGAGTCGAACAGCATGGCGCGGACAGACGACGTGCCCATATCGAGGGTTAGCAGGAGTGGTTTTTTCATCGCTCAGTAAACCGGGGCAGAATTAAGGTATAAAAGAGGCATGAGTTCTTTTTCGAGGCAGGCGGCCTCTCGGCTGACCCCGGTGCTCCTGGCTTTCTTGAGCCTTTTTGCTTTTTCCATTCTTTTCACCGCCGGCTGCACCCCTTCCTCCCCGCCGCCTCCTGCCGTCAAGCTGCCCCTCCCCGTCGGCGTGACCGCCAATTCCGGGGGTGATACGCGCGGCACTATTCTCTACCGTACCCCCGCCCATGTCCCGCTGAAGCCGCCGCCGGACCCGTACGAAGCCGTCAGCAGCAAATTCGTGATCGGGGAACGTCAGAAGATGGCCTGGGCCTTAGCGGAACTCGACGATCACGCGCACCTCGCCGCCGTCCACGCCTACCCCGTCCCCGACCCTTCGTGGAACGGCTACGACAAAGAGAAATCCCTCGCACAGGCCCGCCGTCAGGCCCGCTTCAATGCCTACCTGTTGGAAAAGTACCGCGCCCGCTTCTGCCATCAGTTCCAACTCACCTACGACCAGATGAAGCTGATCATCCAGGAAAGTCGCCAAAAAAACTGGCCGATGCCGGTTCCGCCGGGGGAGTAAATGCCCTATTCGGTGAAGCGACGTGCGCGACGTGTGAGGCTGGTGTTCTCAGGGTGTAAGGTAAGAAACTCCCGCAAAATCTGCACCATTTCGTTTCTGTTTTTTACAATCTTATGAACAGAGGCCTTGTCAAAGCGGGTTTCACCCGGCATCAAATAAATTAGATTTGCAATGGCGGGGTCAGAGATTTCGCGCATAAAAAGCGCAGTTTCACCGTCGTTTCCATCTTCATTTTCAACAACACATTTCATATCTTTGTGCTCCAATACACGGATACGGTTTCAATGCTTCGCCGAGTGACCGTCAAAGATGCCACTGGATCAATTGTCAATTCCAGCACGGGCTTGCTCTCCAATGAGCGTACCAAAGCGAGTATGTAATCACTTTTTAAGTAATTCGCGACTGTCCATTCTTTATCAGTAAAAGCAATCGAACCTGACTTACCAATGATACCCTTCACTTCGACGGCATGAGTAGTATAGGCGCCATGGAGACGGAAGTCAAAACCAGTGCCGAGTTTTCGGGTGTCTTCGAGTTTCATACCCGCAAATTGGGACAGGCTTGGATATCGCGTTCTAAAAAACTCTTCGGCCATCTCCCCCGTGCGGAGCCGAGCGGCGAATGCCAAATTCTCCTCAAGAATGTTGATGTCGTTTTTTTCGACGACTGCGATGGGCGCAATGTATATCGGTGAGGAGTTTTCTTGTCCGCTGAGAATATCCCGCGCAATTTCAAAGAGTGCGTTGCCGCTTAAGTCAGCATACGCTTCCATAACCTGAACGCGGGAGCGGAGGACCGGACGCTGATGCCACCCTTGACGCACAGCCGAGCAATAGGGATCAAACGAATCTCGCATATGTTTGATTGTCGCCGAGGGAACTTTGAGTGCTGTACCAATACCACTGTAAGCTTCGCCCCATGTCCGGAATCCGAGGGCTTGAAAACCTTTTTTGTCGAACCGCGACAGGTAATATGCGATGATAAGGGCGCGTTTGTGCGCGTCATCCATTGGCGACTGCGAAATAATTGGAAACTTTAAATGCATATGTGATGGACGGCAATCCGGGCTGAATCAAAAAAGTTGTTACTGAATCAGGTTTACGGAGTACTGAGGAAAAGCTGTATCCATACTGGCCAGGGATGCCTTCTCACTATTCGCCCGTGCAATAAGCAAACGGTCAAAGGGGTCTTTGTGATGCATAGGCAAATTTTCCAACGCTAGTATATGAGCAACCGTCACGGGAAGAATCTGTATACGGTTTATCTGTTGTTGAGTCTCAAGAATAGTTTTGAGAGGGGAAGCCAATGTCAACTTGCCTATTTGTACCTTAATTTGAATTTCCCAAAGACTGACCAGACTTAATAGCAACAAAGTGGCAGGGTCTTCACACAGCGAACGAATCCGTGCGGAAAGGTGCTCCGGGGCGTTTGCCCACCAGAGGAAAATATGTGTATCCAGTAGTAACCTCATGAGGTTTCTCCCAGCCAAAACTCGTCGCTCAAAGGTGCATCAAAATCATCGCTCATCCACACCACCTGACCCCGGTTCAGGCCGGCGACACGTTTCGGCGGCGGCGAAGCGGCTGTCTCACCGGTGGAAAGCATCTGGCGCACCATTTCCTGAAGCCATTGCCGGGCATCCACGCCATTTTCCGAGGCTTTCTCACGAGGGCGTTGTTCCAGATCAGGCGTCAATTCCAATTGCAGCGTCATAACATAACTCCATTCTTACTCACATGACTTCACCCAAACAACCCATTCACGATCCCGCCGTCTACCGAGATCGTCTGGCCGGTCAGGTAGGTGGCTTTGTCGGAGGCTAGAAACGCCACGAGGTGGCCCAATTCGCGCGGGTCGCCGAGGCGGCCCAGGGGGATGGCTTTGGCGGCTTCGGCGGCGACTTGTTCGGGGGTGAGGGCCGTCCCGGCGGCGCGGGATGTGTAAAGCTGCTGGATGCGGTCGGTGTCGAAGGAGCCGGGGCAGACATTGTTGACGAGGATGCCGTCCGGGGCCAGCTCGAGAGACAGGCTTTTGGCCAGGCCGATCACGGCGGGGCGCAGGGCATTGGAAAGAAACAGGCCGGGGATGGGCTGCTTGACACTCGTGGAGACGATGTTGATAATCCGGCCCCCGCCGCGCTCCTTGGCCGCGACCAGATAAGGGATCGCCGCGCGGACGAGGCGCAGGACCGGCCAGAGGGTCGTGTCCAAACCCATTTGCCAGTCCGATTCGGAGAGGTCGGCGAACTTGCCGGGGGAGGGGCCGCCGCCGTTTGTCACCAAGATGTCCAGATGCCCGAACCGGGCCACCGCCGCCCGGACCAGCCGCTGAACGTCCTCCGGGTGCGTGACATCGCCGGTGACGGTGTGGACATCGGCCCCGTGGACCGACATCACCTGCCGGATCTCCTGAGCGGCCCGGGCCAGCTCCTCGGGGCGACGCCCGGAGATGACCACTTTTGTCCCTTCGCGGGCCAGGGCCTCCGCACAGGCGCGTCCGAGACCTTTCGAAGAGGCGGCCACCAGGGCGACCTTGCCGGTTAATCCAAGTTCCATGCGGCCAGTATACCCGATGCCTCTTTGTTACGAAGAGACGTCACTTTTGTCACGCGGGGCGGTCAATTTTGCTGCGCGGAGAAATCACTTCGCGATAAACGAATAGGTCTGTTTCACCTGCGGCAAAGGCTGCGGCGTTCGCGTCGCACTGAGCGGGGCGGGCGGACTGCGGAAAGTCGCCAGCGGTGCGATCGGCGGGTTGTGTTCGCTCTCAACGATCTCCATCTGTGCGGAGCTGTTAGTATCCTTCGGCTGGTAGTTGAAAGTCACGAAATTCAGCCCCGAGCGAAGCTTCATCGTAATATCCCGATCGACCACGCCTCGATACGATCCCTGTCGGACACCGTTCAGCAGCACGGTCACTTCCGCGCCCTGCGCCCGTCCCCGAAGCCAGTGCGAATGCCGAGTCGGCATCACCGGTCCCTTAAGCGGATCTCCCCCCGCCGCCAGAGGGTCAGACGGTGCCTCGCCGGAGTCAGAGGAGCCGCGCATTGGATCCGGCATCGCCGGCGTCTCGCTGTCTGCTCCCGGCAGAGCACTTCCTCCTGACGAACTGTCCCCGCCGCCCAGCGGGTCGACCGAGATGTCCGCCATCGGCGGAGCCGCAATCTGCACTTGCGGCGGCGGCTGGGCAGCACGTCGCCCTGGCTCGCACCCGGTCAGCAGCAGCGGCAGCAGAAGAAGAGGCCAAAATTTCATAAAATCATCCCCGCCCCGACGGTGACATTGGTCGCTTCGTCAATCAGAATTAAACTTCCCGTCGCCCGGTTGCGCCGGTAGGCGTCGAAAAACAGCGGCTGGGTCGTGCGCAGGGTCAGCCGGGCGATCTCATTGAGGCTGACCGTCTTATCCTCGGTCTTTTCTTCCAAAGTACTGATATCCAGCTTATACTGCACGGCTTTGACAATCGCTCGCACCTCCCGGGTCGTGTGCTTGACAATGTACTTGCCGTTTGGGACCAGGCTTTTTTCGCCCAGCCAGCAGACCATCAGGTCGATATCCTGCGAGACCTGGGGGATATTATCCACCGGCACGATCATGTCGCCCCGGCTGATGTCCCGCTCGTCTTCCAGGGTCAAAGTCACCGACATCGGCGCGAACGCCTCCGCCAGCTCCGCCCCGAAGATGTCCACGGATTTGACCCGCGACGTTACGCCCGACGGCAGGATTTGAACGGCATCGCCGGGCCGGAACACCCCGCCCGCAATTCGTCCGGCATAGCCTCGGTAGTCGTGAAACTCCGTAGACTGCGGCCGGATGACATACTGCACCGGGAACCGGCCATCGGCGTGGTTGACATCGTTCTCGATCGGCACCGTCTCCAGCAGCGTCAGCAGGGTCTGTCCGTCGTACCAGTCCATATTCGTCGACGCATCCACGACATTGTCGCCGAGCAGGGCACTAATGGGCAGGAAGTAGACATCCCGCGTTTCCAGCCCGGCCGCAAACGTTTCAAAGTCACGCTTGATGCCCTCAAAGACTTCCTGCGCGTACTCCACCAGATCCATCTTGTTGACACACACGACAATGTGCGGAATGCCCAAGAGGGACGCGATGATCGCATGGCGGCGGGTCTGCTCGATCACGCCTTTGCGGGCATCGATGAGAATAATCGCCAGATTCGCCGTCGAGGCCCCCGTGACCATGTTCCGTGTGTACTGGATATGACCGGGCGTGTCCGCAATAATAAACTTGCGCTTCGGGGTCGCAAAGTA
>JANXNV010000165.1 GCA_025353925.1 Armatimonadota bacterium
AGCAATTCGCTGGTGGGAGTGCGGGATGCCTTCAAGAAAGTTTACAACTTCGCCACCAATGCCGGGGCGAACGATGTCACCGCCTCCCCGACCAGCCTCTCGGCGAACCTGGCCCCGCTGGCCGGTTTTTCCGTGAAGAACGTCGGCTTGATCGGTTACGGCACCCTGACCGCGAAGGTCCAGCTTCAGGCCCAGAGCATTGCGGTTCCCGGCCTGAATGACTCGCCGACGGGCAAGATTGCTGCGGGATACGGGGTGCTCGGCCTCTCCAATATCGCCATTCCCTTCAGCATCCCCGTGGTGGTGGGAACGGTCGGGATCAGCCCGCGCTTCACCCAGGCCTCCTACGCCGGAGCCGGCTTTGTGGCCGATGAAACTGATTCGAAGTCCTTCGGCAGCACGAACGGCGTGCCGAACGGCAGCATTTCGGGCGCGACGTACAAAGAGGTGCATCAGCAGAAGTTCGATATCGACCTTGGGTTCACGTCCATCCCCGATCCGCTGTACCATGTGCGCGGCGCGGTGGTGGTCCGTAACCTGCTGTCTCCGAAGTACAAATTGCCGCTCGTGGTCAACGGCTCCTCCCTGGGCACCGCCACGACCCTGCGCAGCTTCGACTTCCAGATGAAGCCGCAGATCGACCTCGGCCTGCTGCGCGAGACCAAGGGCCTCTCGCTGGCCGCCGAGCTGCATAACCTCGGCAGCGTCAACGGCGGCAAACGCTCCGTGCATCTGGGTGCGGAATACGCCGTCGCCCATTCGCTCTTCCTGCGCGGCGGCTACGACCAGAGCCGCTTCGTCATCGGCGTCGGCTTCGCCTTCAGCGGCGTCCGCTTGGACCTGGCGACCGGCAGCAAGCCGCAGGAGCAGGCGGCCCTGAGTCTGACGTTTGGCGGGCGGTAGGGATGCCGGAAAGTCCCAGGGATAATTTCCTGGGGCGTTGACGGCCTGCCGCTGACACACCATAATAGTGTTGAGGAGAAAAACCATGACATTAATGCTCGATACGCTGACGCTGAAAGTACCCCAGGACCTTGACGAGTCAAAACGTGAGCGGCTGGCCGTTGCCCTATTTGACGCTCAGCTGCTGACATCGGGACAAGCGGCGGAGATGGCGGAGCTTCCCCTTTCCCTCTTTCTCACCCGGCTAGGCGATTACGGAGTATCCGTACTACAATACAGTGCTGAGGAAGCCATTGCGGAGGCTTCTCAGAAGTGATGCCTTCGGAGGAACCGGAAGTTTGGATACCCGATGCGACGCCCATCATTTTACTGGGCAAAATTGGGATGATTTCTCTGCTGACAAGCCACGGGAGAGAGCATCTCAGGGTTGTGCAAGCGGTCGCCGATGAAGTTCACGCCGCACCACCCGGTGATTTAGGGCGGCTGGCACTCCGGGAGATAAATCAGCTGGGACCTGCACATTTCCCATTGACGGCAAACTTCTCCTGCGCGTCGGCTTCGCCTTCAGCGACGTCCGCTTGGACCTGGCGACGGGCAGCAAGCCGCAGGAGCAGGCAGCCCTCAGTCTGGCGTTTGGGGAGCGGTAGGTATCTGAAAAGACCCGGCACTCGTGTACCAGGTCTTTTTGCAGTACTGTTTTGGTCGCCTCCAGTCTTGCCGTCGAAGTCCCCGCAGAGACTCGGCCTTCGTCATCGTCGCCGGGTGTGCGTGGAATAAGGGACACCGCAACGCCTACCCCCTCTCCTAGTACCCGGCCAAAGTCTCGTATAGGCTGGATAGGACGGTGGGGCAGACACCTATTTCATGACCAGAACCGTTCATATGCTCTTTCCCGTTACAGCGTTCTTCACAGGCGGTTTGGAATGCTTCAATTTTGACTCCTCAACTTTTATCTCATCTAACTGTTTGAGATATGCTCTTGCCTTCTCATCCATTTGGTTTTTTGTCTCATACCAAGGTGCCTGAAGTTCAGCGCGAAAATAGTGAGCGGCCTCCTCGTGCCTACCCCCTGACCATGCCCAAAGGCCTTGCCTGATTAGGCTGTGGGCATAGACCATATCGTGAATGTATTGGGGTGACGCATGTGAAACTATTGGAGGTCCGCCGAACCAGGAGTAAGGCAGCCTGATCGCAGTATTATGGATCTGGACATACTCAAAAGTGTGTACCGTTTTTGAATACGCGTATATGCCGACAATGACAAGCGGTATTACCCAAAGGACAGCTACCCTATTCGACTTTTTATGGCCAATTGGCATTTTATGGCCCCGATCCCACATAAACATCATTCCATACCGGCCAATTTGGTGGAGAAACATTGAAATACAAGTCAGCAGTAACACCAATGGTTCCAGGTGGGTGCGGGCTCCACTGACCGCCGCTTAACAATAATAAATGTGCATTGCAATTGATATTCCAATCAAGTTCATGCAGTGGAACGGCCATCGAGTCTGTGCCTGGTGGAACATACATCAAGAAGGTCTTAAAACCATCTTGCTGTGTCACCGCAGATTTTAAGTCCAATCCTATTGATGGAACATCTCCTGATGCAGCCTGGCTAGCCCCGTCGGCCCACCAGGTTCCTCCTGGCGTATTGATCGTAGAGTAGATCAGTTCTGTATCAAGTACATATCCATTTGTCACGGTGGATATATCTTTGCCGAACGGAATGGTCGAGCCTAAGTCTCTGTTAAGCGAACAAAGCTGTGTGTAGTAAATGACACCCGGATTGCCAAATCTCGCTGTAAAGAACAACGGAGTTAATGCCTGGGCTGTCCACTCCATGTCGCTATTAAGTGATACGCCCGAGGTGCCTTGCCCAATGATCTGACAGCCCCCAGGCATATTCGATGCCAAGTAGGAAGGATCATACACTGCGACTCCACGATTTGCAGTAACCGCTCCAATCGCCGTACCATTCACGGAGACAACTGCCGAGCACGTAACTTGATTATTCGCACCAATGTAAAGACCCTGTGACCAATACCAGTGTAGAGATGGGCCTGTTGCATCTGTTGAGGTTAGATAATTAACATGACCGTAGGGGTAAGCGGGCGGAGACGCCTGCAGAAATCCAGTCACAAAATTCTTGACAATTTGACCAGAAACCCCCCAATTGAAATTTGAGAACGTAATCGTTCCGCTCGGAAGTGACCTGACCTGAATGTAGGCCGTGCAACCCTGTCCAACGAGGATATTGTCGCTCCCTGCAGTATCTTTGGTCGTGCCGTCGAGGCGGACGGTGATCGGCGTGATCGCCGGGGTGTAGAGAAGAGAGGCGTAGGCAGAAGGCGTCGAGCACTGCGCTCGCGGCGTACAGGTCAGTGTCACTGTCTGCCCCCCAGTCGCGACTGTGTAGCGGGTGGTCGTCCATTCGGCACTTCCAAATGTCACTCCGGATGGCAACTTCGACTGTGCCAGCGCGGAACTTACCCCGAGACCAGTGTCGCAAATACCCACGACCGGGGCAGCCGTGGCCGAAGGGCCATAGGCCCGGACATGGCATTTCTCCATCACGATAACATACAGTGGCAGCGGGTCGGTAGCGACAGTTTGTCCCGGGCCGGCATGCCAGGTGTAGGTGGTGGTAATCATGCCGGAGCAATCGGCATAGTCTCCTTCGTTGTTGCCGTTTCCATACCCATCCGCCCCGAGCAAGCCCCGTTGACCGTACCGTTCATTGTACGAAACTCCGCCTCCAAAAGTGCAGTGAAAGTTACCGCCGGAGTAGGTGGGGCTTTGGGTAGACTTGGTGGGATCTGGGTCGGTGATTTTCCAGACATAGGTTCCGGCATGGGCCAGGGTTGCTAGTGACAGAAGAAGAGCTGCCATCAGGCTACAGCGGCGAAGGAGCGGTAAGACGAAGGAGCGGTAAGACGAAGGAGCGGTGAGACGAAGGAACGGTAAGACGAAGGGACATCGTTTTCCTCCAGTGGAGAGACAACAGAAAGCGCCCGGCGTTCAGCGATAATCCATCATATCACGACTGCTCCGTAATGTCAAGCACTATTTTTAGGATGAGAAAAGGGTTTGACGCTCACCGCTCCGCCCGCTTTGCCAGCACTTCCGGCTTCTTGATCAGCCAGCACCCCGTTTCTTTATTCCAGGCGATGGCCCCCGAGGTGCGAAAGGCGGAGAGGGCGCGGGAGACGCGCTCGCGGGTAGCACCGACGAGGGCGGCGATGTCGCTTTGGGTGAGGCGGACCTCGAGCTGGAGGCTCTTGCCGTCGGGCTGGAGGGTGCCCTGGGACTTTGCGAGGCGCAGGAGGCGATCGGCGACGCGGCCGGCGACGTCGCGGGTCATCAGCATTTCGGCTTGTTCGTTTTGCTCCCGCAGCCGCTGGGAGAGCAGGCGCAGGAGAGTCCAGGCGACGGCGGGCTGCTGATGGATGGTCTCGCGGAGGTCGTCGCCGCCCAGCAGCAGCAGCTCCGAGGTCTCCAGAGTGCTGACATCGGCGGAGCGCGGCTGGCCGTCGAGCAGGCTCATTTCGCCGAAGAAGTCGCCGGGGCCTTTGACATCCAAAATTACTTCGTCGCCGCTGGTAGTCGCCTGATGCACTTTGACCCGGCCCGAGGCGATTAAATAGAGTGCTCCCGAAGGGTCGCCTTTATAGACCACGGGCGTGCCGCCGGGCAGCTTGCGCCGCCGCAGACGCGAAGCCAGCAAGGCGAGAGCCTCGGGGTTTAGCTCGGCGAACAGGGGGACGCTGCGGAGAATTTCGGCCTCTGTCTTCATAATTCGCCCGTTTCGGCTTCCGTTACTTCCACCAAAAGAAAGAGGGTTTCGCCGTAGCCGTAGAAGGTGGACCAGGCGCAGTCGGCGGCGTCGCGCCCGATCGCGATCTGGACCAGAGCCGGACGCGGCTGCCGTTCGGTGGCATCGAACGAGACCCATCGGCCATCGAGGTACGCCTGGAAATAGGCGTGGAAGTCGGGTGGGTCCAGCCCTAGGCAGTAGCCGGAAACGTAGCGGGCGGGGATATTCAGGGCGCGGCAGAACGAGATGCCCAGATGCGCGAAGTCCCGACAGACCCCGATCCGCTGAGTCGCCGTATCGTAGGCGGAAGTCCCCGCATCCGATGTCCCGTACTGGTAGGTGATATGCTCGTTGATCCAGTTCGCGATGGTCTGCACCCGCGCAAAACCCGGTGCCACTTCGCCGAACAGGTCGTAGGCCATCGCCACCAGCTTGTCCGACTGGCAGTAGCGCGACGGCAGGGTGTAGAGCAGGGTATTGGTCGGCAAGTGGAGGGCATCGGCTTCCACGGGCTTCAGCAGGGGGAAACGCGTCTCGGGCTGCTCGACAGTCACCCGGTACTCGATCTGCACATTGCCTTCCGGCAGGAGCACGCGGCGGCAGGGGTTGCCGTAGAAGTCCCGAAACGGCTCGCTTTCGGCGGGCGGGCCAATCAGCACGACCGGGTTTTCCAGGGTCTGCACCCCGGCAATCTCCGCCGCCTCGATTTGCAGGGTGGTGGGCGTCGGCGCAGGCAGCCGCAGATCGGCGACGACATGGATGTGGAGCTTCAAGCCGCGTTATACCTCGGGGGTGACAATAAATCTGCGCGGTGAAAGCAGGCGGTAGGACCGTCCATCGCGCTCCAGCTCACCCTCACAGGCAACATAAAGTTGCTGCGTGTGTGCGGAGAGGGCAAGATCGTAAGTCGATGCCTCCAGGTCCACCCGAATCTTCCGCAGTGACCCATCTACCAAACCCGTAATTGTGATCTGTCCCTTCCCTTCCCCCTTCTCACGATGCAGCGCGGTAACGACCCCGTTTAATTCAAAGTCTTCGTAAGCCGTGCGCTCCCTGAGTTCACGCGCAACTTCCCCGAGAGTAGTCAGCGTATCTCCTGAAAGGCGAATTCGGGTCTGCGGGGCTGTTCCGAATGGGAGAGGCCGCATCGGGGACCATTGAAAATCAATGTCAACGTTTTGCGTGTTTCCCTCAAGATTTAGTCCTGCGAGGGCCGCACAGAGGTTAGCACTTACTCCTTCTTGAACGGCATCCTGAAAAGGTGTCAGATCGCCTGTCACAGCGATATGCGCCAGGGCTGATCGTGTGATTGCAAGGGCACTTGACAGCATGAGTGTCACCCGCCGCTCGAAAGGTTCATCGCTTCCGATCACGGATTGTGATACGCCGGGAGAGGAAAGCTTCTCGCTGAAACGTGGAGGAACCGCAGAGCGGATATTGAGAACATAACTGCCGCGTTCCGTCTGTCCCAAACGAACTTTGTGCATATACTCAATGGCCTGGGCGGGTTTTCGAGTTCTGTATACCTGTCGAGGCTGCACCGTAGAACAGGCCGCCGCCAACATCAATTCTCGTGCTTGTTCTACAACTTGAGCTGCCTGTTCAATCGGAAGAGAGCCATCGTCATAGGCGGGTCCTTGAAGACGGATCCTAATAATGTCCGCTGCAGATTCAGTAATGTCCTTCAACAAGTCAATCTGCGAACTTGCTTCGGTTTCTGCCAGTATCTGAAGGACATCCGCTATTCGCTCCGCATAATCATCCAGATCACGGCGCAGGGGCAAAAGAATTTCCGGCGAGCGAGAAGACTCCCCACTCCTATGCCAAACCGCGCCTTTGTCCCCAATCTCGCGAGTGATTTCCCAGTGGTGGCTTCGCAAATATGCGGCCATTTCTGCGGGACTCAGGGAGTGAAGGGTTTCTTCGTCCGTAATGATCACTTTCATGGATTTTGTCCTCTATCTACCCTGTCCATTATACCTCGCAAGGCCTGCGGGGTGAACAATTGTACTCTGGGAAGATATACCGTGACTGTGTCGGTGTTGTCGGTCTCCTGCATCCCAATTAAAGAGATCCAGTAAGCACCATGGCGTAAGGTCATTTCTTCCTCTGTTTGGCTCAACCATTGTGCGGGGTCCGACGGTACTGACAACACAACCAAGATGCGTGGCAATAAAGTTTCACGCCGCAGCTTGTGGTACGTCGAAACATCCAGTGGAAAGCTCAGGTTGCTCTCGCGGAGCAGGTCGCGGGCCGTACACTTCAATTGGACATTGATTGCCGGTAAACGGGGCAGATTAAGCTCATCGGTGGCTGAAAGCGTCAGGTCATATCCATTGACGTCTACAGTGGTGTGGGTGACAGAACAGTTTGCTAGGGAAGCAACCGCATGAACGTAGGCGATACTGAACTCTTCTTTCTGTAGGTTAAGGATCATGGGGCCAACCCGCCCGTGACGACGAAGCTTTGCGTTTTTGCGTTGTTGGTTTCGATGCTCTCCGTGATCCGGTTCAGGTCATCCACCTGAGCGGTCACAGTATGCGGTCCGGGGGTGGCGGTCCAGAAGGCGGTTTTTTGCGGGCCGGAGTTTGCCAGCAGATTTTTACTCTCCCCGGGAGCCAGCGGACCGGAAAAGCTGTCCGACCAGCTGACAAACGTGCCGTCAACGAAGAACCCAATTCCGTGTGTGATATTCGCGGGGGTTGAGCCGGTGCCGATATTTTTGATGGTGATCTGGAACCGGACTTTGTCGCCGGGGTGGAGCGGGGTAGGGGTCCAGGAAAGCTCGGTCGCGGTTAAGTCCGGCATCTGGCTTTCGGTCCTGACAACGACCGTGGCCGGGGCGGAAACGCGCCCGCTCGCATCATAACTTCGGAGCTGGTAGGTGTATCCAGTATTAGGCTGACGCTCGGTATCCGTGAAATACTCCCTGACTGCCCGGCCCAGAAACTGCCCAAGGCGAGACACGAAGTAGCCCTGCACCGGACCGCGCACCGGCGGAAATGTCAGCGTGATTTCTGATCCGGTTGCTGCGCTTCGAACCCCGGTGGGGGACGCAGGAGCGGAAGCGGCGGGGCTAGTCCGGGGTGTCAGCTTCAGTACCACGATCTCGTCGGGAACAGAAAGCGTCAGCCGCTTCGGGCTGTGCCAAACCTGCTGCGTTGCCAGGCTCCGGCCTGGCTGGATGACTGCCGCTTCGCTGATCGGCGTCTGGAATATCACTGTCACCGGAACCGCCGGGTTTGCGATATCCTGCCCACGGTTTGTGTCGAAGCTGGACACTTCCTGCCAGAGCAGGAGAAGGAAGTCACCATTGCTTTGCTGCAGCAGGGTATGCCGGAGGGTCGGCAGCGTTTTTGCCTCGGCGGACAGCGTGAAGTCCAGGGCGCGGGGCGGAAACTCTTTTCGCTTCCATTTCTGCGCCGCCGGGTCCCAGCGTGCTTCGCCCAGCAGAGTGATTAAGTTCTTCAGCGAGGTGTAGGCCGGTTTCGGCGAAAGGTCATGACGGACTATGCCGAAGCTGGCCTCGGCATTCGTGTCTTCGTGATCGAATTCGTCGCAAAATTCGTACGTGATGGTGCGCACGATTCCCGCATTGAAATAAGAGGCAAAGTGGCGCGGCAGATATTTCGCCTCCGCCGCTTCCGAGACGGCAGGCTGAATTCCGGCAATGACCCCGCCGCCGCTCTTCAGGGCCGTATGGTAGCCACTTTCGGTGACGACGATCGGCTTCAGCACGGCACCGGTTCCCAGAAGCCGGGCGGCCTTGAGCGTATTGGGGACGTCGCCGCCGCTGAGACTCGTCTCCGGCGGAGCGCCCCCGGCGTAGGAGTGCATGACCAGGTAATCTTCGCTCAAGAGGGGCGCCATCTGAAGATTGCTTCCGCTTTGCGCCGTGGACGGCGCGATGACCCCGATGCCGCGTGTCTGCGGGTCGGCTTTGAAGGCGGCGTAGAGGGCGTTCTGATACGCGATCGGCCCGGCGGGGAACTTCAGGCCCAAATAGCTCGCGCTCGACGCGAAGATATCCACCTCATTCGGCCCTTCCACCATGTCCGCCAGCGGCAGATTGGCTTTGATCTGCGCTGCCGCGTCTGCCGGGGCCGTCCCGGGACCATAAATTATCGTGGCTCGTGTGCCGTAAGTTCGGTTCAAATCCACCAGGCGCGGGTGGAAACCGTCCCGGACATGGCGGATTCCGCTGGCACCGAGCAGTGCTTTCACCTGGTCGTAGGCAAAACCGTACGGCGTGTCCGGGTATCCCCAGTGCGTGGCGACCCCGATGCTGTCCACGAACTCATCCGCAGGCCGCGCCGGTTCCGGGGCAGCCGCCAGCGGGGCGAGCAGGAAAAGCAAAGCGAGGGATCCAAGCAGCATTGGCCCGGAAATTGTTTTGTTCTTCATGCTCATGGTGCCCGCCGATGACGTTACACACCCGCTTTATACGCCCAGTTTCTCGAAACCGGCGGGGACCTGGAACGTGAGGTTGTTTTCCTGCAGCGCGGCCACCAGCTCATCACCGGCCTTCTGCATACGCGCGATCTCCGCCTCGCTTTCGGTAAAGGCCTTCAGGAGGAGAGCGTCGATCAGATCTTCGGGAGCCTGTCCGCGCCGCGTCGCCAGCGTCCGCAGCCGAGTGGCCGCGTCGGGGGTGAGTGTGAGGGTCATGGTGTGGTCCCGATCAAACTGGGCTGGATTATACAGGCCCAAGTATCGTGAAAGCTTTCTTGCCTTGAAGACGATAGGTGGAAAAATCGCGGCGGTCTACTGTGAAAATACGGGCCAGCGACAGTCGTTCTGCGAGCGCGACCAGGGATGCGTCGGCGAAGTCCATCGGACAATCATTGTATTTACTCATCAGTTCGGACATACGGGCAATCTCCGTAGATACGGGGTGCTCGACAATGAGATCCCCGTGCAGGACAAGTTTCCAAAGTCCCTCTTGTAACGACCAGCCTACACGCTTCCCAAGCAAGTACATCGCTTCACCTAGAACCGGCATTGTGGTGTAAAAAGGCGTACCTAACGTGCGGAAAAGTCCAAGACACTGGGCGTAATAGTCATCGTTACGATTGAGAACAGCAACCAGTGGCCCCGCATCAATGAGAGTATCGGATACTGTCCTCATTTGTACTTTTCATCCCTGATCTCGCCGTAGATTTCTTTGTGCCGCCGCGATAAATCGGCAGGTCCTTCCCCGACGCCAAATATACTGTCATAGAAGGGATCGTCATAGCGGCTGATCTTCTCCTGCATTTCACGCTCACAGTATTCCGTCAATGCCTGTCGATGGACCTCGGAGAGCGTCAAACCCTTCACTGCGGCGACGTGCCGTACTTTTTCTTCCGTTTTTGCGTCTAGTCGGACACTTCCCATAAAATTACTCTCCTGCGGGATTGTATCACAAAGGCGAATGTTGTGCTACAAGTAAACTTGCCCACGAAAAATGCTGCCAGATCCTGAGAATATCGTCATGCTGGGTGGATGCCTGCATTCCGCAGCACCGTGTCATGCCGCTCGCTCTCCAGCGTCTGCAAGTAGTCGGTGGTATAGTGCAGGCCGCGCGACTCTTTGCGCTTCTGGGCACAACGGATAATGAGTTCGGCGACTGTTATCATATTGCGTAATTCGAGAACATCATCGGATAAAACGTAGTTATTGAAGAGCGGCTTGGCCTCAGAGGACAGGGCATGCAGGGCGGCGGCGGCTTTTTGCAGGCGAGAATCGCTGCGGACGATTCCGACATATTTCTGCATGACCCCTTGCAATCGGTGCCGCAGGGCGGCGACCAGGGCGTGGTCGAGGGCACCGACGCGCCCGGCGGCTCCGGGGAACGGCGCGGCACTCGCGCAGGCTTCCGCCAGATCGGTGCGGGCCAGGGAGTCGTCGGCGGCCCGCTTGCCGAAAACTAACGCCTCGAGCAGAGAGTTCGATGCCAGGCGGTTCGCCCCGTGGACTCCGGTGCAGGCTACTTCCCCGCAGGCGTAGAGACCTTCCAGGGACGTCCGCCCGTGCAGATCGGACACGACGCCGCCGCAGGAATAGTGAGCGGCGGGGACCACGGGAATGAGGTCCGTGGTGATGTCTATTCCAAACGACAGGCAGCGGGCGTAAATAGTCGGGAAGTGGGTTTTCACCTCTTCCGGGTCGAGATGCGTGACGTCGAGATAAACGCATTCATCGCCGGTCTTCTTGATCTCGCTGTCGATAGCACGCGCCACGATGTCGCGCGGGGCTAAATCTTTGCGCTCCGGGTCGTATTCCGCCATGAATGCCGTGCCGTCTTTGCGCCGCAGGATGCCGCCCTCACCGCGCACGGCCTCGGAAATGAGGAAGCTTTTGGCGTCAGGATGGTACAGCGACGTCGGGTGGAACTGGATAAACTCCATGTCGGCGATCTCCGCCCCCGCCCGCCAGGCTATCGCGACCCCGTCCCCTGTCGCGATCGGCGGATTGGTCGTGAACTTGTAAACCTGCCCCGCCCCGCCCGTCGCCAGCAGGGTCGCCGGGGCGACATACGCCTCGACTTTGCCCACCGCTTCGTCGAGCACATAGGCCCCGCAGCACCGGCCGTCCTGCATGATCAAGTCGATGGCGTAGTGATGTTCGAGAACCGTGATGCTGGGATGCGCTTTGACCGCCTCCACCAGGGTCCGCTCGACTTCTTTGCCCGTCAGGTCCGCCGTGTGGATGATCCGCCGCCGAGAATGCCCGCCCTCACGCCCCAGGGACAGCTCGCCGCCCGGCTCCCGGTTGAAGTTCGCCCCGAACTCCATCAGCTCGCGGATCCGGTCCGGCCCTTCCGCTACCAGCACCCGCACCGCATCCTCGTGGCACAGCCCCGCCCCGGCGATCAGCGTATCCTGCACATGCAGCTCCGGGTCATCATCCGGCCCCATGACCCCGGCGATCCCGCCCTGCGCCCAGTTGGTACTGCTGTCCGTGCGGTCTTTCTTGGTAATCAGCGCGACCCGGCCCTTCGACGAGACCTCCAATGCGAACGACAGCCCGGCACTGCCGCTGCCGAGAACGAGATAATCATAATTTTGCATCGCTACGGTTCCTGTGTCTAAGGTGAAGCAAAGTGTGAAAAACGCCGACATCCTTAAAACCCGTTATGGGGTAGGGTTGTTCCCTGATTTTCACTCCGTTTCACCCAGCAGCCCCGCGATCTGCTCGGGCGTCGGCAGCTCGCCCGCATATTCGGCGGGGAGGGACGTGACTATTTGATAGGTCGCGACACCGATGGGTTTGTTGGACTCCCGCAGGGCATACTCAACAATCGTTCGGTCTTTGGATTTGCAGAGCAGGATGCCGATCGACGGGTTCTCGTCGGGCATCTTCACCGTGTCGTTTAGCACGGCGAGATAGAACTGCATCTTGCCGACATACTCCGGTAGAAACGCCCCGATCTTCAGCTCCAACGCCACCAGGGATTTCAGGCGGCGATGGTAGAGCAGCAGGTCGATGAAATACTCCTGGTCACTGACTTGCAGCCGGTACTGGCTGCCTAAAAACGCGAATACGCCGCCCATCTGCTGCAAAAACGGCTCGACCCGCGCCAGTATCGCCGTTTCTAGCTGCCGCTCGCTGTACTTGTCGCCGAGTTCCAGGAAATCGAATAGATATTCGTCCTTGATCGCCAGTGCCAGCTGCGACTGCATCGGAACCGGCAGCGTCTGCGCAAAATTGGTCTGGCTGAGGAGCGTTTTTTGGTACGCCTGGCTTTCGATCTGATGAATGAGAACGTTTTTCGTCCACCCCTGCGCCTTAGTCCGACGTATGTAGAACTCACGCTCCAGATCGTTTTTGCACTTCTCAAAAATGATGGTGTTATGCGTCCATCCAATTTCTCGCACCATTGGTGCGAGTTTTTGACTACAGCTATAATTTTCGTAGAAAAGCTTCATTCTCCACATGTTGGCCGACGAAAATCCGCCGAGGCCAGGGAAATCCTGCCGGACATCTGCGGCCAGCTTTTCGACAACGGAACGCCCCCAGGTTTCTCCCTGCTGCCGCTCGACAATCAGCTTCCCGATGTTCCAGTAGAGGTCAATCAGCTCCCGATTGACCGTGCGCAGGGCTTGGTACTGCGCAGTGCGAATGCGGCTTTTGATCTCGCCGACCAAAGCTGCGTAGTCTGTCTTCTCTAATTCTTCCATAACAGTCTCCTTGTGGATCGGGCCTCCATGCCCTGGTGTTATTCGTTACCAGTCAAAAGCTGATCTGCCCCCAACACCCGCAGGGCGGCGGCGAGTTCTTCCCCGTGCCGCTCCGGGGGACGCGCCCCCGGAGTCTCGCCCCAGGTTTCGGCCCGCAGGATGGTGGTGCCGTCGGGGGACGCCGCCATGCCTTGCAGATGCAGGCTCCAGCCGTAGCCGGTCGCCAGGGCACCAAGGGGGGTCTTGCAGCCGCCGCCGAACGCGCGGAGGAAAGTTCGCTCGGCGGTAATGGCGGCATTCGTGATCGGGTCGTCAAGAGAAGCGAGCCAGCCGGCGACACGCGAGTCGGCGGCGCGGCATTGCAGGGCCAAAGCCCCCTGGCCGGGGTCGGGGGTGAACCAGTCGGGATCTAAGATTTCGGTGATGTTGTCCTGGAGACTCAGCCGGTTCAGACCGGCGACGGCCAGGCAGATGGCGTCGTACTGGCCCTCGCGCCATTTTCGCAGGCGGGTATCGATGTTGCCGCGAATTTCCAGAAGCTCCAGATCGGGCCGACGGGAGAGCAGCAGGGCGCGGCGCCGGACACTGCCGGTGCCGACTTTTGCGCCGAG
>JANXNV010000176.1 GCA_025353925.1 Armatimonadota bacterium
GGATTCGTGAGCCAGCACTCGCGCAATGGTCGTCTTGCCCGTGCCCGGCGGGCCGTAGAGCAGGAGGCCTGTGGGCGGTTCGATGCCCAGGTCCCGCGACAGGCTCGGGTTTTCGAGCAGCAGCTGCATCTGCTTCAGCTCACGCTTGGTCCGGTCCGGCAAAATCACGTCGTTCCAGGTAACCCCCGCCGGAACCGGGTTCTTGGCGTCCTTCGCCCCGCTCTCCCGGCTGGCCGCCTGATCAAAAGCTTTCGCCCGTTCCCGGTACGCCCCTTCACCCGGCGACAGTGCGGCTGCGGCCCGCGCGGCTTCGGCGGCGGATTCGGTCTGCCCCAAATAACGGCGAGAGAGAGCCAGCGCATGAAAAAAACGTGGGTCCTGGGGGTTCAGCAAGATTGCCGCTTCGAACTGCAGGGCAGACTGCCGAAATGCTTCCCGGTACTGCACGATCCACTCCGTTTGTCCCAGAGCTTTCGAGGCCGCCACAACCCCCAGCCCCAGTGCCGAGGCCGCCAGATCGCCCAGCCCCGTCCCAATACCTTTCTCGCGCAGCGCAGGCGGCAGGATCCCCTCCGCCCGCCGCTGCCACGCCAGCCCCAATTGAAACGGCCCTTCCGCATCCTCGGGGTGCCGCGCCATCGCCGCTTCGAACGCCGCAATGGCACCGGGATGTTCGCCCCGCAAACTGAATTCCGTACCGGCGATAAATGCCGGATCCTGGATAATTGCACTCATGAAGTTATTTTACCCGCCGGAGGGCAAAACGACGCTTCCGCTAAAAATTGCTTGACAAAACGCCGATAATCACTTATACTGTAACAGTCATAAGAACAGCCAAAGTTCTGTGCAACACAAAGGAATCTGAAATCATGTATACCTTACCGAAGAAGCCTCAGCGCGGCTTCACTCTGATCGAACTGCTCGTGGTCATCGCCATCATCGCCATTCTTGCCGCCATCCTCTTTCCCGTCTTTCAGAAGGTACGCGAGAACGCCCGGCGGGCCTCCTGCCAGAGCAACCTGAAGCAGCTTGGCCTTGCGGAGACACAGTATGCGCAGGACGCCGATGAAACTTACACTGGCTCATATCTCTATTACAACTCCCTTCCCAACTCGGGTCGGGTGTCCTATGCCGAACTGCTGTATCCGTTCACCAAAAGCCTAGGCGTCTACAAATGCCCGGACTCAACCAATCAGTTTACCAACAACGATGCTAACAACTGCTTTGACAATCCCATGACAGCAGGTGTCACGGGCATTTGCAATGGTGGCAACAAGTTTGGTGCGGGAACCATGTCCTATGCCTACAATTCCATGATCGCCCCCGATTCTAGCGGTGGGGGTAACTGCTGCTCAAGCGTCGGTACCACTGACAGTGGCAACTCGGATGCGGCCAACGTCAAGCTCGCCGCGGTGACTTCTTCGGCGGAGACCATCATGATGATGGATGGCAAGGGCAACGCGGGTTTTTACAATATCTGGCAGGGGCAGGATACGGACGTCAAAGGCAACTTCTACGGCAAAAATTGGGCGGGCAACCCAGCGAACCCGAACACGCCGGACGACAAGCACACCAACGGTTCCAACTACCTGTACTATGACGGCCATGTCAAGTGGGCGCGTAACAGCCTGGACAAGAACGGGACATCTTCGCTCTGGTACATCGTCAAGCCATAGCGCGTGAAAAATACCCTTCAACCGAAACGCCGCTCCCTCCGAGCGGCGTTTTTCATCGGCCTGTGTCTCCTGCTCCTAGCTCTCGGAGTGACTCTGCCCAGTGCCCAGCAGGAGACAGCGCGGCGCGAAGCATTTCTGCCCCAGCTGGAAGCTCAGGCTCAGCACGCCACGACCGACGGCCCCCTGCTGGCACTTCTGGGGGCACGGCTTCTCGAAGCGGGCGAATACGCAGGTGCGGCGGACGCTCTCCGTCAAGCCATCGCGGCCGGGGAGTCCACCGAGGCGACGTGGCAGACGCTGGCCGGGGCAGTCGCGGCATCGGGCGACCGGACCAAAGCCATCGCGGATCTGCGGCTGGGACTGAAAGTACTCCCGGCTTCGGCACGTCTCCAGGAAGCTTTGGCTCAGGCCCGCACAGCCCGACTCGACTTACCTCCCCCCGCGCTGGCCCTGGCGATTTCTCCGCGCGGACCGCAGGAATTGCTGCCGACATACGCCGCAGGCAGTCACCTGAACCGCCTCGCCGAGTGGTGGGGGCGACTGCATCCGGAGGAGAGCGGGTTTGCAACGCGGCAAGGCTGGGCCGAAGAGGAGCCGGACAATGCCCAGGCGCAGCGGCTTTGGGGACAGGCACTGCTGCAAAATCGACGCCTGGCGGAAGCCGGAGTCGTTCTCACACATGCCGTCGCACTTGCCCCGAACTCCCCGGCAGCCAACCTGGCTCTCGCCGATTACTTGCTGCAGACGGGTGATGCCCCCAAAGCGCAGCTGCGCTACCTCGCCTGCCTGAAGCTGCGCCCGAATTCAGCCGAGGCATTG
>JANXNV010000186.1 GCA_025353925.1 Armatimonadota bacterium
GGCAGCACGGCGCCGCGTTTTGGCAGACAATGTTTTTTATTCACGACGCATCACCATTTTTGCCGTCAGCGTCTTGCTGGTTCCACTGAAAACAAAGCCCGTCACCAGCGGATGGGCATAAGTCACAGTCGCGCGAAGCAAATTGCCGGCGGCGGCATTGTTGTTCCCCGCAGCGGCATTGTTCATCGGCGGCACATCCCCGAGAGCAGCCCAAACTTGACCGTCGATGCTTTTTTCCAGCACGACATTTCCCGGCGCGATCGCAAGCCCCGCCCCTGCACTGACCGCCGCGCTCTGGGCCTCAGAGGTCGTATGCCCCACAGCCGCCGACCGGACGGCTTCCCGGGCGGACTGGCCGAGCAGGGCCTGATCCTGGAATATCAAACCCATTTCAATGATCCCAAAGAGCAAGAGGCAGAGCAGCCCAGCGACCAGAGCAAACTCGACGAACGCCGCGCCGCACTGCTGTTTTCTTCTTTTTTGTAACTTCAAAGTATCAGCTTTAAGTGGAGCCAGAAGAACGCACACGCCGCGCCGAGAACAACCGCCGGAGCCAGCGGCATGCGGCCCCGACATGTTCGGTGCACCGCAAGGGCGATCAAAGCCAGCAGTCCACCGGCAAAGATTGTCCCGAGCAGAGTCCAGAGCAGAAACACCGGCCCCATCCAGACACCGACGACCCCGAGCAGCTTGACATCGCCCGCCCCGAGCGCCTTCGCCATCCAAAGCAGCACGGTCAGACCGGCAACACCCAGGCCCTCCAGTGCGAAGACAAGTCCCGGCCCTCCGCCTGTGACAGCGTGCCAGAATACGCCCAGCAGCAGGCCCGAAAAGGTCAGCCAGTTGGGAATCCGCCGATGCGCCAGGTCGAACCCAGCTGCCGCCAGTAGGAGTGCCGCCAGGGCCAGAGCCGCCACTCTACTTGAGGGCAGTCGCCGCCGTGCCGAGCTTCGTGTTAACGTTGCTGCCCAGCAGAGTCACCGCGCCGACACAGATAACGGCGACCAGGGCGACCAGCAGGACGTACTCGACCATTGTCGCGCCTTCGTCTTCCCGGACGAAGCGAGATAAGCCAGCTTGAAATCGAGAAAAGAGTGAAGTTGAGGTGGAATTTGAAGTGAGTGAAGATGGTAAAGTGAATGAGCTTAAGCGGCGCATAGCATGTCCCTTCCCTGTCTCCCAATCCCTGGGAAAATCGGCCTCATTGGACCGGCAGCGTTCCTGCTTGCTGCTGCTGACTACCATTGCATAATTCATGCCAAAACCTCGTAATCTTGCAAGGCAGGCACTTTATTTCCATTTATTTTTATTTTCCGTGCTTTTTTAGTTCTTTAAGCCCCCCCGTCCGGCAGGAAACTTACCCTTTCCTCTCGAAACCAGTCGGGCGTAACTATTCTAAACGGAGGAAGACTATGATTCTCTATTCTCACAAGTTATCAAGCGTCGCGGGCATGTTATTGCTCACTGGAACTCTGGCGGCTCATGCCGATGTTCGTTACACCAGTCAGATGACCATGGGCGGGGCAGAGAGATCTACCAATGCCCCCGCTATGCCGGAGGGCATGACCCTGCCGACCATTCGCACCACGACTTATGTCAAAGATATGCGCGAGCGCGTCGAGACTACCATGCACATGGGACCCATGAAGATGGACACGGTTACTCTGACACTCTGCGACAAGCACCAATCCATCAAGATGGACCCCAGCCTGAAGATCTACACGATCGGTGCCATCGGCACGCTGACGTTTGGCACTCCCAATCAGGCCCACCCCGGGCAGCCGGCCATGAAAATGCCTGAAGGCAAACCGGGTGTCGGCACAGTCACCACCACGCTTGCGGCACAGGACCTAGGCCGGGAGAGCGTCGCAGGACGGCCCGCGCACCACTTCAAGCTGACCATGCGCATGCAGTCCGAAGGCTGCATCGGCAAAGACGACAATAAATTCGCCATGGAATACTGGGTTGCTCCCCTGAAGGGCGGTCTCGTCTGCCCGGAGCGCTACGCCCCCACACGCCTGATCACCAACGACCGGGGATGCAAGATCACCTATGCCGTCAAGGGCGACCTGTCCACCTTCCGGGAAATTGGGACCGGCATGATCGTCCGGATGATTATGTACGGCGACGGCAAGGATGCCAAGCCCGTAGCCGAGCAAGACTTGCGTGATTACTCCACGGCACTTCTTGACGCTTCCCTCTTCGCACCCCCGGCCGACTACAAAGAAGTCATGGCGACAGAATTTGAGAAGCAGCAGGGCGATGCCATGCGCAAAAGTATGATGGGCGGCATGGGCGACCTATTCAAGCCGCCGACAGACGACAGCGGCATTCAGGGCAGCGACAGCACCCCGCCTGGGGGCGATGCCAACCCGCCGACCGACAACAGCGGAGACCAGACTCCGCCTCCCGCTCCGAAAAAGCACCCGAAGTTCAAGCTTCCCAAACTGCCCTTCTGACCATCCCCGTTTCGGACCAGCTTATACCTCTGAGTAGCCCCCCGCTCGTCAGTGCAGACGAGCGGGGGGGGGCCAAGATCAGGTTACTTTACTGATGTTACGCAGAGACGGCGCAGAGCGGACAAGACGGGGGATTGAAATCCACCGCTGTGTGGCGCAGACGCCTAGTTTCGACCTGCGTCGAAAAAGACTCAGGACCGTAACTACACTCTTGTCCCGGCGAAGGCCGCGACTTGGCGTTTCGCCCCACAGCGGTGAACTTTAGTTCCACGCTCTTTATTCCTACGCTCCTTAGGCTCACGCTTTTCATTGATGCCGACCCAAGAAGCCGTGCGTAACATCAAGTTACTTTATTTTCCGTGCGCCGTCGTCAGCACCCCGATCAGGGTCAACAGGCTCAAAATCGCCATTAAGCCCCCCGGCATGAACGCCCGCGTGCGAAAATACCGCAGGCTGAAGAAGACCAGTAGCCCCGCACTGAGAACCAGTGCTAACGGGAATCCCCATGCCAGTCCACCTCCCAGTGCATATCCGGCGGAGATAAGTGCCAGACCGCCGATCTCGCCCATGATCAGCGACGGCAGACTTTTCGCTTTCAGAAAGCCAAATATACCCCCAAGCATGACCAGGGCGGCATAGATGTAAACGAGTATCGAAGCAGTGTGCACAAAAATATCCTCTCAGGTGGCATTGTTGCATAAATACTCCCCGCCCTGAACGGCGGGTCTGTAAAAGTGCAGCTCCCCGCCTTCGCGGGCACAAACTTCGTCTGATTTCTTCGCCCGCGCAGGCGGGGGATTGCCCTTCTAAAGCCCTGGGGTTCAGCCCAGGGGCATTTTGCAGCAAAGCCCTCTCAGGTCTTTATTTCCAATTCGGGACGCGGAAGATATTGATGCCGCCCATTGTGTCTGACATCGCCACAGTCTTTCCATCGGGTGAGAACGCTGCGCTCATGACACCCCCTTCATACACCTGCTTATATTCTCCCGTACGAACATTCCAGAAGGCTAATTGATCCGGCCCGCGATCATCAAAGCTCCAATTAGCTACGGTGTCGCCACGTGGCGAGAAAGTGGCCGGCGAATTGACCTTATCCCCACTAAACTTACGAATCTGCTGACCAGTGCTAACTTTGAGGAGGCGCAAAGTCATCTGGTCGTTTTCGTATTTCGAGACCATAAAAGCCCTTCCGTCGTTTGAAATTGATTGCAGTGTGTAGCTATGATCGTTTTTGCTTGCAGCCATACGCCATTTTCTCACCGTTATTCCCGTTCGTGCGTCGCACACATGGATTACTCCAGCCGTGCTACAGCGTACGAAGCGTTGTCCATTTGGCATAAGCATCGCCGAGTCATCTGTTTTGAGATGATATAAATTACGCCATGTCTTCGTGTCCCAAATACTGATAGCCGAACCGTGGCCCATCAGGCGGCTGCTGTCGCGTGAAAATTTCAGGTTATAAATCCCGATAACCTCGGGCGAAAAACGCAGAATAGGGTGTCCGGTATGTGCGTCATAGATGTCAATGTAACTACGTTCTTTTTTGTCTCCTATCGCCGCAATCCAGCGACCATTCGGAGAATATACCAAACCAGAAATACTGTCATCGGGAGCCTGAAAGCTGTGAAGAAGCGTCCGGTTAGCAATCGCCCAAATTTTCACTTGATTGCCCTCAGATACTGTCAATAGCTGCTTCCCATCCGGCGAAAAGGCAAAAAAGTACACAAGGACAGAACTAGCTTTCCAATGTGCCAACGCTCCGGGTGGAGCATCGGACACTGCTGGAACAACAGCCGCTTTCAGCACCGGCTTTGGGATAGCGACAGACACTGGAACGGGATGCGTGTGGCTGCATCCGGCCAGCAGAAGGGCGGGCAGCGCCACTGAGAGGCACATTTTCACTGGCTGCCTCCACTTGCTTGTTTAGCCGACTCAGTCGAGGGCATTTCCGGCGGCAAATTCACGATCGCCCCGCGCGGGACGCCGATGATCTCGATGTCTTTGATATGCCGCGACTTTACCAGGCGCGGGGTCAGCGACGCCGCGCGAACCTGTGCGGCCTGCGCTTCGGCCTGTGCCCGCAGAACGGATTTTTGGTTGACGATCTGCTGCAGCTGCAAGTTGAGCTGAGAGAGCTTCAGGCTCTGCTGCGCGGCCAGGCGGGAACGCAGGGCCGTCACCGTAGCCGGGTCAGGATAGATCGCCCGGATCCGGACTTCATCGATCATAATCGAGTCCGGGTTGAAGCGCGAATTTAGCTCCTTCAGGGCATAGGCCGCCGCCGCTTTTTTGCCGTCGCCGTTCATGTTCTGAGCCGTGGTCGCGAGGCCGAACGCATCCACGATCGCCTGCCGAAATGCGGGCCGCAGCTGCGCTTCCTCGAATCCGGAGAAGTTGGCAAACTGGTTCCGGTACTTGCTGTAGAGGGCCGTGATCCGCTCCGGATGCGCCGGGTCCCAGGCGAGATGGTAGGTGATGCTTGTGTCCACGTTCAGGGTATTCGACGAAAGCG
>JANXNV010000233.1 GCA_025353925.1 Armatimonadota bacterium
TTTGTTGATTTAGGAGCGGAGCGGCTCGTTGCGGCGGAAAAGCAAGGAGAACGGATTGCCGTTGAAATTAACGGATTGCCGTTGAAATTAACGGATTGCCGTTGAAATTAACGGATTGCCGTTGAAATTAAAGGCTTTTCCGGTCCATCTCAGCTCACGGAACTGGAGCGAGCGATTGGACAGTTTACGCTCTATCAGGCCGTGCTTGCCGAGCGTGAGCCAGACTATGTTTTATATCTAGCGGTCTCCGAAGAAGTGCTTAAAGACGTTTTCCAGGAGCCGCTTGGATAGTTACTTATTGCCAAGGGTTTGACGCGGATCATCGGGTTTGATCCTGCTCGTGAGGAGATTGTTGAATGGATAAAATAGAACAATACCGACATACTATTGAAGCTGTTTTCAACCGGTATGCCGCTATTCCTTACTCGCTGGGGGATATTGTGTGTGAAACAATCTTTGACCGGGCTCAAGACAAGTATTTGATGATTACACTTGGACGCGACCAAGGCAAGCGAGTTCATTTTGCGGTGGCTCACATTGATATTCGCGATGGCAAGCTATGGATACAGACGGATCGCACTGAAGATGGAGTAACCGGCGATCTGCTCGCAGCAGGAATCCCGAAGGAAGACATTGTCTTGGCATTCATGTCCGCCGAACGGCGACAGCACACGGAGTTTGCGGTCGCCTGACGAGAACTGCTGTTTGGATGCACATGAAAAAAGAGCCTGCCGCGCGGCAGGCTCTTTCGTTTGTCTTAATCGCGGTCGTCATCGCGGTCATGGTGCTTGTTGCCGTGATGCTTGTTGTTGTCGCAGTTTTGGTTGCTGCTGTTATCGTAATTGCCGTTATTGTAACCGTTATTGTTGTTGTAACCGTAGCCGCTGTTATTGTTGTAATCGTAGCCGTTGTTGTTATTATTGTAGTTGTTATTGTTCCAGCCGTAGGTGCGGTGGTAACGGCCCCGATTGTCGCTGTTCTGGGACTGGCTGCGGCGGTCCTTCTCATAGCGGTTGGCCGAGTAGGCCGCCCCGGCGGCCCCCAGGATTGTGGCGGTCTGGTTATGCTTCAGCAGTCCGTATCCGGCGACCGCGGCACCGACGGCGGCGAGGTTGCGCCACTGATTCTTTGTGTTCTGGCGGTTGTCGGGCCCGGCAAAAGCTGGAGCGATGCTGGTCAGAGCGAAGGTCGCGAGCAGGCCGAAAGCGGCGGTGGATTTCGTGTTGAATTTCATGGTCGTACTGCCTTTCCTAAACGAGAATGGAAACGGGAGCGAGAAATCTTAGCTGTTTCTCTGGACGAAGGCACCGGGCAGTTTGTTCCCGGCGGCTGGCAGGATTTTTTGCACCGCCCGCCGAACCAAGCTGAGTGTTAAGGAGAATTGACCCATGACCCGATCCGCGCTTCTTTCGATAGTTCTACCGCTGCTGATTGCCTCGATCCTGCTTTTGGTGCCGGCGCACGCTGCCGGGACACTGCCAACCCCGTGGAAAAGTGCCGATATCGGCACGGTGGGTGTTCCCGGCAGTGCGAGTGTCAAGGCCGGGGTCTGGACCGTCACCGCCTCGGGTGAGGACATCTACGGGACGGCGGACAGTTTCCGATTCGCGTACCGGCTCCTGCGCGGCGACGGCCAGATCACGGCGCGGGTAGTCTCGTATCAGCGCAAAGATATGTGGACCAAAGTGGGAGTGATGGTGCGGGCGACGACCGATGCCGGTGCGCCGTTTGCGGATGTTCTGGTGACGCCCGACCACGGGGCCGAATTTCAGTATCGGTCCACAGCGGCTGGGGAGACGCAGACCACTGATCAGGTGCCGTCACCGACCCCCTACTGGCTGAAGCTGACCCGGGCCGGTTCGCTGCTGACGGGTTACGTCTCCAAAGACGGCATCCGCTGGGAAGAGCGGGGGAAAGCGACGATCACCCTGGCCCCGGATGTATTGATTGGCCTCTGCGTGACGAGTCACAAAAACGACGTGCTGACCGAGGCGAAAATCGACTCGGTGTCTGTGAAACAGGTGTCCGCGAAACTGTGAGGGATGCAGAGAACAGCGAGTGGTTTTCAGGCGGCGCAATCACTTAAATGCCGTGAGTCGCGCTGACGAGAATGCGGCAGCAAAACCTCAAGCTGTTCGGCGCAGACCGGAGGACTGCACAAATAGCCTTGTATGGCATCGCATCCCAGATCTTCCAGGGCGGATTTTTGCGCCTCGGTTTCTACCCCTTCGGCAATCACTTCCAAATCCAGAGCATGGGCCATCGCAATCACTGCCCGCACGACCGCCTGATCCTGGCTTCCCGTTTTGCCGGGGTCGCCGAGGTTTGTAATGAAGCTGCGGTCGACTTTCAGGACATCCAGCGGCAGCTGGCGCAAGTAAGCCAGTGACGAATACCCTGTACCGAAATCATCGATGGAAACGCGTACCCCTTGTGCCCGGAGCGCACGCAGATGGCGTGCCGCGGCTTCGCCCTGCGTGATCAATGCGCTCTCCGTCAGCTCCAGTTCAAGAAGGCGCGGGTCAAGTCCCGTACCCGCCAGCGCAGACAGTACCCTGTCCGTCAGATCGTCCGCACCAAGCTGACGGGCGGAAAGGTTGACCGCCACGCACATTGGGCGGCCTTCTTTTTCCCAGACGGATGCCTGACGGCAGGCTTCTCGCAGCACCCAGTCTCCTAAAGGACGGATCAGGCCTGTTTCTTCGGCGAGGGGAATGAAGCGCAGCGGCGGGATCATTCCCTGTGTCGGGTGCAGCCAGCGTACCAGAGCCTCCACGCCAATGATTCGGCAGGTCGCGAGGTCGATCTGCGGCTGATACTGAAGAGTCAGCTCTTCCCGCTCGATGGCCTGACGCAGTGCATTTTCCATGACCATGCGGTCGCTTGCGGCTTCGGTCAAAGCGGGCGTGAAAACATGCCAGCCGCTGCGTCCTTCCTCTTTTGCTTTGTACATCGCTAGGTCCGCCGACTTCAGCAGTGTCTCTGCGTCTTCGCCGTCGCTGGGAAACAAGCTGATCCCGATGCTGGCCGTTACATATAGCTCTTGACCTTCAACCACGACCGGCGGGGTGAGACACGCGAGCAGTCGCTTTGCGGTCTGCCGCGCGGCGGTCTGCGCCTGACCCTTCCTCACGGTCAGCAGCAGAGTGAACTCATCGCCTCCTATGCGTGCGAGAACGTCGCCGATTTCCAGTACCCCTTGAAAGCGAGAGGCAATTTCCTGAAGCAATTGATCTCTCGCTGCGTGCCCCATGCTGTCGTTTACGCGTTTGAAGAGATCCAAGTCGACAAACAAGACGGCAAGCGGCTGGCTCAGGCTGATCGCCGTGGTTAGCTTCTCGTGGAACTGGACCCGGTTTGGGAGGCCGGTCAAGGCGTCGTTGTGCGCCTGCCAGCGAATCAAGGCTTCGGACTGCTTCTGACGCGTGATGTCCCGGGCAATGGTCGATGCTCCGATAATTACGCCCGCAGCATCGCGAACCGGCGAAGAACTGACCCAGACCTCCACCAGATGCCCCTGCTTGTGACGCCGCGTCGTATCAGGGATTTCGATGGAAAGACCGGCACCAATCCTCTGGCTGATACGCGCACACTCCTCTTCGCTCCCCGCCGGAAGCAGGCACGATATCTGCTGTCCGAGCATTTCAGCTGCGCTGTAGCCGTACAATTGCTCGGCACCAGGGTTCCAGCTGCTGACCTCACCGTTCGCCGACCACCCGATAATGGCTTCCTGGGTCGAGTGGACAATCGCCGCCAAACGGTTCATGTCCTCTTCCGCCTTCCGCCGAGCCGTGATGTCCTGCGCGATGACGATTGCTGCAGATTTCCCCGCCCAGTGAAGCGGCAAAGAAGAGATCTCGGTCCAGAGAATTTGGCCGTCGCGTGACCGGTGCCGCCAGGCGGAGGGGGGGCGAACGCCGTCTGCCGGAGAATAGGGCGGGTAATTCGCGGCCTCCAGCCGCAGCGTCACACGGTCTTCTCCCGGTCGTATGTCTAAAAGTGTCATGGAGAAGAATTCGGCCTCGCTGAAACCGTAACTGCGGACAGCGGCGCAATTGACCGCTAAAAATTCCAGACTTTCTCGGTCATACACCCACATCGGATGCGGATTATTTTCGAAAAGCAGGCGGTAGCGTGCTTCGCTCTCGTGTAGGTTTTCCTGTACTCTCTGCACATCACGAACACCGGCGGAGATTCGGTGCGTGACGGCCAAAGCGATGACGAGGGACAGAGCCAAAATACAAGCCTGAATTGTCCAGACAACGACAACCGTATGCGCGGTCGCCCGATGCTCGGCCTGCGCCGTGACCCTGCTGTAATCCTCCAGGGCGTTAACAAGCGCATCCAGCTGGATTTCCAGCCGATACCGGGTACCGATTCCCTGCTCTTCCAAAAGCTTTTGCGCCTGACGGCTGTGCCCCTGCTGCGCGAGGGCAATCGCACGGGCCTCCAGCGGGTTGTAGCCCGCCGTATTCATGAGTGACGCGGCTTCGCACTGCCGGAGCAGCTTCGTGCTGCCGGGAAGAACCTGCAGACTGGCCTTGAGCTTGTCAAAGCCGCTGTCAGTGGCATCCTGTGCCTCCCACTTGCGCTCACGAGCGGTGGAGTTTGTGGGATTGTAGACATACCCCAGCGTATAGGAGGCCGTGTCGTGAGAAGAGAGCGCGACATCTTTGGCTAGAGAAACACTGGCATGCACCTGAGTCTCGGTCCTTTGTGCCCGCCGCGCTCCGGCCTGCATCGCCTCGACAGTCTGGAAATAGCTCAGGAGGCCCAGCAGGATGACCAGAAAAAAACCACCTGCGAGCTTATGACCGATGTTCTGATGATCAATCTTCAAGGCTGGATGAGGCAGTGAGGTATTCGAGATCATGCGTGGTCGTGCTTTCTTGACTCTGGGAGGACGCGCTAATTATTCCTTGTCCTCTGTTAAAAGTTCCACACTTTTATTGTAGGCATAACTCCGATAATACTTCACAGCCTTGAAGTTATTCAACGATGCAATAGGGTAAAATAGCCTGCTATCCCGGCGGAGCTGCCTTAAACATCGATTGTCTTCCCGGCACCGCCCTGAGGCCCCGACCCATTTCTTTATCTTAAAGCCGTTCTACCCTAAACGGGCAGTGACTTCCTCCCAGCGCTCCGTATCGAAACGCACCTGCCAGGCGAATGCTTTGCCTTTGCGGTCGTAATAGACTGCCATCGCCGCTTTCGCCAGATGCCGGGTGTCGGTAGCCAGCAATTCGCTCGCCAGCACAGCGCAGCGCAGGTAGGCGACCGCGTGCCGACCGCTCATACGCCAGGCCTGGCCTTCGGCCCCCGACTTCTCCATCGCCGACCGGAGTGCTGCGGGAAGAACGGCAGCCGCCGTCCGTGCCGGGACGCGCGGCGTTTTGACCACCGCCGGTTTGACGGCCACTGTCTTGACCGCCACAGGTTTGACCGCCGCCAGCTTGACCTTGGCAGCCACCGGAAGCGCGAGGACCGGCTTTTCGGTGCGTTTCGGGGCTGGCTTCAAGGCAGGCCTCAGCGGCGGGGGATCAAGCGCAAAAAGTGTGGGCTGGTCGATAGGCGTCTTTCTCATGGGGTTCCTCGAGTTCGTCCGTGTGTTTTCCCTTAGTATAGCAAACAAATGTTCGCTGTGTCAACGGGGTATAACGACAATCACTGATGTTATGCAGTGACGGCGTAGAGCGGAGAAGACGTGGAACTAAAGTTCTACGCTGTGGGGCGCAGACGCCTAGTTTCGACCTGCGTCGAAAAAGAGGTTAAGATAATAGTGAGTGGTCTTATCCTGTCCCGGCGCAGGCCGCGACTTGGCGTTTCGCCCCACAGCGGTGGATTTCAATCCCACGTTCCTCCGGCTCAGGCTTGTCACTGACGCTGACTCAGGAAATCATGCTTGCATATCAAACAAAACAATTGGTGAGGAGAAACTTATGGAGCGGCGGCAATTGGGGAAGACTGGGCTGGAAGTCAGCGCACTGGGATTTGGCGGGGCGGAGATCGGCTATCAGGCCGCTTCTCTCAGCACCGTTGAGCGGCTGCTGGGGAGTGCGCTGGACGCCGGGCTGAACGTTCTAGATACGGCGGAATGCTACGCGGGGGGTGAGGAGCTGATCGGGCAGGCCGTGGCGCATCGGCGAGACCACTTCCATCTGTTTACGAAGTGCGGGCACTCTTCGGGCTTTGACGCGCCGGACTGGGACCTGACGATGCTGGAACAGAGCATCGACCGCAGCCTGAATCGGCTGCAAACCGACCGGGTGGACCTGCTTCAGCTGCATTCCTGCGACGAGTCCCTGCTGCGGCAGGGGGATGTGATCGCACTGCTGCAAAAGGCCCAAGAGGCGGGCAAGACCCGCTTTATCGGCTACAGCGGTGACGGTGCGGCGGCCCGGTACGCCGTGGAGTGCGGGGCCTTCGACACTCTCCAAACCTCGCTTTCCGTAGCCGATCAGGAGCCGATCACGCTGACCCTCCCCCTCGCTTTGGAGCGCGGCCTGGGCGTGATCGCCAAACGCCCGATCGCCAATGCCGTCTGGACCAAATCGACCCTGCCGGAAGACGACTATTCTTACCCCTACTGGGAGCGTCTGCAGAGACTGGACTACGACTTTTTGAAAACGCCCGAAGCCGCTTCCGTCGCCCTGCGCTTCACTCTGGCGCAGCCTGCCGTGGCGACCGCGATTGTCGGCACGCAGAACCCGGATCGCTGGGCACGGAATGCCGCACTTCTCGAAGCGGGGCCGCTTCCGCCGGATGTCATTGCCGCGATCCGCACCCGCTGGCAGGCGATCGCCGGGCCGGACTGGACCGGGCGCAGATGAGGGTAGGAGCGCATCACTTCACCGCGTCTGGGTCACTTTTTCCAGCCCGCGCGGGCAGTCCGGATCAAAGCCCTTCAGCGTGGCGAGCCAATAGGTGAAGAGCTGCCCGGCGACGATGTACACCAGCGGGCTGACCCACTCGGGCACAGCGGCGGGGATACGCACCGCCGTCTCGCTGCCCGCCAGGAACGCCGCATCGTGCGCGAAGCAGATCAGGGCCGGGTGCTGTGCCCGCAGCTTCTCCGCAAGCCGTGCCATAGGCGCGAAGGCCTTGCCGTCCGGGGCAAAGAGCAGGCAGGGGTAGCCTTTAACGACCTGAGCAATAGGGCCGTGCTGAAAATCCGCCGCCGAGTAGCTTTTGGCGGAGACATAGCAGGTTTCGGTCAGCTTCAGGGCCAGCTCCATCGTGGTCGCCTGGTTGAAGCCGCGCCCGAGAATCACGCAGTCCGACATGTCGGCGTACTTTTCGACCAGATGGTGTACGGCTTCGTCGAGACCCAGAGACTTCTCCATCGCTTCCGCCGCCCGGCTCAGATGCATCAATCGTTCCGGGTGATTATCGTCAAGTGCCGCCGAAAGCAGGCCCAGCAGGGCCAGGGACCCGGTGTAGGTTTTGGTCGCAGCGACCCCGACTTCCTCGCCTGCCCCGATCAGCAGGGGGAACTCCGCCGCCTGCGCCAGCACCGACTCCGGCTCATTCGTGATACAGGCGGTCAAGGCCCCGGTCTCCCGTGCCCGGCGAACCACTTCGGTCACGTCCGGAGCCGCCCCCGACTGCGAGATACCTAGGACCAGTGCATTCGGTCCCAGATGCGGCACGGCCTCGTACAGCGTGAAGACGGAGGGGGCGGCAAGGGCGACCGGCAGCCCGTGCTGGATCTCCAGCACATATTTAGCGTACTGGGCCACATTGTTCGAGGTGCCTCGGGCGGCGACAAAGACAAAGACGATCTCGCGCCGCTTAATTTCGGCGGCCAGTGCTTCGACACGCGGCCATTCCTCACTAATAATCCGGCGCACGACATCCGGCTGCTGCCGGATCTCTTCCAGCATAAAACTCATGGTGATGCCTTTCCAGAATGCGGGCAGTTCAGAAGACTCTGAGCTTTATTGTAACATAGCCACGCGGGAAAAGCAAGTGCTTTACTTGACAATCGGCGCGGAAATCGGCCATAATTAAGCCCTAAAATAACGTCCGCGCATTTGGGAAGTTGGGTACGTCTTTGAACGTCAACGAAGTCAATTCCGAAGAGATTTTCGACATCGCCATCATCGGCGGCGGGCCGGTCGGTCAGTACGCCGCCTACTACGCGGGTCTGCGGGGCATGAAAACCAAGGTCATCGACAGCCTGCCGGAGCTGGGCGGGCAGCTGTCGGCTTTGTACCCGGAAAAATACATTTTCGATGTGGCGGGTTACGCGAAAGTCTACGCCAAAGACTTGGTCGCGAACCTTTCCGAGCAGATGATGCAGTACGATCCCGCTCTGGCACTCGATGAGAAAGTCACAACTCTCACGTCCGAAGACGGCTTAGTGACGATGACGACCCAGAAGGGCCACACGCACTACGCGAGAACCGCCGTGATCTCGGCGGGCGTGGGGGCATTCCTGCCGCGTAAGATCGCCCAGGCAGGTTTGGAAGAGCTTGAGGGGCGCGGCATCCACTATTTCGTGAATGATAAAAGCATCTTGAAGGGCAAGCGGCTGATGGTGGTCGGCGGCGGCGATAGTGCCTTCGACTGGACGCTGAACCTGTACGACACGGCCCAGAGTATCGTCCAAATCCACCGCACGGACAAGTTCAAGGCCCATGAAGATACCATCGAAAAAGTCATGGCACTGCCCATCGAATTTCTGACGTTTCACGAGGTCAAGCAGGTCCACGGCGAGGAGCATGTCGAGGGCGTGACTATCTTCGACAACCGGACCAAAGAAGAAAAGTATTATGAGTGCGACGAGTTGCTTTTCAACCTGGGCTTTCTCACCGATTTAGGCCCGATTAAGGGCTGGGGCTTTGAGATCGTTGGCAACTCGGTCGCTGTCAACTCGCGCATGGAGACCAATGTTCCCGGAGTCTACGGGGCGGGCGATATCGTCACCTACGACGGCAAGCTGAAGCTGATCGCCACCGGCTTCGGCGAAGCGGCGACTGCCGTCAACCATGCCAAAGCTCATGTCGATCCCACCGCCAAAGTCGGTCCGGGGCATTCCTCGGAGAACGTGCCTAAGAAAACACCCTGAAATGCTGCTCACCTACACTTACGCCCGGGGCTACCTTTTCTCTGCACTCGAATCCGCCCCGGCACTTCTCGCCGGGGCGTTGAACGGGCTGACTGAGGCCGAGGCGGACTTTCGGCCTGATCCGGAGCGGTTCACCCTTCGGGAAGTCGTGGCGCATCTGGCCGATTGGGATCCGGTCTTTTCGGGGCGCCTGACCCGGATGCAGGCGGAAGACCATCCGACACTGCCGGGCTACGATGAAGGTGTCTGGGCCGTCGAGCATCACTACGCCGCCTCGGATTGGCGGGAGCAATTGGGTCTTTATGCGGAACGCCGCCGCGACTTGACGGAGCAGGTACGTACGTTTGCCCCGGAAGATTGGGCACGGACCGGGGACCGCCCGGAGATCGGCGTACTCTCGATCCAAGACCTGACGATGCTTATCCCTCTGCATGATCTTTACCATTTGAAGCAGGCCCAGGAGTGGCGGGAGAAATATCAGGAGTGGCGGGAGAAATATCAGCAATGACCGATGAACCGACAATCGACGCAGCCCAGCTTTTGGAGTATCAAACCCGCCTGGCCGCTCTCCGCTACGACGGATTAGGCACCGTCGCGGCACTCGTAATCACGCCGGAGATGGACCAGCACGATCTGGTCAATGCCCTGCATATTCTGCCTGGGACCGGAGTCGAAGGCCAGTATCCCGGCAAGCAGTGGTGGCGCGGCAAGCGGGTTGCCGGGCGGCAGGTCTCGGCCATGAATGCCGAAGTTTTGGATGTGCTTGGCATTGCCTACGACGTTCCCGGCGATAACCTAATTATCCGCGGCCTCGATCTGACCCAGTTTGCGCCGGGCGACACACTGCGGATCGGGGAGGTCCTGCTGACCGCGACGCCGACACCCCACCGGCCCTGTTCCAAGCTGGCTGCCCGGACGACACTGACCAAGAAAGAAGCCCTGAGCGCGGGGCGGCTGCGCGGAATTATGCTGGATGCCCGGGAGCTGGGTTCCGTGCATGTCGGGGACCGAGTGGAGCGGCTGATTCTCGCCTGAAGCTTGCGTTTAAGCAGGCGTCGAGCGAGGAACACTGTACCATGCGCTTCTCCCGATTTTTGCCGCTGGCTGCCGCGTGTCTGATGGTTTTTTGTGCGGGCTGCGCACGTCCCCAGCGGATGTCGGAAGAGGTATCAGGCCCGCCGACCCCGCTCCACGCACTGCATAAAGGGCCGACCCCGCCTGGTGGTCCCAGCGAAGCCCCGACGGGGGCCGGAGCTAGAGGGTCAGCGGCTGGGGGCTTCGAATATGGCCGTGTCGGAAGCACGCTGGAGAAGCCGACGGTGCCCCCGCAGCCTTACGGCATCACGTACAGCCGTATGTCTCCCGTCGGCAGCAGCGGGTCGGGCCTCGGCGACCGGGGAAACCCCATCCCGCCGGAAGCCTCCCTTGCCGCCCCGCCGGACCCGGTTCATCCGGTTCGAAAAACTACTCCGCTGCCTTCAATCGTGACGCCCAGTCGATAGGCGGTCTCACCCGCCGCCTGAAATTTCGCCAGCACGCTGTCGGCCTGTTCCGCCGACGCAATCAGCACGTAGCCAATCCCCATATTGAAGACCCGGAACATTTCGGCTTCCGTTACGCGGCCTTTCTCCTGGATCAGCCGAAACAGCGGCGGCACTTCCCAGGAGTTTCTGTCGATTTCAACGCCGATCCCGGGCGGAAGGACGCGCGGAATGTTGTCCACAAAGCCGCCGCCGGTAATATGCGCCATTGCTTTGATCGGGGCTGTCTGCTCGGCCAGTAAAGGCAGGACGACGCGGGCATAGCAGCGGTGGGGCCACAGCAGTGCCTCGGCCAGAGTCACGCCGCCGAGTTCTGGGGGTGCGGAATTCAGCGGTATCCCGGCCTCTCCCAGCAGTGCCTGACGGGCAAGCGAGTAGCCGTTGGTGTGCAGGCCGTCCGACGCCAGCCCGATGACCACATCCCCGACCACTACCTTCGACCCATCCACGATTTGGCTGCGCTCCACCAGTCCGACAATGCAGCCGGCCAGATCGTATTCCCCGTCGCCGTACAGCCCCGGCATCTCCGCCGTCTCGCCGCCGATAAGGGCGCACCCGGCCTCCCGGCAGCCTTCGGAAAGCCCTTTGACGACATCCGCCGCCACCGACGGCTCCAGTTTCCCGGTGCCGAAGTAATCGAGAAAGAAGAGGGGCCGTGCGCCCTGCACAAGAATGTCGTTGACACAGTGCGAGACCAGATCTTTGCCGATCGTATCGTGCCTTCCGGTCGCAAACGCGATCTTCAGCTTCGTACCCACGCCGTCGATGCTTGACACCAGCACGGGGTCCCGGAGCGTGCCGAGTGCAGACAGCGCGAACATCCCGCCAAAGCTGCCGACACCGCTCAAGACCCCCGGCGTCAGGGTCGTCTTGATGTGCACCTTCATCCGCGAGACGGCGTCTGTCGCGGCATCAATATCCACGCCTGCGCGGGCGTAGGCACTGGGGGGTTGCTGACTTATAACTTCTTGATTATTCATGGAGAATGATTAACGAGGTTCGGGCAGCCGGGAGACAAACTTACTGAGACGGCCCAACGCTGCTGCAAACAGTATATTGGGCGGCGTTCCGCGCTCCGCGTGTACCAGAGCATTGCGATATTGCCTTACTTCATGAACACGGTACAAAGTCGGCCAGGCGTATAGTCTGACCAGACCCGTTCCATCAAGGCCATGCGCCATCGGCTCGACAATCAAGCGACCGCTCGGCGTCTCAACTGAAAGGGAAGGAATATCATAGAAGCCGTACTGAGGGCGCATATCCATCACATGAGTCGTAGTGGTCGAGACAGACCAATGCTGGCCCTTGCACCAGAAAGCTACTTCTGCTTCTAGCTTAAGAATAGTCTCATGCCATGCCGCGATTAGTGATTGGGGGCGGACAGCTAGTGTTTCCATACATCAATTATAGCACGAACCCTATATGTTTCGCCCTATAAACCTATTCTTCCCCCACCGCCCACTGCGGCTGGAGGTCCTGAGCCACGCCGAGGTTTTGCAGGACTCGGGCGACCACGGTATCCACTAAGTCTTCAATAGTTTTGGGCTGATGGTAGAACGCCGGAATCGCAGGCAGGATGATCGCTCCGGCTTCGGTCACGGCGACCATGTTGCGCAGATGGATCAGGTTCAAAGGCGTGTCGCGGGCGACCAGGATCAGCTTGCGCCGCTCCTTCAAGCACACATCGGCGGCGCGGGTGGTCAGGTCGTTGGAAATCCCGTGCGCAATCCGCCCTAACGTCCCCATGGAGCAGGGGATGACGACCATGCCCTCGTGAATAAACGAGCCGGACGCCGGAGGAGTGAAATAGTCCTGGGAGCTGAGAAAGTGGATATTATCGTAGGGGGCATCGGTGCCGAGGAAGTCCTGGGCCGAGTAGGGAGCGGTCAGCCGCCCGCCCGTCTCAGTCTGAAAGACGGCGGGGGCGTTGCCGGAGAGCATGACGTAAATCGCATCGTAGTGACGTGCGGCCTGCCTCAGAAAGCGAACGGCATAAATCGCACCGCTCGCGCCTGTGACGGCGACCACCAGGCGCCTGGGAGTAGTCATAGATAGGTTACTTAGTTCTAAATTTCATCGTCACGGCGCACACGCACTTTGGCCCGGGCGCGTGCCTCCCGCGCCGCCGTGCCGACCACTTCGCTGAGTATCAGCCCGACACCAAACGGCGCAAGTGCCAACGCCAGGATGCCGTGAACGCCGAGACACAGTGCCATGACTCCTGCCGCAATCAGTCCGGCACCCGTCCAAACTTCGGTGCTCGTCCGCACGATTTTCTTCCAATCCATAAGGGCAGCCTCTTTCCAAAACTTTCCATCGAGTGTATTGCCGGATTTCAGTCGACGGCACTCCTCTCTTCGGCAAGTTTCGGCGAGAACTTCAGGACAGACAAGAAAACCGCCCGGTGCCCTCATGCGGCATCGGACGGTCTTTGCGATGGTGGAGGATAGCGGGTTCGAACCGCTGACCTTCTCAATGCCATTGAGACGCGCTACCAACTGCGCCAATCCCCCTCTGCGGCAACAAAAAACAGTATACTCGTTTGTGCCGGGAAAATCAAGCCCTCTCCCGGCACGATTTCAGAGCCTTAATGCGGCTTGAGTACACCCTCGACAAGCGAATTGACGGCAGTGAACTGGGCGGATGCCGCCTGGGGATCTTTTCGGATGAGTGCTGCCATACTTCGCTCGGTTTGTGCTTCGCGCTCACTCCCTTTTTGATGGTAAAGCGCGGCCAATTGTTCATGGACCGCAGCGTCGAGCTGGTTTGCCCTTTCGCGGTCCCGCAGAACTTTGATCTGCGTGTTCACGGCTGTCAGTGCGAGTGCCTGGGCCGAAATATGGGCGGAAAGTACCGGCTGCCCGCTTCGGGCATAGGCTTGGGCGAGAGTTCGCAGGGCCGGAACATTGTCCGGCGTCGCCGCCAGGGCCCTTGTCAGCAGAGCGACGGCTCCCGGCACGTCGTTTTTGCCGAGTAAAATCCGGCCAAGCTGGATCTCGGAAAGGGGATTGTCGGGAGAAAGCTCGAGAGCCTTGCGCGTCTGCATTTCCGCTTCTGCTTGGGACGTGGCCGTGGCGGCACCGCGCATCAGCATCGTTCCCAGCAGGTAATGTGTCAGGGAGTCTCCCGGCACGGCGGCGACCCGGCTCCGCAGCAGGGACAATGCATCAGCAGTCGGACTGGTTGGTCCGGCATCCGCCTGTCCGGCTTTGATCACGGCAGCGGCATAGTCGGTGGCATAATCCGTGCGGGCCGGAGCGAGCTGACGTACCTTCTGAAAAGCGACGACGGAGGAGCCGATCAGATCTGGCTCCAGGGAGCTTGCCCTCCCGAGGCCGATCCAGGCCTCCGCGAGGGTTGGGGCGATTTCCGTCGCCCGCTTGTAAGCGGGGACGCCATACTTCGGCAGATCAATACTGATCGCCGCGTGCCCCATTCCCAGCAGGGCAGGCAGCCAGTCGGGGCGGAGCTTCAAGCAGTTGAGATAGGCGGTCATCGCCTGGGGGTACTGATGCTGTTCCTCCAGCACCGAGGCGTAGGCGAGGTTCGCCGCCGGAGAACTCGGGGCAAGGGAGAGTGCATATATCAGAACAGGCCCCGCCTCCGCGCTGCGTCGGCTGCGCCGCAAAGCCTCGCCCCAAAGCCGCTGGACTTGAGCATTGTCTGGTTCCTGATGCGCCCATGCCTCGCGCGTGGCAAATCCGCTGGCTTCCGGGTTCTGTCGCCCCAGCCACTCGCTCAGACCGTTCAATCGGCTCCCCGCCGCGTACCTCTCTCGCAGCAGGGCGGGACCTTCGGGCGCGATCGCCTTTGCCAGCGTCTCGGCACTCGCCGCCGGTCCCGCGACATGCACCTGCGCCAGCACATTCTGCAGACTGAATGAGTTGGGAAACGTTCTCAGTGCCAGATGCAGGTCGGCAACCGCCCGTTTACCGTCTCCCGCCGCAGCGGTATTCGCGGCCAGCTCCCGCCAGACCAGTTCCGTCGACTCCCCATCGGCAATCGCCTGCCGCAACGCGTCTGCCGCCCCGGAATATTCCCCGGCCTCCATGCGTCGCGTCCCCACCAGTGCCTGCAGCGGCCCGTCTTCCGGCGTTCGCGCGGCGTCTGATTCTAGAGTTGGTAAGTACGCTTCTCGAAGCTGCGCCTCGCGCCAGAGGGCAGGAATTACGAAGAGAGCAACTAGAACTGCCGCAAGTAGAATTAAGCCCGAAAAAAGCACCGCCCGGCGTGGGCGGTGCTGATCAAGGGACCGAGGCTTTTCGGTTAAAGTATCTTTCGCACGTGTTGACATACTCTAATGCGATTACTCAGGCTTGACGAGATACCAGTAGTATGTCCCGCCGCCAGGGTATTTAGCGGTCTGCTTCATTGAATTATGAAGGGATTTCACATGGCCGTCATAAAAGAGGTAGTTGACAAAATCCTTGTCGCCATGCCGATGATCTACGCCCCATTTACCAGAATTTGACACTAACCCACGAAAGGGTTGACCATAGTATGTGTCTTTTGTGACATCGATCATGTCATCCGGCCAAAGGTTGTCATAGCCGTGGCCGTCGCATATCATGATGGTTTCCGCCGAGCTTGTTAGAAGTGCGAGCGGAACGCCGTTTGCCTCCCCCGTCGGCGCGACACCGATGGGAACATAGAAGCTATTAATCTTATCCAGGTTGTTGTAGGAATACCCCGTCCCATTGAGATACGTGTTAGGATTAAGATCTTTACGGTTAGGCAGGTTGTCGTTTCGGCTGTTTTGCGCTACAGGGAGGTCCGGGCAGTTATAAACACCAACCCCTTTTGTGTAGGGGTAAATCATCTCCGGCCAATGTATACGAAGGTCGGTGTACCCAAGAATATTCGGGTCTTGCGTAAAGGCACCGGTGAACTGCTCTTCATTGTCCTGGGCATACTGGATTTCCGCCAACCCGAGCTGCTTGAGGTTGCTCTGGCAGGAGGCACGGCGGGCGTTCTCGCGCACTTTCTGAAAAACTGGGAAAAGAATAGCGGCCAAGATCGCAATAATGGCGATAACGACGAGCAATTCGATGAGCGTGAAGCCTTTGGTGCTCGGCTTCGTCGGTGGATTTTCCATAACAATTCCTCTTCCACTGCGGCGCTGCGATCAATCTAGTAAAGCTTGTTATCGTTGAAAATACAAAGCATTAATCGCAGATGTATCTTGTTGACAAAACCATAATAACACATAGTTTTCTACTTGTCAATACCAATCAATGCTGTTTTTTTAGCTTTGGTAACACTTTTTTTAGCTTTGGTTTCGATTGTCGTTTTTGGTCGTGATTTGGTATGAAATTAAGGCCCCGTTCCATACGCTTCGTTGACGATCCCAGCAATTTCTTTCTCCGGTTTGCCGCCGACGAAGAACCAGAGCAGCCAGGCGAGATGGCCCATGGTCCAAACAGCGAGCAGGGGCCAGTAGAGGTGCAGAGGCGGGTAATGGGAGGCAAGGGACGGCAGGATCTGGTTGGCCCGGTAGCTGGCGAGCAGGTAAGTCAAGATCCCGCCGACAGTGACCGAGAGCGTGCTGGCACTGATGGCGGTCCAGGGCTGGGAGAGGTCCAGAGCGACGAATTTCAGGCCGGGGGTGCGGTAAATATAGACATCTTCCATTTTGTGGGCAACCAGAAGCTCGGCCCCGAGCAAAGAGTTGATCTTCTTCTCCAGGGCCGTCGCGTAGATTCGGGCGAACAGGTTGTAGGTCAGCAGGTAGGCGCAGAAGAACCCGGCGTAGACGATGAAGAACGGCAGCACCAGCACCACGGCTCGCAGCGGATAATACAGCGCGAGGGTGATATTCAGCAGTGCCAGGACCGTATAGAGGTGGTTTGCCTGAAAGAACTGCACGTAATAGCCGTAGTGCATGCTCCGCATCCGGTCAAGCTGGGCTTGCAGGACGCGGAGCTGGGTCTCGGCCAGGGCACTGGGCAGGGGGTCGGGGTTCTGCGGGGTCATCGGCTACTTCAGGCTTTTCATAAACGCATACAGCGGGGCACTGTCTTTGGCGGACATACGATAGACGGGCATCGGCTTCGCGACATGGCCACCGTCCTCCGTGACTCCGGTGTTCATCATGCGCTCCCAAGTGGCAAGGGTGTACTGCTTCGTCACCCCTGTGGAGCGGATACTGGGCGAAAAGCCCTTTTTGCCGCTGTAAGTGGCCGTGTGGCAGCTATTGCAGCCATTGGAATTGGCAACAGCCTTGCCCTGAGTGATCAGAGCCGCATTCGAAGCGGTGGGCTTCTTGACAACATTCGAAGCGGCGGGCTTCGGTGCTGCCGCCGGGCTGCTATGAGTACCCGCCAGTATGACGGTCACGCCAAAGGCGGCCGTGAGGGTGGCGGTCGTGAGTAATCGCATAAGTTATATCTCCGGGATCGAGGTCGTAGTGTGCTGCTTGTGAAGCGTTAGAATAGCATATGGCGCGGCGGCTGTCAAGGGACGGCTGTGCTGCCCGTAGGGGCGGGGCAAGCCCCGCCCCTACGGGAAAACCGGCATTTCAATGCCGGTTGCTGCTCAGTCATGCTGCGAATTGTGCGGCATGGTGCACAGAAGGATAAAACACCGGGCACGGAGAACAACTTCACCAGCAGCAATTTTGAGGCATGGAGAAATCATCGTATGGCAATCGCATTTCGGATCCCCTGGTCGGCGGAAGTTCCCAAGCTGCCTGAGCTGGCATCCTGGGCGGCGGACCACGGCTTCGGTGCACTGGACCTCGGGGCACCGGACAAGGAGAAGGTAGATGCCGTACGGGGAGCCGGTCTGGAGATTGGGACATTCGACCTGATGGCGACTTCGCCGCTGCTCTCGCCGGACCCCGACATTCGCCGGGGAGTGGTCGCGACGGTGACGGAAGCGGCGACGCGGGCGAAAGATCTTGGCTTGACCCGGGCCTTCGGCGTCTTCGTGCCGCGAGACCGCAGCCAGTCGCGCGGAGACAGCTTCCGTTACTGGTCAGAAGGCTGGCCGGCGGTCAGCGAAATTTTGGCGTCTGCCGGGATCTCCTACTGCATGGAAGGCTGGCCGGGCGACAGCCCAGGCTACCCCGCGCTGGGCGTGACCCCGGAGACGGTCCGCGCCATGCTGGCGGTCGATGCCCAAGTTGGAGCCGGGGCTTTAAAGCTGAACTACGATCCCAGCCACCTAGTGCGGGTCGGGGTGGATCCGCTGCGCTTTCTCTCCGAGTTTGGCGGTCATGTCCGGCATGTCCACGGCAAAGACACGGCCTTCGATGCCGCCCGGTTGTACGAGACCGGCACTCTAGGAGCGTCTCTGCCCGCCGACCATCCCGGCTCGGCGGCCAAAAACCAGCCTGGCTTTGGGGAAGGCTGGTGGCGGTACTGCATCCCCGGCGACGGAGTCGTGCCCTGGGGTCAGGCGGCGGCGATTTTGTCCGAGTTCGGCTATGCCGGACATATCTCGGTGGAGCTGGAAGACGCCCGCTATAACGGCTCCTGGGCTGGGGAGCAGCTCGGCCTGACACGCGCCCAGAAGTACCTTTCTCAGTACTACAGTTAAAATCGCCCCCACTTCAGGAAGAATTGGAGACCCGACATGGACAGCCAAACAGAAACTGCACCCCCCCTTTACACCGTGGGACACTCGAACCACACACTCGAAAAGTTTCTCGCGCTCTTGTCAGCCCATAATATCGAGGTGCTGATCGACACGCGCTCGTCGCCGTACTCCCGCTACTCCCCGCACTTCAACCGGGAGGTGCTGAAGGCCGCCGCCGAAGCAGATGGCCTGAAATACGGTTTCTACGGGCGCGAGCTGGGCGGAAGGCCGGACGACGAAACGTACTACGACGACGAAGGCCACGTCGCTTACGCCAAGCTGGCGCGTTCATTTCTCTTTCAGGAGGGTCTGGAGCGGCTTCTGACCGGAAGCCAGAAGCTGCGCACGGCGATCCTGTGCAGCGAAGAAAACCCTTCGATCTGTCACCGGCGGCTGCTGGTCTCGCGGGTGCTGTATGAGGCCGGGGTTCCCGTGCTGCACATTCGGGGCACCGGTGCGGTCGAGTCGGAAGAAGAACTGCGCCGGTTAGAGTCCGAGGCAAAAGGCCAAAACCGCAGTCTTTTCGAAGAATTCATGGAGGAGGTTCCCGTATGGAGATCTATACAATCGGTTTCACCCGAAGCACGGCGGAGCACTTTTTCACACGATTAAAAAACGCTGGGATCAAGTGCCTGATCGATGTACGGTTAAACAACCGCTCCCAGTTGGCGGGCTTCGCCAAGCAGACCGACCTGGCGTTTTTCCTGCGGGAGCTGTGCGGGGCGGAGTACCGCCACGAGCCGCTGCTCGCACCCAGTCAGGAGATGCTGGACGCTTACAAGAAGCATTCGGGAAGCTGGGAGAGCTACGAACAGGATTTTCAAGCACTGCTGACGGAGCGCAAAGTCGAAGATCATCTCGACAAAGCATTATTCGTCGCACCGACGGTGCTTCTGTGCAGCGAGCATACCGCCGAGTTTTGCCATCGGCGGCTGGTCGTGGAGTATCTCGCCGCCCGGTGGGGTGATATGCAGAGTATCGATTTGTAGCTAAGTTCGCGTCAAAAATCACAGGAGTGACAAGGAGGGTAGGATGCCCATTTTTGAAAGTGTTTGTTCTGAGACCGTTTCCGTTGAGATTCTCTGTCTGGCCAACTCGAAGAAGTACAGCCAGCACTGCGTTGCCGGGCTGCGCACCGACGGCGGCGGCTGGCTTCGGCCCGTCACTCTGACCGGGGAGGGTGCCCTGTCCACCGAGGATATCACGCTGCCCGACGGAACCCAGCCGCGCCTGCTGGATGTTCTGCGGGTTTGCTGCTCCCGGCCCGTGCCGAAGCCGCATCAGCCGGAAAACCGGCTTCTCGCTCCGGGGCCGTGGGAACTCGTCGCCCGGCCCGCGCCGGAGGCCCGCCGCCTTCTAGAGCAGAACTTATCGCCGGGAACGCCGCTCCTGGGGGACTGCCGGGACCGGATCGCTCACTGCCTATTCAAGTACGCCCCCGCCCGGGCGTCGCTGGTGCTGATCCGTCCGACCCACCTCGAGTGGGAAGTGCGGCTGACGAAAAACTTTCACCGGCAGACCCGGGCCAAGTTCCGCCTCGGGAATGCGTTCTACAACCTGTCCGTCACCGACCCGGCGGCGGCCCTGCGCCTCGCCGCAAGTCCGCCCGGTCTTTACACCCCGGCGGAGGCCGGGTACGCCGCCGGTGACGACCTGCTGTTCACCGTCAGCCTCGGCGAGCCGACCGAGTGGGACCACTGCTGCTACAAACTGGTCGCGGGGGCGATCGTGCTGCCGTCAGTGACATCGGCAAATTCGTTGGATTCAGGATGAAGGGATGGACCAAATTAAAGCGGAGCGTGGGTCTGCTTATGATGGAACAAGCACGCCCGCGTATGGCTGGCTCTACCGCTTCAACTCTCTGGGATATATCAGTCCTATCATTAGTCCAATATGGCTCTCCTGGTGGAAATTGGACAGTCCCAGCAAAGCGGTTTCTGCTGTGATGTACGCGTCAGGACTGGTTTACCTACAAGGTGAAAATCCGGTTTTTCCAGTTTGGATACCCGACGGTGTGGGTGGTGGGCCATACCTGACGGAAAGCGATACGTCGATTTTCGACGCGGCATGGCTGCCGGAGAATATAGACTTTCTCGTAAGGACTCTCACTGTCGCCTATGTCCAGGAAAAGCTGGATGCGGCGGCGGAAGCACTTCGAGGCGAGCAGGAGTACCCGATAGCCGCGCAAATTGCAATGGAAGCAAAGCGTCGGGAGGATATTATCGCGATACGCATTGATGATCTCCTTGATGGCCTGCAAACAATTGGTGGGTCTTCTTGGGAAGGATAATTGGAAAACGAGGATTAGTACTATGCCCTATTACTTAGGCCTTGACATCGGTACGAGCGGCACGAAGGCTCTGCTAATCACGGAAGCGGGACAGGCGGTGGCGTCGGAGACGCGGGAATATCCGCTCTCGACCCCCCGGCCCTTATGGGCGGAGCAGGACCCGGACGATTGGTGGAAGGCGGTCGTGGCGGCGACGCGGGCCGTGCTGGAGAAGGTGGGGGTGCGCGGGGAGGAGATCGCCGGAATCGGATTGTCGGGGCAGATGCATGGGTCGGTGTTTTTGGACAAAGACAACCGTGTGCTGCGGCCTGCCATCTTGTGGTGCGATCAGCGGACACAGGCCGAATGCGACTGGATCACGGCGCAGGTCGGGGCGGAGAACCTGGTCAAGTACATCTCAAACCCGGTGCTGACGGGCTTCACGGCTCCAAAGATCGTCTGGCTGCGCAACCATGAGCGCGAAATCTATGACAGGGTCGCCAAGGTGCTGCTGCCGAAGGACTATATTCGCTACAAATTGACCGGAGTCCATGCCACCGAAGTCTCCGATGCCAGCGGGACGGCGCTGCTGGATGTGGCGAAGCGGCAGTGGTCGCTGGAAGTTTTGGAAGCGGCGGGCATCCCCCGGTCGTTCATGCCCGAGTGCGCGGAGAGCATTGAGATCACGGGGCATATTTCCGCCGAAGCGGCAAGTCTGACGGGCCTTGCCGCCGGGACGCCCGTAGTCGGCGGGGCGAGCGATCAGGCGGCGGGGGCGGTGGGCAGCGGGGTTGTGGAGACGGGGATCGTATCCAGCATCGTCGGCACGAGCGGGGTTGTGTGTGCCTATTCCGACACGCCTGCGACCGACCCGAAGCTGCGCGTGCATACGTTCTGCCATGCGGTACCGGGCAAATGGCACACGATGGGGGTCGTGCTGTCGGCGGGCGGTTCCCTGCGCTGGCTGCGGGATACGTTCTTTCAGCCGGAAGGGGTCGTCGGTCGTACATTAGGGCACGACCCCTACACGCTTATGGCGGAGGGGGCCAATCTCGTGCCCGCCGGGTCCGAAGGGCTGGTTTTCCTGCCGTACCTGACCGGCGAACGGACGCCGTACCCGGATGCGAATGCGCGGGGGGTCTTCTTCGGCATGACTCTGCGGCATCAGCGGCAGCATTTCGCGCGGGCGGTGCTGGAAGGCGTCGCCTATGCGCTGAACGACACGTTTGAAATCTTCCAGGAGATTGGTATCCCTATCACGCAGGTGCGGGCGTCGGGCGGCGGGGCCAAATCGCCGGTGTGGAACCAGATCCACGCCGATGTGACCGGCTACCCTCACACGACGCTGGCGGGGGATGAAGGCCCGGCCCTGGGAGTCGCCCTCCTGGCAGCAGTCGGTACGGGAGCCTACGCGAGCGTGGCTGACGCCTGCAAGGCCGCGATTCACACTGTCTCCGAGACGGCACCCGACCCGGCGGCGCATGCCGTGTACCGGAAATACAACGCCGTCTACCGCGCGCTGTATCCCGCGCTGAAAGAGCAGTTCGCGGCGGTCTCGGCTTTAATTGAAACAAATTGAAGTGAAACAAAATAGCACGAGTGGTTGAAAACCACTCGCTAGGTGAGGCGTCCTGCGGACGTCGGATTCTGGCGAAGAAGCAGAACAGGCAATCGGCCTGCTTTCTTTACACCCGAAGGGTGCCTCACCTAGCGAATGACTTTCAGTCACTCGTCTTCTCCTGCCTGCCAAAAATTAGAAAGTAAACTCTCATGCCGCGTTCTTTTGGCGAACCCCTGACGAAGCTCCGCGCTGTCCCTATCGAAGACAATGGCGAGCCTCTGGTAGACCCGCGCACGCTCTCGAAGCGGATCCACTTCGCGGAAAAGCACCCGAAGTTCACGGAAATGAAGCGGACTCCTAAGGTTCGTCAGCGTGTTGCCGAGATGCTGGCGGAAGCTGCTGAGGCACTGCCCGCCGGAACCGACCTTATCATCATCGAAGGCTTCCGCCCACTGGCCCAGCAGCGGTTTATGTATGAGGAGATCAAAGGAGAGTTCGCTAAAAAACACCCCGAGTGGAAAAAAGTCACTCTGCACCGGATCGCGAATACCATGTCCGCCCCGCCGGACGACCCTTGCCCGCCGCCGCATACCACGGGCGGTGCGGTGGATTTCAGCCTGATCAATACCAAAACGCACGAATGGCTGGACATGACTTCGCCCTTCGAGATGGACGAAACCAGTGCGCCGGGGGATACAAAGGGGCTGTCGGAAGAGGCGCAAAAAAACCGCCGCCTGCTCTTCGACACGCTGAGCAAGACAGGCCTGACAAACTATTTAGGAGAGTGGTGGCACTGGAGCTACGGAGACTCGGGGTGGGCGTTGCGGGTGGGAGCGAAGTGTGCGGTGTACGATAAGCTGCCGGAGGAGTGAGCGGAAGTCGTCAGGTAGAGCCGGCATTGAAATGTCGGTCTAACCGTAGGGGCGCTGCTTGCTGCGCCCTCTTATCTCCGTCTGCGCCCTCTGAATATGCCCCCGCCCTCTTGCTTGGCCTCACCCGTATTTCCAATCCGGGTATGGATGGAGGTGGGGGTCGTGTTCTCGAACCTGCCTGATTTATCGAAACGCCACACATATTACAGGAATCCTATGCTGAACTCAATCGAATTAGTCCGTGAGCTGGTCGCGCTGCCGGGGCCGCCGGGACAGGAAAGTGCGGTGCGGGAGGCTGTCGCGGCCCATACGAACCATCTGAACTGCGTTTCCGAGACCGATGTGCGGGGCAATCTGCTGGTCTCGCTGCCGGGCGCGGGGGAGATACCCGAGAAGCCGCAAGTTGTCGTCATGGCGCATCTGGATGAGATCGCGCTGATCGTGCAGCGGGTCGAAGCGGATGGCCGTCTGGCGGTCGCGCCGCTGGGCGGAGTGTTCCCCTGGAAGTGGGGTGAATGTCCCGTGCTGATACTGGCATCCGGCGGCTCGCTCACGGGAATCGCGTCGTTTGGAAGTATTCACACGACCGACCCTGCAAGCGTCGCGTCGCAGGCAAAAGAACGGGCTTTGAATTGGGCCGACGCCAAAGTATTCACGGGGCTGTCGGCTTCGGAACTCGCGGCGGCAGGCGTGCGGGCGGGAACGCGGGTCGTGCTGCATCCGTCGCGGCGGATCGTCACGGAAGTCGGGGACTTTGTCTCTGCGCCTTTTTTAGATGACCGGGCCGACCTCGCGGCGATGCTGCTGGCATTGGAAAGCCTCCAAGATGCACCTGCCGAGTGGCATGAGCGCGTTTTATTCGCTGCGACGACCGCCGAAGAAGTCGGAGGGCAGGGGGCACTCTGGATGTTGCGGCAGCGGCCCGCGACCGTGGGAATTGCGCTGGAGATCGGGCCGCGCGTGCCGGAGAGTCCGTTCCCGCTGGACAGCAGTCCGACGGTCTGGGTCAGCGATTCGTACAGCGCGATGCAGGCGTCGGACATTGACCTCGTGGCGAGAGCGGCGGACAGTATTGGACAGTCACCCCATTTCCAGGCTTTGTCCCGAGGAGGAAGCGATGCCTCCTGCGGCGCATTGTACGGCCTGGTGGCCCGGCCTGTGACGCTGGCATTCGGAGCGGAAAACTCGCATGGGTTAGAAATCATGCATAGAGACTCGGTTCGCCATCTTGCTGATCTGCTGATGGCCGTTTTAAGAGAAGTGACGCATGACTAACGTGTTCGAATATCGGCTTTCTCCGCAGTATTACGACTTCGACCCTTCCAGCCTCGTGCATAACGCCACTTATGTCCGCTGGCTGGAAGATGCCCGGACGGCGTTCCAGCAGACCAGCCCGTGGCCGACCGAGCGGCTTCATGCCGCAGATCTGACGGCGGTGCTGACACGCACGGAGATAGTCTACAAGCTGCCGATTCGCCTTGAAGATGCCGTGAGTGTTCGGCTCTGGATGACACACCTCGGAAAGTCCGCTTGGTCGGTCGCCCTGCGCTTTGTCTGCCCGGAAACCGGCAAAGAGTATGCGAAAGCCGAGCAAAGCGGCTGCTATATCTTTCGCTCCACGGGCAAGCCGACCGCCATGCCGGTTGACTTTGTGGACTACTGCCGGACCTATCTTGCCCCAAATTGAACTTTTTGCCTCTGTGATGGGTATATACTAGCAAGAGGTAAGACTATGACGAATTTGACACGAAGGGAACTGCTGCGGAACGGATTTGGGGCCGCCGGGATTGTCGGTGCCTCGCTGCTATTGGGCCGCTGGGGCCTTTCGCAGCCGGGGGCATCGGCCCCCGCGCATCGGTATCCTGTGATGAAGACGGACGCTCAGTGGAAGAAGCAATTAACGCCCGCTCAGTACCATATCCTGCGCCAGGCCGGGACCGATCCCGCCTACTCCGGCCAGTATGAGAAGAAAGGCAACGGGATTTACAAATGCGTTGCCTGCGATAATCCGCTCTACAGCACAGAGACGCAGTTCGACTCGGGGACAGGCTGGCCAAGCTTCTGGCAGCCGATTTCCAAAAGCAGCATCGTAAAGCAGAGTGACACCAGCCTGCTGATGGAGCGCACGGAGATTGTCTGTGCCCGCTGCGGCAGCCACCTGGGGCATGTCTTCGACGACGGCCCGAAGCCGACCGGCCTGCGCTACTGTATGAATGCGACCGCGCTGAAGTTCGTCAAGAAGTAGCCGAAACAGAAAACGCCCGGTGCAGTCTGCACCGGGCGTTTTTGCGTGAGTTACTCTTTGCCGCCGGAGAACTTAGCCCCTTCGACAATATATCGCTGCATGACGAGAAAGACCAGCACCAGCGGGGCGACTCCGACCGCAGCGGCGGCGAAAAGCTGGGGCAGGTTGAGTTTTTGGGAGGAAAGGAACGTCGAGAGTACCACCTGCACGGTCCAGGCCGACGGGTCCTGCCCGATGACCAAAGGCCATAAAAACGCGTTCCAGCTGGCGATAAAGGTCAGCACGCCCAGAGCCATGATGATATTGGTGGAGTTCGGCAGTAGCAGCCGCCAGTAGACGCCGAAGTAGCTCAGGCCATCCAGCCGTCCAGCTTCTTCGATCTCGGCGGGGAAGCGCAGGTAGAACTGCCGGAACAAAAAGATCGAGAACGCGCTGAACACCCCCGGCGCGATGATCCCCCAGCGCGTATTCACCCCGCCCAGATAGGCCATGACGGCGAAGGTCGGGACAAATGTCACCGCCCCCGGAATCATCAGCGTGGCCAGAATCAGGAAAAAGACCACGTTTCGGCCCCGTGCGGGGATCCGCGCTAGAGCGTACCCTGCCATCGAGGAAAACAGCATTTGGAAGACAAGCGTCACCACGGCAATGATTGCGGAATTCGCCAGCCCCGTCAGCATCGGTGCCGCCGGGTCATGAAACAGAGCACTGAAATTGCTCCACTGCGGACGCGGGGACAGCCACGCCCAGTACGGCGACGTGATCTCGCTGTCTGTCATCAGGGAATTTCGCCCGATGAGATAAAATGGGATGAGAAAGAGCAGGGCAACAAATAGCAGCCAGGCAGTGCGGGGAAGGGAAGTGAGGGCGTTTCGCTTGTTCATTTCTCCGACCCCCCAAATCCAAAAATGCGTCCTTGCAGCAGGGTCACGGCAAAGATCAAGGCGGTCAGAATAAAGCCGCCTGCCGCGCCGCGCCCGAAGTCCTGGTTGCTGAGGGCCAGGGAGTAAAGATAAACCAGCGGCGGACGGGCCAGTGACGCATTCCCGATAGAGGCGCCGGAGCCGCCCAGAATATTGTAAAACTCATCGAAGGCTTGAAACGCTGCAATTAAGTTGAGCAGCAGCACGGAGACCGAGGTCGCTTTGAGCTGCGGCAGTGTGATGTAGCGAAAGACCGGCCAGCCTGGTCCGGCTCCGTCCACTGAAGCCGCCTCGTAGAGAGATTTGGGAATTTCCTGCAGGCCCGCCAGAAAAATGATCATGAAAAAGCCGACCTGCAGCCAGAGCCGGACCGTCACCAGCACCAGCCAGTACCAGGGTGGATGGGCTGTTCCGATCCAGGCCACGGGATGGACTCCGAACAGGCCGATGAGATGGTTGACGAACCCGAACGGCAGGCCGTTGAACAGGCTGACTTTCCAGATCAGCGATGCGACCACGTAGGACACCGCCGAGGGAATGAAGAATACGGTGCGGAAGAACGACCGGCCCCAGCCGACCTTGTTGACCAGCAATGCCAGGCCCAGCGAGACCGCGAAAGTCAGGGGCACGATAAACACGGCGAACACGACGATCGTGACCAGCGACTTCAGAAACGCTTCGTCGGTCAGCAGATCGGCGTAGTTGCGGAAGCCGATAAAGTGGCCCGGATGAATCGTGTTCTGAGCGTGCGAGAGGCTGAGCAAAAACCCCCAGACAATCGGCACGAGCGTGAAGACGGTCAGGCCGAGCAGTGCGGGGCTGACGAAGGCCCAAAAGGCGAATGTCGCGGAGCGGTCCGCCTGGCTTTTCTGCAAAATTGGCATCGGTTATTCCAGAAGGCGGCTAAGTTCCCGCTCGCATTTCTTCGCGGCGACCGCCAGCTCCGGGGCGGCAGGGCGGCCTTCTTTGAGGATATTGGTGACGGCATCAGTGAGCGCGGTGCCCATGGCCGAGTTCCATTCCGGGGGCAGGGAGCGGCCCCAGGAATTCAGGTCTTTGACGGCACCCGCCGCGACCCCGGCCTGGAGCGGCGCGGCGGATCGGGCCAGGCTGAGGCGCGGCGGCACATGGAACCCGTAGCCCAGGCACCAGTCCTCTTGAATTTTCGGGCTGTCCAGCCAGAGCCACTTCAAATACCGTTTCGCTTCTTCGAGTTGATTGCTCTGGGCATTGACCATCGCCGACCAGCCGCCGAGAAATGTCGCAGGGTGCCCGGAAGTCTCCAGGGCGGGCCAGGCCATGCCGCCGACGTCCCCGCCGAGTGCTTTGGCGATGGTTGGGTAGGACCACAACCCGCCCCACTGCATGGCGGCCTGTCCCTGCACTAGAGCATCCGCTTCCCACCAGTCGGTGGGCGCACCGATCAGCAGTGCCCCGGAGTCGCTTAGCTCCCGCATCTTTTCGTAGGCCCCAGCGACCTGCGGCGTATTGAAAACGATCTTGTTATCGGCCAGGAAATCGCCGCCCGCCGACCACGGCGCAATATTGATCAGGGCCGCCACCCCGCCGTCATTGCCGAGAAACAAGCCCTTGCGAGTGCCAGTCGTCAGCTTTTTGGCGGCGGCGATCACCTCGTCCATCGTTTTGGGCGGCGCGAGGCCCGCCGCCTTCAGCAGACTTTTGCGGTAGTAGAGGATGCCGGTGTCATCGAGCATTTTCAGGCCGTAGATTTTGCCGTCCACGCTGTTTTGGGCGAGATCACGGGGGGAGAAGTCCGAGCGCACTGCCGGGGGAAAGAGATCGTCGAGCGGCGCGACCTGCTCTGCCGTGACCATCGGCTTCGTGATCTGACCCTCAAAAATATCCGGTCCGCCGCGTGTCAGTAGGGCGGTCGAAAGCTTGGTGCCGTAGTCGCCCGGCACCCAGACCACCTGAATAGCGATATCCGGGTGCAGTGCCGTATAGGCCTTCGCGTAACGAACCACCGCTTCCTGGGTTCCCTTTTCGCCGTACTGATGGTACCACTGCGTGAGTGTCACTCGTGCGCCGGGAACGCTGGAGTGGCCGCAGCCGACCAGCAGCACGCCAGCGGCGACGGTCACGCCCCGTAGAAAGTCGCGGCGGCTGCCGTGCCAGTTCACGAAGCCGGTTTGAGTGTGAAGCAACGGTGCATCATTTGTTCTCATGGGTGTTCTATTCGCGACGAGCTAGGGAAACTCCTGCCCTACGGTTGGGGGCGGGGGCCAAACACCCTCCGACTCCGGGGTGAACGTGGCATCCAGCATCTCCGCTGTCGGATAGGCCGGGCTTCCGTCACACTGCTTCTCCGCGAGCGATTTCGCCAGCAGAGCGATCCGCCTGCTGATAAGGACAAGTACCACCGGCAGACCGATCAGAGCGAACACCATTGCTAGAAGCCAGAAGATCATGAGTGATTGTAGCACATCAAGAGGGCGGGCGGCAAAAGAGCGAGTGGTTGAAAACCACTCGCTAGGTGAGGCGTCCTGCGGACGTTCGGATCCGGAATCCGAGACCCGAGGGGGTGCCTGCAAGGCATGAGCTGGCCCCTACTAACCATTGGTGCTAGTTTGATTTTATCTTAAAACAGTCTTGAAAAACACTTATCAGCCTTGAAAAACACTTATCAGCCTTGAAAAACAGTCATCGGCTTGCGTATTACTGATTACCACATCCGTAATGGAGGCAAGACCGATGACCATTCACGATTTTACCATAGAACTCTTTTGCCGCGTTGACGACGCCATGCCCGACCAACAAAAACATAGCCAGGCACTGCTTTATCCCAGTGAGACCGTCACCCTGGGGCTACTGTTTGCTCTCAAAGGCGTCGGCAACCGGGCCTTCTATCGCTGGGCCAAAGCGAACATGAAATCTTTGTTCCCCCGCCTGCCCGAGCGCACCCGCTTCTTTCGCCTGCTGGCGGCCCATCAAGATTGGGCAGAGCACTTTCTGGCTTCGCCCTCGCTGCTGGGCGTGATTGACAGCTTCGGTATTGAACTCATTCATCCGAGGCGCGAAGGGCGCAGCGATAAGCAGATCGGCAAGAAGGGCAAATCCAATCACCGCTGGATCGTGGGGGCTAAACTGTGTTTCGTGCTGGATCATCTCGGGTGCGTAGTCGACTGGGCGGTAGATACCGCCAATGTCTACGATGCCACATTCCAACCACTGATCCAGAAGTACGACGGCCAGATGTTGATCCTTGGCGACAGCGGCTTCCACGTCAAGACGACCCAGGAGCAGCGCGACCCCGAGAACCTCAAGATCTGCAAACGCGGCGTCTGGAACGAGCGGATGCTGATCGAGACAGTGCTGTCCATGCTCACCCACACCTGCCATATGAAGAAAGTGGGGCATCGGGTCTGGTCAGGTCTGAAGGCACGGCTGGCGTTTGCGCTGGCGGCCTTCAACGTGTGCTGCTTGTGGGATGGCCTACAAGCCGACGAAAACGGATTTATCGCGCTTTCGATGCTCCAAGTAGCACTCTGAAGCCAAAACTAAACTAGCACCAATGGTTAATAAATCGCCTGCTCCGTCTCCGGGTCGAAGAGGTGCGTCTTTGCCAGATCGAACAGCACGTCGAGTGCCTGCCCGTCTTTGGCCTGCGTCTCGGCATCCACCGTCGCCACCAAAGAATGCACCCCGGCGGTCAGGTAGAGCGTGATGATATCGCCCATCGGCTCGGAAACGTCCACCTGAGTCCGGACAGTGTTCCCCTCGGCGGCCTCAATCGGATTCTTTAAGTTCTTATCGAAAATGTCCGCAGGGCGAACGCCGAGGATCACGGGCTTGCCGACATACGCCTCCAATTTGCCGGACTGGGCGGCGGGGGCGGAAACAGTGAAGGCTCCGCAGTCGATCGCGTAGCCGCCGCCGTTTTTATTCAAAGTGGCTTTGAGGAAGTTCATCGACGGGGTGCCGATAAAGCCCGCCACGAACATATTTACCGGGTGCTGGTAGATCTCCATCGGCGGGGCGCACTGCTGCAGGACACCTCCCTGCATGACGGCGATCCGATCCCCCATGGTCATGGCCTCGACCTGGTCATGGGTGACGTAGACCGTCGTGATCCCCAGCCGCCGGTGCAGCTTAATCAGCTCGGCGCGGGTTTGAACGCGCAGCTTGGCGTCTAAGTTCGAAAGCGGCTCATCCATCAAAAAGACCTGCGGCTCGCGGACTATGGCCCGGCCCAGAGCGACCCGCTGCCGCTGGCCGCCGGAAAGCTGGCCGGGGCGGCGCTGCAGCAGAACTTCGATGCCGAGGAGGGCGGCGGCATCGGTCACCCGCTTTTGGATGTCAGGTTTAGGGACTTTGCGAAGCTTCAGGCCGAAGGCCATGTTCTCGAACACGGTCATGTGCGGGTACAGGGCATAGTTCTGAAAGACCATTGCAATATCCCGGTCTTTGGGCGAGACATTATTGACTACCCGCTCCCCGATTAAAATCTCGCCGTCGGAAACCTCCTCCAGCCCGGCGATCATCCGCAGGGCGGTGGTCTTGCCGCAGCCCGATGGCCCGACCAGCACCATAAATTCCCGATCTTTAATGTCGAGAGTCAGATTGTTGACCGCGGTCGTTTTATCGAACCGCTTGAAAAGATTGCGTAAAAGTACCTGAGCCAAAGGATGTCCCCCTGAAGTGTGCGCGGGCGAAAAGTGCTGACAGCTAAATATAGCAGGTTATGGCGCGTTTTGCAAGTCCGCCCGCCAGCCGCCCTGCTCCACCGCTTGCTCGAACACACCTGAATCCAGCGACAAGCCAAATCCGGGCCGGGCAGGCACAGTAATAGAACCATCCACGATCCGGTACTCGGATCCGTCCAGGCCCGACGTCGCCGTTTCGTCCCACTCGGCGTAGGTGAAGCCTGACAGGGCCGGGGCCAGGTGGCAGGCGGCGTAGTTCCCCGTGTGGACTCCGTAATGGTGCGGGGCACTGCCCGCGCCCCAGCCGTCGAGCTGACGGCCCGTTTCGAGCCAGCGGGTAAAGCCGTGGCCGTAAACGTCGTACTGGATCACATTCACCAGCCCTTCGCGTGCCCAGCGGAGGGCGGCGGGGGAGGCGTCGCCTTCGCCGTCCGCAATCAGCGTTGACAGGCCCTGCGCCTGCAGCCAGGCTCGCAGGTCGGCGTACAGCACCGAATCTTCGTGGAAAGCTTCTTCCATCCAGTGAATACGGCAGTCAGCGGTCCCGGAGAGGACTCGCTTGGTCAGGTTCAAATTCCAGCCGTTGTTGGCATCGAGCAGCAAAGCCGCGTCCGGCCCAACCGCCGCCCGGACGGCGCGGATGACGGCGATGTCCCGGCGCGTGCCTTCTTCCAGCGGCATCCAGCGTGCCCCGCGCCCGACTTTGATCTTGAACGCCCGGTGGCCTCGTGCCGCTCCCTCCAATGCCTCGGCGGCGATCAGCGCGGCGGCCTCTTCGTCGGTTTGAAGGTGCAGATCGTCGAAGTACAGCGACGTGTCGTAAGTGGGGACGCGGCAGATGCGGGGAACCGGTCGGTGGTTGATCTTCGCCGCCAGCGCATACACCGGGCGGTCCGTCAAATTGCCTGCGAGGTCCCAAAGAGGATATTCGACCGACCGCCAGAGGTCCGGCACGCCCACGGCGGCATCGAAGAGCGATGGGACACTCTGCCCCAGCAGCTTGGACGCCTCCTCTTGAGAGGCCCAGCTATGCCCGAATCCGGTGGCACCGTCCGCCGTGGTCACGCGCAGGAGAGGAACACGGACAGCGATTCCATGGTCCCCAAGCCGCGCATTGCTGCCCGCGCTTCGCGGCCGACGCCCCTCGAGGCAGGCCCATTCAATCTGAGTGATTTTGTCCGTCATAACGCTCCTTTATTCGCTCCGGCTTTCGATGTATTCCTGGAACCGCTTGATCACCGGTCCCTCGGGGGTCCAGAGGAGGGGATCGACACACATCAGGCGGTCGGTCATGGCCGGGTTCCAGGCATGATACACGGCAAAGTCCTGTTTGCCGTCCGGTGAAGAAACGATGGAATGATGGCCGGGGCCGATGACCTGACCGAGAACGGAGCATAGGAGCTGCGGACCACGGTCCTTGCCGATCTCTTGCCATGGGCCGAAAACATGATCGGCGACCAGATAATCCACGCCGTAGGTGTCGTTCTGATAGCATCCGCCGGAATAGAAGCAGTAATACTTGCCGCCGTGCTTTCGCACTGTCGGCCCCTCCAGCGTGTACCAGTCGGCGGCTGCGCCCCCGAGGTCACGGCTGCGCTCGTAGCACTGCCAGGGCCAGTGCGCCCGCATGACTACCTGCGGCTTGCCTTCGAGGTGGGTCATGGAAAGCATGCGGTCGACAACCAGCGCGGTCCCCCGAAACGTCCGGTCATCGAAGTCCAGAAAATCCGTGGCATAGAACAAGTACCACTGCCCGTCATCATCCTGAAACGGATGGGAATCAATCGCAAAATTGTTCGTCTCCAAATCCGTCAGCGGCGTGCCCGTGTCTTCGTACGGCCCCTCGGGCGTGCTGCTGACGGCGACTCGGATATGGAAGCCTTTTCCCGTGCCGTTCGGGTGATAATACAAATAAAATGTGCCGTCGTGATACGCCACTTCCGGTGCCCAAAACTCTCCGCCGCTTTCTTCCCGCGGGGCGACAAGAGCCTGTCCGACCGCCTCCCAGTTTTGGAGATCGACGGACTTGACCAGTGGAAACGCCCGGTCCGGCTGGTCTGCGACTCCACGTTCCACCGGCCCAGTGCCGACGGCATAGTACGTCCCGTCATGGAACCAGCAAAAAGGATCGGCGAGAGAGTGCGGATAAACGGGATTCTGGAACTGTGCTGGAAGCGGCATACGTAACTACCTTTGGAATTGATGTTTGTGTGCAAGAATTCTATTTTAACACTGTTCGGGGAAAAAGGGAAGCGGCGATGATAAGTCGTAGATTAGGTGGGCTGATTGACAGGGTGGGGGAAATGGTTTATGATAGGGTAACCCATGGGGATTTAGCCCCGAGTTTATGCGCTGCGGAGCGAAGATGCAGCCAGAATTAGAATTACGCGGATTTCCAATCCGGGTAAAGACAAGCAAGAGGGGCAGAAAAGAGGGTAGGGGCAAGCCCCGCCCCTACGGATATGAAAGCAGTTCCAGTATCAAACCAACTATGTTAATCCACTCAATGAAGAAACGCCTCACACGATTAAAGAAAACCGTTTTTGTGCTGCTTGCTCTTTTTTCCCTCCCCGGTATGACCTCCGCCGCCTCGCCGCCGCGTGTCGCCGTCTTTTCACAAGAGGGATTTCCCTTTTACGGCCCGCTGGTGCAGACTTCGCCGCGTGCGATTGCCGCCGATTTGGAAGCGGCAGGGATGCCGACCGACCTGCTGGATGTGGAGGCACTGGCCGATCCGGCCAAGTTTAACAGCAAGATTTACGCGGCGGTGGTCCTGCCCTACGGCAATACCTATCCGCAGGCGGCGTTTGCGAACCTGAGGGCGTTTCATCGGGTTGGCGGGTGCTTCGCGCTGTCCGGGGTGCCGTTCACCCACGGCGTGGAAGTCGACATCAAGGGGATCTGGAACGACCGGGGGCATAAGACGGAGACGGCACTGTTTGGGCCGGAGGGGATCGGGGTCGGCGGGTTTGTCGCGGCCCCAAGCGGCGAAGTTCGGATTGCCGCCGGGGATCCGCTGGGGCTGAGTACACTTGAGCTGGACTGGGGGCGCAGCGACACGCTCCAAATTCTAGACACGGCTAGCCTGCGTCCGGTAGATCGTGTTGAGCCGGTCCTGTCGGCAGGGGGCAAGTCGATCGCCGCGCTGGTGACGCACCCAAATGGGGCGTTCCCGGACTCGGTGGATGTCTGGACCATCACCAAAGCCGGGATGGATGGCGACGACCTGACACGGGCTTACGGCGCGGAGCAGCTCCTGGCCCGGGGGGTCGTGGCCGCTCTCGCCCAGAAGGGTTTGCTTACCCCGGCACAGAAAATGGCGGCATTCCAGCGCATGAACAAGCAGCCCCGGCCTGCCGTTTATGCCAACCTGATACTGCCGACTCCGCCGCGCCCGTATCCGACGCTGCAGCCGAAGCGGCCGCTGCCGGCCCGGCACCTGTTTGTCGCCGATGTTCGGAAGCTGGACAAAGACACCCAGCGTCTTTTATTCTGCCTTCAGGGCCTGGTCAACCGGAAGCAGCCGCGCATTTTTCTCATCTCCGATGAGAATGATCCGTTCTGGCTGGACACGATGCAGAAGCAGGGGCACCTCGATGCACCGAGTGTCGTCGCTGACCCGCTGACACTTTTGCAGACATTCCGCGATTCCTACCATGGGGTCGTGGTGCCGGATCCGAATATCTATGTCAGCCCGGTCGTGGCGGTCAATATCGCCGCCGCTGATGATCTGCTTCTGGCGACGCCGGAGCTTGCGGCTAAACTCAATCTGCCGATCAAGACCGATTTGCGCGGACGGTTCTGTGACGATGTCGACGCGATGCGCTTTGTCCGTACGGACCTGCTGCCTCGCATGAATCCCTATCTCGGGGCGATTCTAGCACCCCAGGTTCTGGGGTCGCAGCTCGACGATATCATCGCTGCAAAGGGCCTCTGCTTCTGGGTCACCGGGCCGATGGAGAGCAAAAAGCCGGGGGCAAATATGCTGGCGGAGACCGCCGAATTAGAGGCCCTGCTGGCGCAGATGCCCCTCGGGGCGGTGGTGCGCGGCTACCCCTGGGCAGGCGACGGCAGCGGGCTGGGAGAGCGGCCCGGCGTGGCCCTGCTGTCCCGTTTCGGCAAGATGCTGACCGCCAGCGACTATGTCTCCAACTACTCCGTGATGAGCGGTTTTCCGCTGACGCATTTGGCCCAAAAGCCGCAGCCGCCCGCGCCGAAGCTTGACCCCTCTAAAACCTACATCGCCCTGGTGCTGTCCGACGGCGACAATCTCTCCCTCTGGCGCGGGGCGGCTCGGCCTCTCTTCACGGACCCGCTGCATGGGACGTTCCCAGTCGCCTATGGCCTGGGGCCGACGCTTTTGGATGTTGCACCGCCGCTGCTGGAATGGTACTACGCGCATATGGCACCGACGGACGAATTCATTTGCGATGTTTCCGGGGCGGGCTATGTCTATCCTTCAGCGTGGGGCAAGGCTCTCAAAGATCTGCCGGGAGTCCGCCGCCGCTTTTACCGGGACTGGACACAGGACTACATGGCCCGGACCGGCATGACGGGGCTGCGCGTAATGGAGGCGACGGATGACGACCTCGCCTGGGTGGGGGCGGAGACGCCGCAGGTGGCGTTCCAAATGCCGGACTACGGGTATCTGGGCGGAGAGTATGCGCATTTGACATACACTCTGCCGAGCGGTCAGCCGGTCTTTCGCGCCGCGTCGTTCGGCCCAGAAGCTCAGGACCTTGCGGACCAGATTCGGTCGCATGTGGGAAAATCGCGTCCGGCGTTCCTCAGCGTTTTTGTCTCATTCTGGGGCGCGGATATGACTAAGCTGAAGAAAACACTGGATCTGCTCGGCCCGGGCTGTGTGGCGGTGACCCCAAGCCAACTCAGTGCTCTTTACCGCAAGTATATTGCGGAAAATAGTGCTAAAAAACTGGTAAATAAATCATACTAAAACGATTGTATCAGGTACAATAGAGCAACAAGCGCAAAGGTGTACTTATGGATCGCCGCGTATTCGAACCGAGACCCAGTGGAAATGATGTCCGTCGCCGCAATGCGCTGAATATGGCAGTCATCGTTTTCACTGCGATGCTGCTCTGGTTTCTTGCCTTGAAGTCAAATACGCATTCTCTTCCGCCAGGCACTTCTCCACCGGCAGGCTCGTCGGTGCCAGCACACGCACGCAATTAGGATATCGAGGAAAACTCATGAATCACCAGCATCGCAGCTTCGCTGCCTCACGCTTTTTTGCAGTCGTCGCACTCTTCCTGATCTTTGTCGGGGGCACCGCCCAAGCAGCTTCGGTGTTCACGCCGATCCGGCCGCCCTCCGTGCCGCTGATCACGCGCAGCCCTTATGTCAGCACCTGGCTGAACGCGGATAATGCTGTCGGCTCCTGGCCGACGTTCTGGAATGGAAACACCAAGTCTATCACAGGCATGGTGTCGATTGACGGCAGTGCCTACGTGTTTCTCGGGGCACCCGCAGGCGTGCCGCGCACGATGACGCAAGCCTCGCTGCAGGTGACCCCCACGCAGTCGATTTACACGTTTGACGGCGGCGGAGTTAGAGTGACACTCGACTTTCTGTCACCGGTCGATGCGGCTGATATGAAACGGCTTTCCATACCCCTTTCATACATGACGGCCTCAGCAAAAAGCAGTGACGGCAAGACCCATACGGTCAAGCTGTATTTCGATGTTAGCGGCGAGTGGGCGCACGGCGATTCAAGTGCGCAGATCATTTGGGCAAAGGAGACGATTAGTCTTGGGGCGGACGGCAGTGGGACACCAGGGTCCCTTTCGGCGTGGGAAGTGGCTCCGGCGTCTCCCTCCGTGCTGAAAGAGACCAACGAGTATCCGGATTGGGGCACGGCTCTTCTGGCAACTGTTCAGCAGCCTGGTCTGACGTCGCAGTCCGGCAGCGCAACCACCGTTCGGAACCAGTTTATCACCAAGGGAGTGCTGACTACGGCGAACGATACTAACTACCGGGCGATCAACGACAACTACCCGGTCTTCGCGTACAGCCTGAACCTGGGCACGGTCGGCAGCACCGCGCCAGCCCCCTGGACACTGGCACTCGGACATGTCCGTGACCCGGCAGTTAGCTATCAGGGCCAGCCGGTTCCACCGCTGTGGAAATCCTACTTCGGCACGTACCAAAACATGCTGGCTTTCTCGCTCAACGACTACGGCAGTGCTCTGGGCCGGGCTGGCACACTGGACAATCAGGTGACTGCGGCGGCTACTCAGGTGGGCGGGATGCATTACGCCGCGATCTGCACTCTGGCGCTGCGCCAGGCGTTTGCCGGCACGGAGCTGGTGGACCCGACCAAGATGATGCCGACCCTCAACCCCGCACTCCCCGATGGCGACCCGTGGCTGTTCGTGAAAGAGATCAGCAGCTCCGGCAATGTTTCCACCGTGGATATCGCTTACCCGGCCTTTCCGGCCTTCCTATACACGAACCCGGAGCTGGTTCGGCTGATGATCGACCCGCTGATTTACTATCCTGAGTCGGGGAGATGGCCGCAGCCCTTTGCCGAGCACGACATCGGGGCCTCCTACCCGAACGCCGACGGCCACAACGACGGCGGTGGGGAAAACATGCCGGTCGAAGAGACCGCCAATATGCTGATCATGGCCGACGCCTATATGCGCTACACGCCAGTGCCGGGCCGTGCTTCGGCGTATGCCCAGACTCACTACGCGATCTTTAAGCAGTGGGCGGACTACCTGCTTTCCACGCCGAACGGTGTGAATATGCCGAATGCCCTGGACCCGCAGTTCCAGAACCAGACCGATGACTTTACCGGGTCGATCTCGCACAGTGTCAACCTGTCGCTCAAGGGCATCATTGCCGTAGGAGCGATGGGGCAGATCGCCGCGTACGATGGCAACATGGCCGATGCCTCCTATTACACGGCGCAGGCGCGGGCACTGATTGCTCAATGGGTGAAGCTGTCCCAGAACTCGGACTCGACCCACCTGCTTCTGCAGTATCAAGAGGCGGCGAACCCGTACAGCCCGGATACGACCGGCGAGCCTAACTCGGCCTGGAGTCTCAAATATAATGCGTTTCCTGACCGGCTGCTGGGCACAAACCTGATTCCCGCGAGTATTCATCAGGAAGAGGCGGCGTTCGACACAACGCGTGAGCAGCAGTACGGCATCCCGCTGGATTACCGGAACAGCTATACGAAGACCGACTGGGAACTCTGGGCCGTCGCTTCGACCGATGATACACAGCTGCGCCAGGACGTTTTCGACGGCATATATAATGCCTTCAATACGACCCCGGACCGAGTGCCGTTCACAGACTGGTACGAGCCTTCGAGTGGGCGGCGCACAGGGTTCCTGGCACGCCCAGTAATCGGTGGTGTTTTTGCAGCCCTGTTCAGTTTTACGGCTGCTCCGATACTCAGCCCGGCGGGGGGGACTTTTACTTCGCCGCAGACAGTGACGATCACGGCGGCGACCCCCGGCTCCGTAATCTACTATACGACGGATGGGAGTATGCCCAATGCGAACAGCCCGGTTTACTCCGGGCCGCTTCTCGTGTCGAACACGCAGACTGTCCAAGCGGTGGCGGTCGTCGGTGGTTCCCAGGTGTCGCCGACTGCTGGTGCAACGTACACTCTCCTGACGCCGCCACTGATGCAAAACGGCAGCTTCGAGACTCCGAGTGTGGCCGCCGCTTTCACGCTTAACAGCTATCAGTACAACCCGAGCGGCGGGGGGTGGACTTTCAATGGGTACAGTGGTATCCAGGCAAACGGAAGTGCATGGAACGGGGCGTCTGCCCCGGATGGCGTTCAGACAGCGTTCCTGCAAGGCTATCCCAGTCAAGGAGGGACGGCCGATCTGGGCAGCATCGCGCAGAGCGTTAACTTCACTTCTACGGGAAGCTATGTGCTGTCCTTCCAGGCGGCGCGGCGCGAGGGAAGCTTACAGCCCTTAAGTTTCAGTGTGGACGGGGTGCAGATCGGGGGCCTTCTCACCCCAGCCAGCAGCAGTTTCGGCCCGCTGACGACCCCTTCCTTCAGCATACGCACCGCGGGGCGGCACACGATCACACTTTCTGCGACAGACAACTCCGGTGATAAGTCTACATTCATCGATAAGGTAAGCCTGTTTGTGACGACTCTTCCCACTGTCTCCAATGGCAGCTTCGAGACTCCGCGTGTGGGCAGTGGAGGTTACCTGTACAATCCAACGGGGGGCGGCTGGGCATTTGACGGCACCAGTGGCATACAGGCCAATGGCAGTGCCTGGGGTGCAGCCGATGCGACGGATGGCACGCAGACCGCGTTCCTTCAGGGCTACCCAGCGCAGCGCAACCCCACCGGATTTGGTGTGCTGGGGAGTATTTCTCAGGCTCTGAGCTTCAGCGGTGTCGGCACCTATGCACTGACGTTCCAGGCGGCCCAGCGTCAGGGGCAGATTCAGCCCTTGAAGTTCAGCGTGGACGGGGTACAGGTTGGTGACCTTCTCACCCCAGTCAGCAGCAGCTTCGGTCTGCTGAGGACCGCTCCGTTCAGTATCGGCAGTGCAGGAACCCATACGATCACACTTTCTGCGACGGATAACTCCGGCGACAAGTCAACCCTGGTAGATCAGGCAAAGCTGACCGTAGACGGACAGAGTGTGGCTCCGACAATCACCGCGGCGACGGGCGGATCCGGTCAGGTCAAAATCACCTGGACAGCCGGCCCACTTACCGGAACCTATAATGTCTACCGTGGCACGACTGCACGGGGTGAGGCGGCGGCACCGATCGCGATGGGTATCAAAGGAACGACCTATTTCGACTCCGGCTTGACCAATGGAACGACCTACTTCTATCAGGTCGCCGCCGTCACCAATCTTGGCGTCTCTGACCTCTCAAACGAGGCGAGTGCGATGCCGCGGCTCCTGCTGCCGACTTCGGAAGCGAACGGCTCTTCCTGGAATTACGTTTTCGCGACACCTCCTTCCACCTGGTTCGCGTCTGCCTTCGATGACTCCGCCTGGGCTTCGGGTCTGGCCGGGTTCGGCTCGATCAACTTCGGCGGCTCGGTCAGCCGGACGCCGTGGACGGACACCCCCGGCGATATTTGGATCCGCCGCCATTTCCCGGTGACGGGGACGGTCCCGGCAAATCAGCAGTTCCGCATCTTTTACGACGAAGACTGCGAAATCTACATCAACGGCACGCTGGCAGGCTCGGCGACCGGCTACGTGACTTCCTATGTGTCCCTGCCAATGACTGCCGCCGGTCAGGCAGCACTCAAAGTCGGTGACAATGTGATTGCCGTTCACTGTCATCAAACCATGGGTGGTCAGTACATCGATGTCGGGATCCAAACGGCACTCTAGGGCAATTCATGGATGTACTCGAGCCGCTTCGGCGGATCGTCGGCGCGGATGGCGTGCTGGCGGAAAAAGGCGAGCGGGCGGTGTATGAAAGCGACGCGTATCCGCTGGAAAAAGCCGCTCCGCTCGCGACTGTCCTGCCCCGGACGACCGAGCAGGTCTCCGAAGTGGTGCGGCTCTGCGCGGCGCATGGTCTGCCCTTCGCCCCGCGCGGGGCCGGGACGGGTCTGGCGGGCGGGACGCTCTGCCCCGGCGGAGTGCTGATCGGGGTTGCCCGCATGAACCGCATTCTCGACATCGATCTGCGCAACCGCCGCCTGACGGCCCAGGCCGGAGCGGTGAATATCGCACTGACCAAAGCCGTGTCAGCCGACGGCTATCTGTACGCTCCGGATCCTTCTTCCCAGGGAGCCAGCACGCTCGGCGGCAATATCGCAAATAACGCGGGCGGGCCGCACACCCTGAAATACGGCGTGACGGTCAACCATGTGCTGGCTGTCCAAATGGTCCTGCCTGATGGGGAGATTGTTACGCTCGGAGACAAAACCGAGGACGTGAACGGCTACGATCTGCTCGGGGTCGCACTTGGGTCGGAGGGGACATTCGGCATCATCACCGAGGCCACGGTGCGCTTGACTCGTCAGCCGCAGGCGGTCCGCACCCTGCTGGCCATCTTCGATACCGTGGATGATGCGACCCAAACGGTCTCGGAGATCATGGCGGCGGGGATCGTCCCGGCCGCCCTCGAAATGATGGATGCCGTGATCCTGCAAACGGTCGAAGATGCCTTCCATTTCGGCTTCCCACGTGATGCCGAGGCCATTTTGATCATCGAGGTGGACGGCCTCGAAGCCGGTCTGGAGACCCAGGCGCAGTCGGTCCGTGCGATCTGCCAGCAGAACCACGCCCGCGAGGTCCGCACGGCGGCTACGGCACTGGAGCGGGCCAACCTCTGGGCCGCCCGCAAGAAAGCCGTCGGCACTTTGGGCCGCCTCGCCCCCTCGTGCGTCACCCAGGACTGCGTCATCCCGCGCTCGAAGCTGCCGGAGACCCTCCGCGCCATCGCCGAGATTGGCCGCCGCTACGACCTGCGGATCGCCAATGTCTTCCACGCCGGAGACGGCAATCTGCACCCGGTCACCCTCTTCGACGAGCGCAATCCCGACGATGTCCGGCGCGTTACCGCCGCCTCGCACGAGACACTGGAACTCTGCCTCGGCCTCGGCGGCACCCTCACGGGGGAGCATGGAATCGGTGTCGAAAAGCGCGACTACATGCCCCAGCTCTTCCCCCCGGAAACGCTCCAAACCATGGCCGACCTGCGCACCGTCTTCAACCCCACCGGCCTCTGCAACCCCGGCAAAGTCCTGCCGATCTCGCATGGGTGTGCGTGGGAGATGGGAGAGAGGGGCGGGGTGGGTTCCGAAGACTCCGCAGCACACTGACCAAAAGTGCTGCCTTCTCGCTCAGCCCTTTACAGTTCCAGCCGCATCTGCTCTTCGTCCGAATAAATGTCGCCCATTTTCAGAGCACGCGGTTCGAGACTGAATGCAGTAAAGCCCTCGGACGCGTAGAGATGTCGGGCAGCGGCGTTAGAGGCGATAACCGTCAGAATAATGGTTTCCAGTCCGGGTAATGTTCGGGCACGGGAAATAATTTCGCGAACTAGTCGGCGACCAATGCCTTGCCCCCCCGCTTCCCTGGCGACGTACATGCGAAACAGCAGGCCTTTGTGGCGCATTTTCTCTCGTGCGTCTCGCGCGAAACTTACGATACCCACAAGATGCCCCATATCTGAAAATGCGCCCAGAGTAAAATGTTCCGTCGTTTCCCCCACCTGCGCCGGCTCCTGGGCATCGGAGGGACTGGACCGAAAACAGTCGCTGTGCTGGGTATGGGCCTGCGCCAGCAAAGCGGAATACTCTGTTTGGTCGACTCCCGTCAAAATACGAATAGTCATAGTGACTCCGACTCCGCCCACGCTGCCTCCGCCAATTTCTTCATCACCAGGCTTTGTTCCCAGCGGTCGCTGAACTCCTTGCCGTCGGGCGTCGTGATGGCGTAGCGGGGCGGGCCTAGCTCCGTGGCGAAGGGGAAGAGGTCGCCGGGGCCGGCACCTTGGCGCCAGTGGGACATGGCGCGTGCCCAGAGGCGGACGAAGAACTGGGCGGTGTCACCGGTGCCGTCGCCGACATCCACCTGGACCTGTTCGCCGTTGGAGATGCGCCCGTGCAGGTGCGAAATCCGGGCCAGGACGGGGTCCATACGCTCGAGGGCGCCTTCCTCTTTCCAGCCGTAGAACTCGCCGATGACCACAAAATGCGACAGATCGCCGGTGAAAGCCACCTCGGGCATCTTTTCCAAAAGATGCAATGCCTGGTTGAGACTTTCAGGGAAATTGTTCCGGTGAGTCTCGATAAACAGGGGCAACCCCGCGTCAGCGGCGAGGGCGGAAGCTTCGCGCAGGAATGCGACGGCTTCCTCGACTTGCACATAGGGGTGGAGGGGCTGGGCGAAGATGAAGTCGGCGTTCAGGCGTTTGGCCTGGGCAATTGTTTTCCGTGTGTCTTCGAGCGTATACGGATGATGCCCCAGCACCAGGCGCAGACCGGCGTCGTCGAGGGCGGCTTTATGCGCCGCTTCTTCCTCTTCACTCAGCCAGCATTCAACAGCTTCGAAGCCTGCCTCTTTGACCCGCATCAGCTTTTCGGCCAGTGTCCACTCGGTCGGGGCATTCATCGGCAGGCCGATTAAGGACCACAGCGAGTGCTGGGTCCGCAGGCGCGGCGGGTTTTGGGTGCCGTCATTACAGCGCAGAAGAGGAACTGTCATGAGCCTTGGCCGTTTCGCAGGGTGGGGGGCGTGTCAGCCGCCTGCGCCGCACTCGCAGCGGCTTTGGTTTCGAGCCGATTGACCCGGCTTTCCATGCGGTTCAAGGTCTCATCGAATGAAATATCGAACTGGTGGCTTGTGCTCTGCATATCGGCCATCTGCTGTTTCAAAGCTTTCAGCTCGGCAAGTATCGCGTCATTTGGAAGTGCTGGAGCGATCGGATGCCGACCCATTATGTCCAGCTTGCGGTGCTCCAGCTTCGCTTTGGCGGAAGTCCAGACAAGCAATGCAATCCCGCCGAAAACGGCGAATGGGGTCAACAAGTCCCCGATGATTTGCTCTTCCATAGTAACTCTCCTCTTGCCGAACTATAATCGGGCAAAGTTCCGCAAAATCGCCAGCCCGACCAGGCCGGACTTCTCCGGGTGAAACTGGGTGGCCCAAACATTGTCCCGATGCAATGCACAGCAGAAAGGCACGCCGTATTCCGTGGTCGCGGCAACGTCGGCGGGGTCGTCCGGGACGCAGTAGTAGGAATGCAGGAAGTAGGCCATCGGCGAATCGCCAGGTAAGCCTGAGCCGAGGGGAGAATTCGGCGCGAAGTCCAGCGTGTTCCAGCCGATCTGCGGGATCTTCAGGCCGGGCTGAGGGGGGAAGCGACGGACCCGCCCCGGCACGATATCCAGGCCGGGGGCACTTGGGTCGCCCTCTTCACTGCTGGTCAGCAGCACCTGCATGCCGACGCAGATGCCCAGAAAAGGCCGACCGGAGGCGATAAACTCCTGTACGATGTCGTCGACGCCCGAGCGGCGCAGGGAAAGCATCGTGGAGTCGAAGGCTCCGTCACCCGGCAGGACGGCCTTATCGGCGGAGGCGACTGCCGCCGGGTCGTCGGTGATGAACGCTCCGTCCATGCCGACCTTGTGGAAGGCTTTTTCCACGCTGCGCAGGTTGCCCATGCCGTAGTCGATAATGGCGACTTTCATAGTATCCTCTCAGCGCACCCACTGGTTCCGTATCGGATATGCGAATTTCTCCCCGGATGAATGCAGCCCGGCTAACCGCACGGACTCCTCGGCAATTGCCTGCTGGGCCGCTGTAGAAACCAGCGACAGCCAGACCAGCTCAGAAGTGCCTTCGCCGTGGATAGAGTAGGCTCGGCTTTGCTCGACCCGCTGGACATCGCTCCAGAGAGCTTCTTTTCGGCCTAAAATCGACCGCTGATGCAGACCCTTTTCGTCCACGGTCAGCTCAAACGTGAGGGTGAGCAGAAGCGCGGCGGCAAAGAACAAAAACGGCAGCCCCAGGGCCAAAATCGTCTTGGCATCGTGGTGCAGGATCGCCCGAACGATGCCGATGATTCCGGGCAGGCAGAAGACGCCCGCCCCGATCCGGTACGCGATATCAGCAGGGAAAGTGTGTGGGAATGCAATGCTTTTTGGGGCCTGAGCCATAACTCTACAATACTCCTTTGGTGCTGGGGATGCCCGCCACACGCTCATCCCGGCGTTTCGCCATGTCTAATGCTCGCCCAAAGGCTTTAAAGGCCGCTTCAGCGACATGATGCGCATTGACCCCGCGCCGGTGCTCGAAGTGAAGCGTCAGCCCGGCATTGGCCGCGACGGCCCGGAAGAACTCAGCGACCAGCTCCGTGTCGAATGTCCCGATCTTGGGGGCCGCGAACTCGAAGTCCTGCACCAGCAGGCCGCGCCCGCTCCAGTCCAGGGCGCAGACGACCAGGGCTTCGTCCATGGGCATGACCGACTGCCCGTAGCGGGCGATCCCCGCTTTGTCGCCGACCGCCTCTTTGAGTGCGGACCCTAGGGCGATCCCGATGTCTTCCACTGTGTGGTGATCGTCGATATGCAGGTCGCCCGACGCCTGCACGGTCAGGTGCAGCAGCCCATGCCGCGCGACATGGGTGAGCATGTGGTCGAAAAAGCCAACCCCGGTGAGTATCTCGCTGCTGCCGTCGCCGTCGAGGGAAACCACCAGCGTGATCTCGGTTTCAGATGTGCGGCGAGTCAGGCTGGCCAATCGCGTTTGTGTCATAGGATGTTATTCGCCTTGAATCCAGTCCAGCACTTCGTTGACATCCGTCGCCACGATGTCGGCACCGGAGTTTCGGAACAGCTTTTCATTGGCGGCTCCCGCCGGGCCGGTCAGGACCTGAGCGGAGAGGTACTTTGCCGGGCCGTGGGCAATGTTATAATTTTGCACGGCCTTCAAGTCGTCCAGTGTGTCACCGATATAGATGGCATTGGTGAATGCCAGGGTCTTGGCCAGCTTCGCCAGCCCGCCGGGCTGCGGTTTGTGGAAGCCGTCGCGCTTGGTGATCAGCGAAGTTTCCGGGATGTGGGCCGACAGACCGCAAAACTCCAGGCCGATCTGCGCCTCTTCGTAGGTGCGCCCAGTCTGAACTCCCAGAATCTTGTCTTTCGGCAGCCTGGCAAGGTCCAGCAGCGGCTTGTCTAAATTGACATAGCCTGGGCCGGTGTAGAGACTGGCCTTGAAGCCGTAGATCCGCTCGCAATGCTCCCCGGCGAACATCTCCTGGAATATTTGCTTAATCAGATATTTGCGGTAGTCCGTTTCGACCGCCAGACGATCTTCGCGGGTCAGATGGTCGAAGGCGATCTCCTCGGCGGCGCGGAGCCAGCCGCCCCGATCCTTGATGCGAGCGGCGTAGCGGGTGAGCTTGGGCTGGAAAACGTTCAGCGTCTCCGGCGAAGCACTTGGGTGCTCGTGTCCTTTCGAAACGTAGTGCAGCACCAAGGCATAGGTCAGGTCCCAGTCGTCATTGAAGCCGCCTGCGTTTTTGAACATCTCAATGTCATCCGAAGTCAGCAGGTCATCGGGCGCGGGCCAGCCAAGCACCGTTCGCAGGTAAAAGGGCACGGCAAGGCAGTTGACTACCCGAATGCTTTTCGTAATATCCAGCAGGACGCCGTCCATGTCGAAGATGACGGCATCAATCTCGGAGCGACGCGCCTCGGCGGTGGGGGTGGTGTAGATCAATGTCCTGCACCTCGCAGCCGGGCCGACGCCGCGTGGGCATCGAACCCCTCCGCTTCGGCAAAGCGGGCGACATCAGCTGCGGCCTCTTCGGCGGCTTTTTTGGAATAGTAAATGACGCTGGTTCGTTTCATGAAGGTTGCCACTGAAAGCGGAGACGAGAACCGGGCCGCGCCTGCGGTCGGCAGTGTATGGGACGGCCCCGCCCAGTAGTCCCCGATGGGGGCGGAGGTATGTTCGCCCAGCAGCACGGCTCCGGCATTCTTGACGAGGGGCAATGCGGCCAGCGGCTCGGCAATCATCAGCTCCAGATGCTCGGGAGCCAGAATGTTCGAGAGGTCCAGCGATTCTTCCAGCGAGTTCGTTTTGACAAAAACGATGTTCGCGGAAGTCGCGGCCAAAATCTCCGTGCGCGACAGTAAGTTCCGCTGTTTCGCTATTTCGTCTTTACAGTGTTCCAGAATAGACGCGCTGTGGCAGAAGAGAAAGCCTTTGTTGTCGTGCCCGTGCTCGGTTTGGGAGAGCAGATCGGCGGCGACAAACGCCGGGTTGGCAAGCTCATCCGCGATAATGGCGACCTCGGAGGGTCCCGCCAGCATATCGATCCCGACTGCGCCGTAAACCAGCTTCTTGGCCGTGTTGACATACGCATTGCCGGGGCCGACGATCACATCGCACTTTGGAACTGTCTCTGTACCGTAAGCCATGGCCGCGATGGCCTGTGCCCCGCCGATCTTGAAAAGCTGCGTCGCCCAGGCCGATGCCGCCAGGCCCAGCAGCGGCGTGATACTGCCGTCGTCGGCGGGGGGCGTACAAATCACGATCTCTTCGACCCCGGCAATCGACGCCGGGATCGCGGCCATCAGCACCGTGCTGGGATAGGCGGCCTTGCCGCCGGGGACGTACACGCCGACCCGGTGAACCGGCTGGAGAAGCTGGCCCGTCATCCGGGCCGGGCCGGTGGTGGAAGTCGACATCCAGGATTGCAGGTGCCCCCGCTCCGCTTCGTGGAAGGCAATGATATTGGCGGCGGCGGCATCGAGCAGGTCGCAGTCCGCCTCGGAAGCGGTCGGCTCGAACTGCGCCGTGAGCTGTGCATTGGTCAGGGACAACGCTTCCGTGGTCGCCTCCGGCCAATCGAATTTACGGGTATGGTCCAGCACGGCGGCGTCGCCCCGCACTTTTACGTCGTCGAGAATGGTGCGGACAGTCGCTTCCACCTGAGCGTCGCGGGCCGTGTCGCGGGCCGTCAAAGCGTCCTGAATAGTTTCCAAAGAGTCGCGGGCGGTATCAAATTGACGCATAATAGGCGCATTATACCCGAACCTGTCCCGGCGTCGCCCTTGCTAACCCCTCCGCGTGTCCGGTATAATCGGAAACGGCCCGCCGCAGAGATTCAGCCGCAATGAGCGGATGCCTTAAGGGGATGTAGTATGAGCGAAAAAACCGAAATCAAGCTTTTTGCGGGGACGGGGAACCCGAAATTGTGCAAAGAAATCGCCGAATGGCTGCGTCTGCCGCTTGGCGATGTCCGTATCAGCCGTTTTGCCGACGGCGAAACGTATGTCCAGTACAAGGAGAGCGTGCGCGGGGCGGATGCGTTTATTATCCAGCCGACCTGCCCGCCTGTGGATACCAACCTCGTCGAGCTGATGATTCTGATCGATGCCATGCGCCGGGCCAGTGCCGACCGGATCACGGCGGTGCTGCCGTATTTCGGGTACGCCCGGCAGGAAAAGAAGGACCGTCCACGCGAAGCGATCACGGCCAAGCTGATCGCTGACGTTCTCGTGGCCTCGGGGGCCGACCGGGTGATCACGCTGGACCTGCATGCCGACGCCATCCAAGGATTTTTCAATATCCCGGTGGACCATCTGACGGCCCGGGGCATGTTCGCGGATTATTTTCAGAAGAAAAACCTGGAAAATGTGGTAATCGTCTCGCCGGATGAGGGCCGGGTGAAGCAGGCCCGGAAGCTGGTCCGCCAGCTGAACGCCCCGCTGGCAGTCGGCTACAAGCATCACGAGGGCCACGGGCACACGGAGATCACAGATCTGGCGGGTGATGTGGCGGGCAAGACGCCGATCATTCTCGAAGACATGATCACTACCGGCGGCTCGATCATCGAATGTGTCGAAGCACTTCTGGCGCGTGGTGCCAAACCGGAGATCTACGTTGCCGCGACCCACGGGGTGCTGGCTTCGAACGCCGTAGACCGTTTGAACGACCATCCGGCCATTGCGGAAGTGGTCGTCACCGACAGCGTGCCTCTGCCCCCGGAGAACCGCCGGCCCAAGATCGTGCAGCTTTCGGTGGCGGCGATGTTCGGCGAAGCGATCCACCGGATCAACCACGACATGAGTATTTCGAGCTTGTTTGATTGAGTTTCTGAAAGAAAGTGCTATGACGGAGCCGACCGAAAACGCCCGTGCTTTAATCGCCAAATTGGCCGAGAACTGGGACTGGCCCGCCCCGGCTCTGATTGAAGAGATCGTCGCGGTAGGTGGGGAGATCGTCCCGGCGATTGCCGAACGGCTGACGCCGGAGTTCTTCCTGAAAGCCCGCACGGAAGACCGCGAAAACAGCCTGCTGTTTTATTTCACGCAGCTTCTGGGCGACTCAGGGAACCCGGCGGCGATCCCGATCCTGTTCAATCTGTACGGCGAAATTGACGAGGACGATGATCTACTCGAAGACATCCCCGATGCCCTCCAGAAGCTCGGGCCGGAAGCGTTAGGCCCGCTCCTGCGGCTGGCGGCGGATGAGAGCCTGCCCTGGTTCCCGCGCGTTTCCGCCTCCGATGCCGCCCAGTGCCTCGCAGGCTCGGATCGCAGCTTGCAGGCACAAGTTTTGGCGGTTCAGCGGGAGATACTGGCCGGTTATCTCTCTCAGTTCGAGCCGCCGAATGCTGATGAGCGGGACGTAATCGCTTCTATCGCGAACAGTCTCGCACAGATGGCCGACCCCGAAGCGCGTCCGCTGATCGAAGCGGCGTTCGATGCTGAGCTGGTCGGCAACCCGCCGACGGGGGATTGGGGGATAGATATTCCTGTCCTCGAACGTGCCGAAGCAGCTGAGCAGTACGCGAAAGGCCCGCGCACCGAGTTCCGTGTCCCTCGGCCCTTTCTGTTCTATTACCCGGACCGTTACCAAGAGGAGCAGGAGCGGCTGGCCGTGCAGAAGCGTTTGAATCTGCTGGAAGCGAGGCCTGCTCTAGACACCGTCGTCCTTAGCCCCCGGATTGGCCGCAACGACCCTTGCTGGTGCGGCAGCGGGGGTAAATATAAGAAATGCCATCTGGCACAGGATGAAAAGGAGAAATCCCAATTATGACGACATTGACGCTGGAATTGACGGATGAGCAGGCGCAAAAACTAGCGGAAGAAGCCGAACGTTTGCATTTGCCGATGCAGGAACTCGCGGCGCAGCGATTGTTTGCCCCGTGGAAGCCCGATGAAGCAAGTGTTTCTCTGGATTTTGAAGCAGCCGTAGAATACGTTTTTCAGAAAAACTCTGAGCTCTATCGGCGGCTGGCATAATGCGATATCTCACGTTGGATGAGGTGCATCATCTTCAGCAGAGGGCATTATCTGAGAAGGGCGGGATGCCGGGCGTCCGAAATCCTGGTGCTATCGAATCAGCTGTCGCTCAACCGCAAATGGCCTTCGGTGGGGCAGACCTCTATGCAACGCTTGCTGAGAAGGCCGCTGCGCTTGGCTTTTCACTTATCAAAAATCACGCTTTTGCGGATGCCAACAAGCGAGTGGGACATGCGGCGATGGAAACTTTTCTGTTGCTGAATAACTATGAGTTCGCAGCTGGTGTCGATGAGCAGGAGCACGTAATAATGGCAGTCGCCGCCAGTGAAATGGAGCGCGAAGAGTTTACGGAGTGGATTAAGGCTCACGTCGTGCCGCGTGACCTGTGACAGAACTGTGACACACGCTGTGACACAAGGAATTTTTATGCCTCTCTATGATTTTCACACCCATTCGTTCTTCTCCGACGGGGCTTTGCTGCCGATGGAGCTGATCCGGCGGGCGCAGGTCAACGGTTACTCGGCGATGGCGATCACCGACCATGCGTCGGCGTCGAATATCGAGGACCTGGTAGAGAAAATCGCGCGAGACTGCGTTTTGGCCTGGGACGAGTGGGGCTTTCGGGTGCTGCCGGGGGTGGAGCTGACCCACTGCCCGCCGCGGGCGATTGCCGGGTTGGCCGCCCGGGCGAAGCGTGCCGGGGCCAAGATCGTGGTCATCCACGGTGAAACACTGGTGGAACCCGTCCCGCCGGGGACCAACCGGGCGAGTGTCGAGTGTCCCGATGTGGATATTCTCGGCCACCCTGGCCTGCTGACCGAAGAGGAAGCGGCTCTGGCGGCCCAAAACTCGGTGTTTCTCGAAATCACCTCCCGTCGGGGCCACTGCTTAGGCAACGGCAACACGGTCGTGCTGGGGCGTGCGGCGGGCGCGAAGTTCTTGATCAATTCGGACACCCATTCGCCGGGCGATATGCACACGGAGGCGTTCGCCCGCACGGTCGCCCTCGGCGCGGGGCTGACGGCGGCGGAGGTGGAGGTGGCTCTGGTGGGCAATCCGCAGCTCCTGCTGGCACGGGTGGGTGCGGAAAAAAGAATTGCATGAAGATAGATAGTTTCATCTGGCTGGATGCAATCGTGGAAAAACTTGCCGTTAAACACTACGTTGAGGAGAGGAAGTCGAAGAAGCAATGCGGAACCAACCGAAATTCCGATTTGTTGAAAAGGGGCATCAGGAGGGCGAAGGTGTTTACATGGCTCTATCTCAGACCGAAGAAGGTCGTTTCCTTACCACACTATTCATTTACAAGCCTGTGACTGACGAGAAAAAGAGGCCGGAAGCGTTGATACTCAGCGCACGCGATATGGCGGACAAAGAAAGAAAACTTTATGGAAGAAAATAGTGTTGTGCTCCCGCGATTTGATGCCATCGATCAGCTCGTTGAGTTTTTTGACACGCATGACATGGGCGATTACGCGGCGCGAATGCCGGAAATAAAATTTGAGGTCGCTCCCAAGCGTGAAGCCAAAAAAGACCGTGCAGCGATAGAAAAAAAGTGCGGGAAATGCTGCAGGAAGAATACCACTCGCCACTCGCAAAGATGCGTCTCCCCATAGGTACAAAGTCCAATGGTGAAAGGCTGTACCATGAATTTGACGGTGTTTCACCAGACCAGGGGATCGTCTTCGAAGTCAAATCTAATCAAGTGATGGCTACGAAGACAAAACCGGCTGGCCGATACTTTAGCGCGATCAAATGGGCACTCCTCAGTGATGTCTATTTACTCTCACGCATTCCAGCACAGACACGCTTGCTCGTTCTAACGGACAAGGCCCTCTTCGATATCTGCCGAGAAGATATGGATGGTCTACTCCCCGAAAACACGCAAATTATTTATCGAAATCCTGCATGAACACTTTACCAATCTTGCAAGTCACCGACCTTCAGACCGTCTTCGGGCGCGAAGGACGCGGTCCGGTGGCCCGCGCGGTGCGCGGCGTTTCGTTCTCCGTGAAGAAAGGCGAGACGCTGGGGATCGTCGGTGAGAGCGGGTCGGGGAAGAGCGTTTCGGCCCTCTCCGTGCTGCGGCTGATCTCTGCGCCGGGGCGGATCGTCGGCGGGTCAGTGACGCTGGACGGGGTAGACCTGCTGGCACTCACAGAGCGGGAGATGCGCGAGGTGCGCGGCGGGCGGATCGCGATGGTCTTTCAGGACCCGATGACGGCCCTGAACCCGACCCTGACCGTGGGAGAACAGATTGTCGAGACGATACTGGCACATCAAAAAGTCTCGAAAGCCGATGCCTGGAAAGAGGCGGAGAGCTGGCTGAGTCGGGTACGAGTCTCGCTGCCGGAGCGCCGCCTGCGGCAGTACCCGCACGAGTTGTCGGGGGGGATGCGTCAGCGGGTGATGCTGGCGATTGCGTTCTCCTGCCGCCCGGAAGTGCTGCTGGCGGATGAGCCGACGACGGCCCTGGATGTCACGGTGCAGGCGCAGATATTAGACCTCATGGATGAGCTGAAGGCGGAGCTAGGCACAGCGATCGTGCTGATCACGCATGATCTGGGAGTCGTCCGTCAGCGCTGCGACACGGTCGCCGTCATGTATGCCGGGGAGATCGTCGAATTTGCGGCGGCTTCGGAGCTGTTCGCGTCTCCGAAACACCCCTACACCCAGAGCCTGCTGGCCTCCCTGCCGGATTGGCGTCGTCCCCGCACGGACACGCCGCTGCCGTCGCTCCCCGGTCAGCCGCCCAGCCTGACCGCCATTCCGCCCGGCTGTCCGTTCGCCCCGCGCTGCCCAAAGGTGTTTGAAGCCTGTGCAAGCGTAGTCCCCGCGAACACGCTGCTGGAAAATAGCCGTACAGTCCGCTGCCTGCTGTACGAAGAGCGGGCTTGACGCGTTCTTGAATTTGCGCTACACTAAGACTATGATCAGTATCCAGACAAAAACCCATGTCGGCGCGGATGGTACCCTGTCGGTCAGGGTGCCGACGACCCTGCGCGAGACGGACGTCGAAGTGCTGCTGGTTTTCCAGCCGCTTCCGACGCCAACGGAGAAACCCCTGTTGGAAGCACCAGGCTGGCCGCC
>JANXNV010000257.1 GCA_025353925.1 Armatimonadota bacterium
GCAGATATTGCTCATCGGCTATGATTTGGAGGACGGCTATGGGTTTCACTATAATCTGCCGGGTGGGGGAGTAGAGATTGGCGAGGGGCTGCATGAGGCACTACGTCGAGAGGTGCGCGAAGAAGCCGGTGCCGATGTTGAGATCGGGCCACTGCTTTTCGTCACAGAGCACGTCCCTTCCCACCATGATTACAAGTACGGCCCCACCCACTCTCTTGGCCTCTATTTCTATTGCCAGTTACGGAATACAAGTGAGCCTGAACAGCCGCTGACTCTGGTTGATGCGCAAGAGGGCGTCTACTGGCTCCCACTTTCTGAACTGCCTGTCGCGCCGCTGCTGCCAAATATCGGTAAGCAGATACAGACAGTTCTCGCCGAGGGGCTGTCGGCGAGCGATCCCTTCATCCCCCACTGGCAGTAATCGCTCGGCGTGGAAACATCGTCCTGCCCCAGCGCGAATATTCTAATCTTCCTCAAATCTCCGTCTAATCTTCCAGCCATATAATAGGTGTGGATGAAAGCGTTGTTGTAAATAAACTACGCGGCTTAGATGGATAAACATCACCATGACAGCAGTAAGTAAGGCAAATGCGGATCGGCTGCGCAGCTTCCGCACGCAAAGCGAGCCGGATCGAAGCCAAATGCCGATCCGTATTTTGTTCGTGGCGACCTCCACTGGGCAGGGCGGGATCGAGCGTCATTCGGTGCGTCTTGCGGAAGAGCTGATCCGGAACGGGGCGCGAATGAGCTACTGAGTAGGCTTCTGGGACGGCGCCGGGCGAGGCTATGAACGCATGCTGGCCTTTCGTATCGCCGTAATATCCGGCGACCTGTCCCGCAGCATTGATACTCGTGGCGACAGTGACATGGTCCCCAGGCCCGGAGATGGTGCTGTCGGATATAAGCCCCGGCAGCTGCGGGATTTGCTGCACTGAGGCAGGCGGCGGCGAGGGCTGTCAGTAAAAGACAGGTGCTTCGTGTGTATGGCATTGTACGGTCCTTTGAGGCGAGAACACCAGAGAGAGGCACGGCAGCGGGTGTTGGGATGGTAAGTTTTGTCATGCTGCGGATCTGGCAGAAACTACTGTGGGCATAAACCATGCCAAACTGTAAGTATTGCTGGTATCCGACAGGCTTTAGCGAAAATGATTAGTAAAAATGCCCCGCTTTCCAGGTGGGGAAGGCGAGGCTTGGTCGTGTTCGTCTAATTCTATTACCAGATATTCGCTACTCTCCGACACTAACCCCAATCTTACGCTGGACATCGTCGAGCAGGGTCAGGCCCTGGCGGACTTTATCCAGGCCGTCGCCGATCATCGGAATCATGCCGTTCATGATGGCGGCTTCGCGGATAACATTGGTCTCGGCGGATTCCATGGTCAGGCGATGGATATGCGTGTTCGCAACCAGCACTTCATGCACCGCCATCCGGCCCTGCGTGCCCTGGCCGTCGCATTTGGGGCAGCCGGGGCCTTTGAAGAGGACCATTCCCGGCACATTGCCGCCGCCCATTGCCCGGTACATCGCGAGGGTGTCGTCGTCCGGGAAATACTCCTCTTTGCAGTGGACGCACAGCCGTCGCACCAGCCGTTGAGCGACTACGCCGATGACGGTCGAGGCAATCAGGAACGGTGCCACGCCCATATCGATCAAGCGGCTGACGGCCCCAGCGGCTTCGTTGCAGTGCAGAGTAGACAGCACCAAGTGACCTGTCAGTGCGGCCCGGAAGGCGATCTCGGCGGTCTCCTGATCGCGAATCTCACCAACCAGCACGATGTCCGGGTCCTGGCGCAAAATCGCCCGAAGCTGACGCGCAAAAGTTAGGCCCGCCCGCTCGTTGACATTGGACTGGCTGATGCCCTCCAGCTCGTATTCGACCGGATCCTCGCAGGTCATGATGTTGACGTCGGGAGATTTAAGCGCGTTTAAAGCGGCATACAGGGTGGTAGTCTTGCCGGACCCCGTTGGCCCGGTGACCAGAATAATACCATGCGGCTTGGTGATCAGGGACTGGAACGCGGCTAGGTTCGTCGGCGAAAACCCGATCTCATCCAGTCCGCGGGTGGCCGAGCTGCGGTCGAGAATACGCATGACGACCCGTTCCCCGTACTGCGTCGGCAGAGTAGAGACGCGCAGGTCGACCATTTTTCCTTCGACACGCATGCTGATACGTCCATCGAGCGGCAGGCGGCGCTCTGCGATATCCATTTCAGCCAGAATCTTGATACGTGAAACGGTCGCGGCCAGCAGTGAGCGCGGCACGGTCTTGATCGTCTGCAGCAGGCCGTCAACGCGGTACCGGATCAAAAAGTCTTTTTTGCGC
>JANXNV010000259.1 GCA_025353925.1 Armatimonadota bacterium
GCAGATATTGCTCATCGGCTATGATTTGGAGGACGGCTATGGGTTTCACTATAATCTGCCGGGTGGGGGAGTAGAGATTGGCGAGGGGCTGCATGAGGCACTACGTCGAGAGGTGCGCGAAGAAGCCGGTGCCGATGTTGAAATCGGGCCACTGCTTTTCGTCACAGAGCACGTCCCGTCCCACCATGATTACAAGTACGGCCCCACCCACTCTCTTGGCCTCTATTTCTACTGCCAGTTACGGAATACAAGTGAGCCTGAACAGCCGCTGACTCTGGTTGATGCGCAAGAGGGCGTCTACTGGCTCCCACTTTCTGACCTGCCTGACGCGCCGCTGCTGCCGAATATCGGCAAGCAGATACAGATTGTCCTCGCCGAAGGTCTGTCGGCAAGCGATCCCTTCATCCCCCACTGGCAGTAATCGCTCGGCGTGGAAACATCGTCCTGCCCCAGCGCGAATATTCTAATCTTCCTCTAATCTCCGTCTAATCTTTCAGCCATATAATAGTGGTGTAAATCGCTGGCTTAGATGGATAAACAACACCATGACAGCAGTAAGTAAGGCAAATACGGATCGGCTGCGCAGCTTCCGCGCGAGAAGCGAACCGAATCAAAGCCAAATGCCGATCCGTATTTTGTTCGTGGCGACCTCCACCGGGCAGGGCGGGATCGAGCGGCATTCGGTGCGTCTTGCGGAAGAGCTGATCCGGAACGGGGCGCGATTGAGCTATGCGTGCCGGCCAGGGACGTTTCTGCACGAGCTTTGCGCGGAGAGAGAGGTTGCGACGCAGTCGTTAAGCGTTCGCAACAGCGGGGATCTGCGGGCGGCTTGGTCACTGGCGGGGATGATCGTGCAGGGCCGCATCGACATTGTCCATGTCCATTCCCGGCGCGACTTCGTGATTGCCGTTCTGGCCGCTGCCTGTGCTAAGCTGCGCTTGCGGGGAACAGGGGCGTGTCCACGCCTCGTTCTGCATGCGCATCTGCTGACAGGTCTAGGAAGGCCCGGACGGCTGGGGGGAGCCTTCTTCGAGCGCGGAGCCGATGCAGTGGTCGCCGTTTCCTGTGCCGCGCAGCGAAAAGTGATCGACCTGCATAAACTCGATCCGGCACGTGTGACCGTGATCCCGAACGGCATTGATGTGGATGCCTATCATTTTTCGCCGTCCCGGTGGCGCAGTGCTCGGAAATGTTTACGGCAGTGCTGGGGGATTCCGCAGGATGCCCTGGTCGTGGGGATGATCGGACGGCTGAATGCGAAGGGGCAGAGTGACCTGCTCCGAGTGGCCCCCCAGATCCTCACGCGGTTCCCGGTGGCGCATTTCGTTTTTGTCGGGCCAGAGGGGGCGGAGGGAGATCGCCTCGATCTCCAGGAGCTAGCCGCCGGAGGCGGAGTCGAAGCGCAGGTCAGCTTCACCGGCTCGCTGGAAAACATCCCCGAAGTTCTCGCGGCGTTCGATGTCCTCGCTCATCTGCCCGCAATCGAATCTTTCGGCTTGACTCTGGTCGAGGCACTGGCTGCGAGCTGCCCTGTAATTGCGACCGACATCGGCGGCTGTGCCGAAGTCATCGAGCACGCAGTGACGGGACTGCTTGTCAGTCCGCAGGACGAGAGCGGTTTGGTGGAAGCCGTTACCCACCTATTGGCCATAGATAGCAGAGAAGCTGCTTGGACAATGTCGGAGGCGGGTCTACGCTTGGCCCATGAGAAATTCCCCCTCAAACGGCAGGCGGCGAATCTGCAAAATCTCTATGCCGCACTCTTAAACAGGGAACGCTCGCGGCACTGAGTGCAGAGCCGTCGCCGCTTGACGGCGCACACGATTAATCCAGCCAGCCCAAGTAGTGTAAATCCGAATGCCGCCGCTGAGGAGGCTTCCGGGACGGCGTCGGGCGTGGCTATGAACGCGTGCTGGCCGTTCGTGTCGCCGTAATATCCGACGACCTGTCCCGCAGCATTGATGCTTGTGGCGACAGTGGCATGGTCCCCCGGCCCGGAGATAGTGCTATAGGTGTAGGCCCCGGCAGCTGCGGGCTTTGCTGCACTGAGGCAGGCGGCGGCGAGGACTGTCAATAAAAGACAGGCGCTTCGTGTGTATGGCATTGTATGGTCCTTTGAGGCGAGCACACCAGGGAGAGGCACGGCAGCGGGTGTCGGTGTGGTAAGTTTTGTCTTACTGCAGATATGGCGGAAAATACTGAATGCATAAATCATGCCAAACCCCCATAGTATTGCCGACAATTCCCTGAATGGCGGCAAAAAGAAATGCCCCGCTCTCCGGGTGGGGAGGGCAGGGCATGATTGTGTTTGTCGTGTTCCGCAAGAGATCGTCGTTACTCTCCGACACTGACCCCAATCTTACGCTGAACATCGTCGAGCAAAGTCAGGCCCTGGCGGACTTTATCCAGGCCGTCGCCGATCATCGGAATCATGCCGTTCATGATGGCGGCTTCGCGGATAACATTGGTCTCGGCGGATTCCATGGTCAGGCGATGGATATGTGTGTTCGCAACCAGCACTTCATGCACCGCCATCCGGCCCTGCGTGCCCTGGCCGTCGCATTTGGGGCAGCCGGGGCCTTTGAAGAGGACCATTCCCGGGACGTTGCCGCCGCCCATTGCCCGGTACATCGCCAGCGTATCGTCGTCCGGGAAATATTCCTCTTTGCAGTGGACGCACAGCCGCCGCACCAGCCGCTGAGCGACTACGCCGATCACGGTCGAGGCGATTAGGAATGGAGCCACGCCCATATCGATCAAGCGGCTGACGGCCCCAGCGGCTTCGTTGCAGTGCAGAGTAGACAGCACCAAGTGACCTGTCAGTGCGGCCCGGAAGGCGATTTCGGCGGTCTCCTGATCGCGAATCTCACCAACCAGCACGATGTCCGGGTCCTGGCGCAAAATCGCCCGAAGCTGACGCGCAAAAGTTAGGCCCGCCCGCTCGTTGACATTGGACTGACTGATGCCCTCCAGCTCGTATTCGACCGGATCTTCGCAGGTCATAATATTGACGTCGGGAGATTTGAGCGCGTTCAAAGCGGCATACAGGGTGGTGGTCTTGCCGGACCCTGTCGGCCCGGTGACCAGAATAATGCCGTGCGGCTTGGTGATGAGAGACCGGAACGAGGCCAGGTTCGTCGGCGAAAACCCGATCTCATCCAGTCCGCGGGTGGCCGAGCTGCGGTCGAGAATACGCATGACGACCCGTTCCCCATACTGCGTCGGCAGGGTAGAGACGCGCAGGTCGACCATTTTTCCTTCGACACGCATACTGATGCGTCCATCGAGTGGCAGGCGGCGCTCTGCGATATCCATTTCAGCCAGAATCTTGATACGTGAAACGGTCGCGGCCAGCAGTGAGCGCGGCACGGTCTTGATCGTCTGCAGCAGGCCGTCAACGCGGTACCGGATCAAAAAGTCTTTTTTGCGC
>JANXNV010000045.1 GCA_025353925.1 Armatimonadota bacterium
GCAGCAGGCGATGGGCCACAGGTTTATCGATGCCGGTGCCGATGCCGTGGTCGGGCACCACCCGCATATCCTTCAGGGGGTTGAATTGTACCGGGGCAGGACTATCGCGTATAGCCTGGGCAACTTTGCCTTCGGGGGCAATTCCCTGGCCCGTGCCCCGCAGACACTCGTGCTGCGGCTGCGATTTCGCATTTTGGCCGGAAGTCAGAGTGTAAGCAGGGCCGAGATCATTCCCTGCTGGACCACTTCCAGCCGATCGAAAAATGAGACGGGTGCTTTGCGAAACAATTATCAGCCGAAGCCGGTTTCTGGCAAAACCGCCGCCCAGGTCACGGATCTGCTGCTCAAGCGGAGCGCAGATTTAGAGTACGGTGTCAAGAGAATCAAAGTTGCGAGGCTAAATATATGAAGATCTTAGTTCCCGACAGCATCTATGCGGAGCTGATCGCCCCCGCGCTGGAGTATGCGCCCGAGGTTCAGCTGCTCGCCTACAAAGAAAACGAGGACGCGCCGATTGTCGGACAGGATCAGGCGGTCGGCATCCTGCGCTGGATCACGGGCAAGGATTATGCCCGGCTGATCACCGACTGCCCCCAAATCCGCTGGCTGCACACGGCCAGTGCCGGAGTGGACCATGTGCTGACCCCGGAAATCAAGGCAAAGACGGGCTTGACAGTCACCGACTCCGGCCCGGCCTTCGAGATCGCCATCTCGGAGTTCGTGCTGGCCTGGATGCTGCTCATCACCCGCCGCCTGCCGGAGCTGATGGCAAACCAGCGAGAGCGCACATGGTCGTCGGTCCAGCAGAAGGAGCTGTTCGGCCAGACCATCGGCATCATCGGCCTCGGCCCGATTGGCCGGGGCATCGCAGTTCGCTGCAAAGCCTTCGGCATGCGGACACTGGGCCTGCGCCGGTCTTCGATTGCCGTGGAGAGCGTAGACGAAGTCCTGACCGGGGAAGTCGGCTTGCGCCGTCTGCTGGCCGAGAGCGATTTCGTAGTGCTGGCAGCCGCGCTGACCGGCGAAACCCGCACCCTTCTCGGCGCAAGGGAGCTTGCGGCCCTGAAGCCGTCGGCCTGGCTGATCAATATCGCCCGGGGCGGCCTCATCGACGAGTTAGCTCTGATAACCGCATTGCAGAGCGGCAAACTGGGCGGGGCGTGCCTGGATGTTTTTGCGAAAGAGCCTCTGCCGGACGATAGCCCTCTCTGGGAGATGCCCAATGTGTACGTCGCTCCGCACAATTCGTTTGGCTGGACGACGGGCCTGCATGAACGCCAGAAAACGCTATTCCTGAAGAACTTGGAGAGATTTGCGCGGGGAGAAACTTTGGAGAGCGTGGTGGACATCGTGCGGGGGTACTGACGACAAAAAAGCGGGAGCCGCTTGGCTCTCGCTGTAGGATTGCAGACTATTTGCCTGCGCGAATATAAATAGAGTATTGCATAGAAGAGTCGATTTGTCAATTGGATAAGTTTCGCGGCGATACGCGGCAACTTGTTGGGTTTAGCTCAGATTTAGCCAATCGGTTGACACTCTGGATACTTTTCGGTCGAATTTGCTGCGAGATGGTGCGACGAATTGTCTTATATTTGTCGCAAAGTTTTAGGAGCCTAACCCCGCCGCTTCGCGTCGACCCTTCCCTCAGAGGGAAGGGTTAAGATTAAGAGAGGACAGGAGCAGACGGCCCCTCCTCACTCTTCTCCTGACTCCGCACCCTTCCTTCTTAGGGAAGGGTCGACGCGAAGCGGCGGGGTTAGGTTCCTGCGATTGACTTCCCACCTCAATTTTCGATATACTACTAGCAGAAAAGCGAAACTCCGTTCGTCACTCTATTCGATACTAATTGCCCCGAAGGAAACACACCGTGACCCGTAAACTGCGTATCGGAATGCCTAAAGGCAGCCTGCAAGACGCCACCTTTGCCCTATTCAAGAAAGCCGGCTGGGACTTTCGCGTCAGTAGCCGCTCCTACCAGCCCATCGTCGATGACGACGAATTGGAGCCAGTCCTGCTGCGTGCCCAGGAGATCCCCCGGTACGTCGCGATGGGCGTTCTGGATGTCGGCCTGACCGGGCACGATAACGTGATCGAATGTGAGGCCGATGTCTATGAAGTCGCCGAGCTGATCTACTCGAAGGCTACTTCCCGTCCCTACCGCTGGGTGCTGGCCGTGCCGCAGAACTCCCCCATCGCCGGCCCGAAAGACCTGGAAGGCAAGCGGATCGCGACGGAACTGGTCGGGGTGACCAAACGCTACCTGGAAAAACACGGGGTCACCGCCCATGTCGAGTTTAGCTGGGGAGCCACCGAGGTCAAAGTCCCCGATCTGGTGGATGCCATCGTAGAAGGCACCGAAACCGGGAGTACCCTGGCGGCGCACGGCCTAAAGATTATCGACACGCTGCTGGAAAGCACTACGCGCCTGATCGCAAACCATACGTCGTGGGAGGACGAGTGGAAGCGCACGAAGATCGAAAACCTGCAGCTACTCCTGCAAGGCGCCCTCGATGCCGACAGTCTGGTGGGCCTGAAGATGAACGTTGCCAAAGAGAATCTGGATGCCGTCATTCGCCTGCTTTCCGCCCTGCGGAAGCCAACCGTCTCCCCCCTCGGCGAAGAGGGCTGGGTGGCCCTGGAGACCATCATCCCGGAGAAGACCGTCCGGCATATCCTGCCCGAGCTGCGCCGCGCGGGGGCACAGGGGCTGGTGGAGTATCCGCTGAATAAAGTGATTTATTGAGTTGACTACTACTCAAAGTTTCCCGTCAATGCAAACTGGTCCTAAGATGGGTAAAGAGCCGTTTCGGTGCGGCGGCTTGCCGCTCCAGAGGACTTTGCTTGATTTCTGGCAGTGGTCCGCTTCAGATTTGGTCGTCAACACGACGCGAGGCATTTTGGCCGAGTATATTATCGCGTGTGCATTAAATCTACAGAGTGCCGCAAGGGTGGAGTGGGACGCCTTCGATCTGCTGTCAACTAGCGGTCTAAAGATTGAGGTCAAATCAGCGGCTTATTTGCAATCTTGGAATCAGCAGACGCTGTCTCAAATCAAATTCAGGATCCAGCCGACCCGCGCATTGAGCGATGGGACGAATATTTATAGCGTTGAGCGAAAGAGACAGGCGGACCTTTATATATTTTGCCTTCTGCATCACCAGGATAAAGCCACGATAAATCCGCTTGACATGGCGCAATGGACATTTTATCTATTGGCGGCATCCGTTCTTGACGAGCAGGTCCCAGCGCAGAAAAGCATCGCACTTTCGAGTCTGCTGAGACTGAGGCCGGTGCAGGTGACGTATGAGGGCTTAACTGACGCAGTTGACACGGGGCTAAACCCCCGTGCTGTGGAAGTGCAAATCCCCACCTACGCGGGCAGGGAATAGAAGAGTGTTTAACTGCCGAAAAAATCGGCACCGAGTAACCGAAAACGAAAGGTCGTCAGGCATATCTTCATCTCTGTGATGAGCCTGCTCTTGCTGGTTGTGCTCGGCTTGGTTTACGCCAGCTGGCAATGGAACCGGACAGTCGCCAGCAAAAGCTCACAAACTGTTGATAACGTGGAAATTCGCCTGGATAGCGGCGGACCCTTTGCAGTCGGCAGGCTTGAGCCGGGTCAATCGAAGGCAATGCGTATTTTCCCGCGTGGGGAAGGGGCTTTGCAAGCATCTTATATCGACGCGGCAAAAACCAAAAAGGGAGTCGCACGGGATATATACGTTGAAGCGAGTAGCGGTTATCGCCCCACACTGACAATCGGGAAAAGCGGCACAGCCCAATGGGGCTATGAGGGAAATTTCCTGTGGCCGCTGAGAACAGATTACCGAAAGCTGAGGAGATAGAATGACAATTACAATCAACCTGGACCCTGAAAAAGAAGCACGGCTGCGTCAGAAAGCGGCTCGGGCAGGTCGCCCAGTGGAGCAGCTTGCTCAAGATTTTGTTCTTCGGGGAGTGGACGAGCCGGAGAGGGAAGAGTTCGTAACAGCTATAACCTCAAACGAACCCACGCTGGCGGAGCTTTTCGCAGGGCGCACTGGCCTTGTCGACAGTAATAGCCACCTCAATTCCTCACTGCCCGAGGAGGAACCGTCGATGAAAGAAGGTCCGACACAACTCAAACAGACGCTGGCCGAGGCTTTAGCCGGACACATCGGCACGCAACACAGCGGACGCAGTGACCTTTCGCAAAACACCGGACAGGCATTCACGCGGCTGATGATTGAGAAGCGCAAGGCGGGCCAGCTTTGACACTCACCGACACCGGCCCCTTAGTCGGCATCATTGATGCCGATGACAAACATTATGCCGCCTGTGCAGCGCAACTGCCCCGTTTAGAAGCACCTATGGTAACGCCGTGGCCTTGCTTCACAGAGGCCATGTATCTGCTTGGCGCGTCTCTGGGCCATTCCGGGCAGGATGATCTTTGGAAGCTGGTGGATAATGGAAGCCTTGTTATTCACGAAAGCAGCATCGCCGAAAGAATGCGAATGCGCGAGTTGATGGCAAAGTACAAAGACACACCCATGGATCTGGCGGATGCCTCACTGGTCGCGGCGGCTGAGGTTTTGGGAGTGCGGCGCATCTTCACCGTGGACAGTGATTTCGTGGTGTACCGGCTGCTCGGAAAACAATCTTTCGAAATCGTGCCGTGAAGTGGAAAGCAGAGGAAAGCAAATGACACTGACACTCAGCCCGGAAATCGAAAAGGCATTGACGGAGGCGGCGGCACGCCAGGGGACGACGCCGGATGCGCTGGCGGAACAGGCATTGCGGATCAGATTCGGAATCCCAATCGGTCATGTCGGGCCGCGCGGGGAAGAACTTCAGGCGCAGGTCAACGCGGCACAAGCACTTATCCCAGAATTGTCACCCGAGGAAACGGAGAGGCAGCGACAAGAGGCACTGGCACTTGTTCGCAGCGGCTACTTTCGGAACAAACTTTCATCGAGTGAGACGTTCAACGCACGCAAGGCAGAGGAAAAAGCACTCGAAGAAAGGCATTGGCACAAGTGAATATTTATGTGATGGATGCGAACGCGCTGCTGGCCACTTTGCGCGGAGAGCCGGGAGCGGACATCACGGATGGTTTACTGGCGGATCCCAATGTGCAATGCATCGCTCATAGCATCAACTTGTGCGAAGTTTACTACGACGGCCTCCGGGGGCAAGACCATACGGTAGCGGAAAAGGCATTGGCAGTTTTGTCGGCATTGGGCTTAAAGGAGCGGTCCGATATGGACCGGTGGAACTCTTGTAACCGCCGACCACGAATTTGATGCGATTGTGCCGCTGGGCTTATGCCCGATTTTGTTTTTTCGATGAGTTAGTTGTGTCAAGTGACAGGAACAGGTGTGATGAGTATGGCGAAGGTCGAGATTTTAGATGAGAATACGGCGAACCAAATCGCGGCGGGCGAAGTGGTGGAGCGGCCTGCCGCCGCCGTCAAGGAGCTGGTGGAGAATGGGCTGGATGCCGGGGCGCGGCGGATCCTGGTCGAATTGGAAGAGGGCGGCAAGTATCTGATCCGGGTGACCGACGACGGCAGCGGCATGTCGCGCGAGGATGCGGTGCTGTCCTTGCAGCGGCATGCGACTTCGAAGATCCGCACGGCTGACGACCTATTCCAGATCACGACCATGGGCTTTCGCGGGGAGGCGCTACCGTCGATTGCGTCGGTCTCGCAGATGAGTGTTATCACCAAAGCCGCCGGGGACGACGAAGCGGCCGGGGTGCAGATCCGCTGCATGGGAGGGTCGCTGGAAGAAGTCTCGGAGATCGGGGCGCGGTCGGGAACGAGTATCACGGTCGAGAACTTGTTTTACAATGTCCCCGCCCGGCTGAAGTTTCTGAAAACTTCTTCCACGGAGCTGACCCATATCGTGGAACTGATGCAGCGGTTCGCGCTGGCCCGGCCTGAGGTCGCATTCCGGCTGCTCCACGGCGGCGGGGAAGTCTTTGCGGCACCAGGCAGCGGCTCGGCCATGGATGCCTGCGTCCATGTCTTCGGGCGCGAGACGGCCCGGCACCTGGTCCCACTGAATTACGACGGCGCGGGCCTGCGCGTGACCGGCTTTATCGGCACCCCGGCGGCCCTGAAATCCAGCCGCTCGGCCCAGCATACATTTGTGAACACGCGCCATGTGCGGAACAAGGCCGTGACCCGCGCTCTGGATGAGGCCTACAAGAGTGTACAAACCCTGCACGGGACGCGCTACCCGGCGGCGGTGGTCATGGTGCAGATCGACCCGGCGCAGGTGGATGTGAACGTTTCGCCGACAAAGACCGAAGTTCGCTTTACGCGCGAAGGGGACATCTACGCCGCGGTGTACAAAGCCGTGCAGGAGGCGTTGTTGGCGGGTGGCCTGGTTCCGACGCTCACGCAGAAGCTGGCGGCTCCTGCCGTCAGCACCCGGCAGGCACCGGAGGAAGAGCACCCTGTCCTGCTCTCGGTCGCGCCACGTCCGGCAGGCAATACGCGACAGGAGCCGCGCAATACGGCGGCGTTTCACGAGGCGGTCATCGAGCGTGCTCGGCAGCCCTTCGATGACGATCCGTTTGAGGGTGCGTCTCCATCACCCGTAGGGGTGCCGCTTGCTGCGCCCTCTTCGCCTTTTTCTTCTTCGCCTTTTTCCTCTTCGCCCCTTCCCTCTTCGCCTTTTTCCTCTTCGTCATCGGCTATCGGCGGCGACTACCGGCAGCACAATTTGGATTCGCTGCGCGTGCTGGCCCAAACACGCAATATGTATATTCTCGCCCAGACCGACGATGCCCTTGTCCTGATTGATCAGCATATCGCCCATGAACGCGTGCTGTACGAGCAGCTTCTAGCCGGGGCGGAAGGCGGCGGGGCAGGCGTACCGACCCAGCGGCTGATGCTGCCGTTTACGCTGGAAGTCAGCAAGCGCGAGGCATTGGTGGTCGAAAACCGCTTGGAGGACCTGCGGCGGGCGGGCTTCGAGCTGGAGCCGTTTGGCGGGGACTCGTTCGTGGTTCGTTCCGTGCCCGCTTCTGTCGCCCAGAAGCATCTGAAGGCTCAGGGCGGCCCGGAGGAGGTCCTGCGGGAGATCGTGGAGGAGCTGGTCGAGAAGACCGTCTCGCGCCGCCTGCTTCTGCCTGCCGAAGAGGTCTTAATTACCGCCTCCTGCAAAATGGCGGTCAAGGCCGGGGATCCGCTCTCTTTCGACGAGATGAACGCCCTGGTCTCCTCCCTGCTGAAGTCCGCGAACCCGTACACCTGCCCGCATGGCCGTCCGATCATCATTGAGCTGCCGAACGGAGACCTGGACCGAAAGTTTGGCCGCTAAGAATTTGGCCGCTAAGAATTTGGCCGCTAAGAATTTGGCCGCTAAGAATTTGGCCGCTGAGAAAGAGTGGAGATAAGCATGGCACTTGCGAAACAGTACGAACAGCTTCCAGAGAAACATCGCTATACCGAGTCTGAATACTTTGAAATCGAGCGCCGCTCCGAAGATCGCTGGGAGTATGTCAACGGCCATATTCGTCTGATGGCGGGCGGAAGTGACGATCACAATACAATTTCAATGAATGTCGCAGGGTCACTCCGAAGCATTCTTCTTCCAAAAGGCTGTCGGGTCTATGGCTCGGATATGAAGCTGCACACGGGTGACGGCGTGAACACATTCCCGGATGTCTCCGTGGTCTGCGGCGACCGGCAGTATTATTTGGGTAAAGACCATGTGATCATCAATCCCCTGCTGATTGTCGAGGTGCTGTCGCCCCCGACGTGGGACTATGATCAGGGTGACAAGTTTCGGCACTATCAGACGATTGATTCGCTTCAGGAATATCTGCTGGTGGAGCCGGGCACCCCGGCAGTCAGGCTTTACACGCGGCGCGAAGGCTACTGGGAGTTCCGGGAGATCGCTGGCCTGGAAAAAGCAATCACTTTCCAGTCCGTCGAAGCTGTGCTGGCACTCGCGGATATATACGCGCTGATCGAGTTCGAAGCCAAATTTGAAGACGAACCAGGCACGGAGCAGCCATGATAAGCAACAGTCACTTTCCAGTACAATTCGGGACAGTCGCCATCGTTGGTGTCGGGCTGATCGGCGGGTCTTTGGGCATGGCTTTAAAGGCCCGGCGGCTGGCGGACCGGGTGATTGGGGTCGGGCGCAGTCAGGAGCGTTTGAACGCAGCCTTGGCTCTGGGCGCGATCGACCTAGGTCTGACCGATCTGTCCGAAGGTCTGGCGGAGGCGGATGTCATCGTGCTCTGCACCACGGTCGGGCATATCATCGGGACGCTGCCGGAAACGCTGACCCAGGTGAAATCGGGAGCGGTGGTGACGGACGTCGGCAGCACGAAGGGGGCGATCATGGCGGCGGCTCATGGGAATGCCCGATTTGTCGGGGGGCATCCGATGGCGGGGTCGGAACAGACGGGAGTCGAGGCGGCAACGCCGTATCTGTTCGAGGAAGCGACCTGGGCGATCACACCTTCGGCGGCGACGGACCCGGACGCACTGCACATTGTGGAGATGCTGGCACGGGAGGTAGGGGCGACCACCCTGACGCTTTCGCCGGGAGCGCACGACGCGATGCTGGCGGTCACCAGTCACCTGCCGCACGTGCTGGCATCGGCCCTGATGCGGCAGGCGGCGGCAGTGCAGGGGATCTATGCCGAAACCGATCAGCTGAGTGCCGGCAGCTTCGCGGATGCGACTCGCGTGGCGGCGTCGTCTCCCGAACTCTGGCGGGACGTCTGCCTCTCCAACCGAGACGCCCTCCTTGCCGCCTTCAGCGGCTTCCGGGCTGAGCTGGCTGTTTTGGAAGCGGCGGTCGCTGCAGGGGACGCGTCAGCAATCGAGGCCTTCTTCGCCGCCGGAGCACAGGCGAAACGCGGCTGGGGAAAATTCTAGTTCGGCAGCTTCACAGGACCTGCAAAAAGCCTTTTGACTCCTCGAACTTGCGGCAGGTGTCCGTCTCTACCGCTTCCCAGACGGCGGGCGAGAACGCCAGCCATTTTTCGACTTCCGGCGAAAGGGCCGGGACGAGGGTGTCGCCGGAGCTGCCGAGGCCCAGCTTGCGGGCGACGTGGTCGGCGGCCTGGATCGTCGCGGTCATCTCGAAGTATTCTTTGGCGAATGCCGGCTGATGATGCAGCGTGATCATGGAGGTCAGCGACGTCGGCAGGTTCCACTTCTCTGCGATCCGCTTGCCGACCAGCGCATGGCCGACGCCAAGCGCAGTTTTTTCCGATTCCCAGATGGAGATCTTGGCCGCCGCCGCCAGCTTCATCGCAATCGCATATTGATCGGGGAAATATTGGTCCAAAAACAGCTTGCCGATGTCGTGCATCAGGCCGCCGATGAACACTTCTTCAATCGCCTTCGAGCCGATCCCCTTACGACGGGCAAGCGCACTGGCCGCCACCGCCGTGCCCAGGGAATGTGCCCAAAACTGCTCGCGGTTCAGTGCCGTCTTCTGGCCCTGTGAGTCAAATGCGTTGAAGACGCCCAGGGAAGTCGTCAGGTTGCGAACGGTATTGAAGCCCAGAATGACGACGGCATTGGTCACTGTGGATATTTTGCGCGGAAAGCCGTAATAGGAAGAGTTGACCAGGCGCAGCACTTTTGACGCAAGGGCCTGATCGGCGGAGATCAGCCGGTTCAGGTCGCTGGCGGAGGTCGCCGGATCGTTGACAGTCTGCATGACACGCACGATCACGGCGGGCAGCGGCGGAAGGTCCTGCAGCTCATCTTCGATAATTCGCAGCAGCCGCTCCTGCTTCAGTTTGGTTTCAATCAGTGTCGGCACAACAATCCCTCGTTCCGCTTAATTTATGCGACGTTCTGAGATGATTATCGGCCTCGCACCGGAGAAACTGGATAGCGTTACTTAACGAGTTTGAGGATGGATTTGAATTCGGGGCTGCCCGCAGTGCCGAGAAGCTCGTAGACAGCAGCTTCAGCCGCACAGGGCAGAATGGCATTGTCGCGCATCCGCTCCATCCCCAGCTTGTGCTTTTCCAGCGTCCGCGAAGACACGGCATCGGCGGCGACATGCACCTGATACCCGAGATGCACCAGATCGAGCGTGGTCTGCGAAACGCAGATATGGGTCTCGACCCCGCACAGCAAAATCTGCCGCCGACCCGTCGCCATCAAAGCTGCCATGAACTCCGCGCTGCCGGCGCAGGAAAAATCGAGCTTATCCACAGGGTTCTCTGTATGAGGGGGAAGGACTTCAGTGATCTCCGGCACGATCCCGCCCATGCGCTCAGCATATTGGACAGTGGTGAGGATGGGAATGCTTAAGGTCGCCGCCGTCTGTGCGAGCAGCCTGATATTCTCGGTCAGCCGCTCACGCCCGTGGATGACGTTTAAAAACGGCTCCTGCATATCTACAATGACCAGCAGGGTCGTCTCACGGTTAAGCAGGTTAGGATGGCGTGTAGTCAAAAGTGGCCTCACTGGCGGTGAATTCACGCGGCAGACGGGGAGCTGCACGAGGCGCGTGTGATGAGCTGTACCGGCAGACTGATGTCGCGCTCGGGCACGGCCTCGGGCGTCTCAGCATCGTGCAGTGCATACAAAGCCGTGATCGCGGCTTTAGCCAGCGCGGCAGCGGGGAGCCGAATGACGGTTAGCGGAGGAGTCAGGGCTTCCGCCAGGCGCGGAGTATCGCCGAAGGCGGTCAGGGAAACATCCTGCGGGACGCGCAGCCCGACTTCCGCCAAGGTCTGGGCGGCGACAGCCGCCACATTTTCATCGCTGCAGACCAGCGCAGTCGGGCGATCTTCCGCCGGGCCATCCGGGCCAAATTGCTGCAGGACGACCCGCCGCACCTGGTCCCGTTCGCCCAAAGTCTTCATTGTGTCGTAGGCCTGATGCGATACTCGGTCGGCCTGGCTGCCTTTTGCGGTCCAGACATCCCGCAGGCCGGAGAGGCGGCGGCCAGTCACACGCGGGGTGACATTTGGGGCAAGCAGCGCGATCCGGCGATGCCCTAGGCTCCACAGATACTCTCCGAGCAAGCCTCCGGCGGCAGCATTATCGGCGTGTACCTGAACCAGCTCACGCGGCGGATTGTCGATCTCACCGACCATGACGCAGGGCGTTCCCGCAGTCGCCGCCTCGCGCGGCAGGGGCAGTGAGGAGAGCAGGATAATTCCCATGATGCCCAGGGCATCCATTCGCGGCAGGTCATCGCCGGTCAGAAGGCGCAGGCCGAAGTCATCGACAGCCTCCTCACCCTGCTCCCGCGCATGGTCGCGCAGTGCCACCTGCAGGTTTTGCACCAGAAATGCACTGCCGGGGTTATAATCGGCATCCCAAAGCCCGATAAACTGCTCCGTATGCTGCCGCCGCAGTCGTCGACTCCCGCGCGGACGCCCCGCCCGCACCGGCGTATAGTGCAGCTGCTCGGCGACAAGCAAAACCTTGCGCCTTGTGCCTTCGCTGACAAACGTCCCGTTGTCGCGTCCACTCAGGACTGTGGAGACGACGCTGGCGGAGACGCCCGTTTTTTCAGCAATGTCTTTAAGTGTTACCGGCATAATTGCGTTTCTAAGTTTACAGCTTGCCAAGGGCTTTCAAACTATCGACCGTCCCCTGCACTTTCAGTGCGGACTCTTTGATTCCCGCCAGCTCGGCTTCCGTCAGCGGGGCAAGCTTCATGAGATCGTAGACGGCTTCCGCGCCGCCTGCACCGAGCAGGGTGGGAACGCCGAAATACAGGCCGTTGACCCCGTACTGACCGTCCAGAAGCACGGTGCAGGCCAGGATTCGTTTGCGGTCCAGCAGGACAGCTTCCACCATCTCCGCCGTCGCCACGCCCGGTGCGTACCAGGCACTGGTTCCGATCAGGCCGGTGAGGATTCCCCCGCCCTGCCGCGTGTCGTCTTCGATCTTTTGAAGCTGCTCACCGGTCAGCTTGCCCAGCTCCACCCACTTTTGCACCGGGATACCGCCGACCGTAGTCAGCGAACGCACCGGAACCATCTGGTCGCCGTGTCCGCCCAGAACATACGCCTGAACGTCTTCTACCGAGACACCAACCGCCGCCGCGATATAGTTGCGGTAGCGGGTGCTGTCTAAAACCCCTGCCTGTCCGATGACACGCGCGGAGGGCAGACCGGTCGCTTTGAGCGCGACATGGCACATCGCGTCGAGCGGGTTCGAGACGACGATATAGACCGCCTCCGGGCTGTGCGCGGCGGCCTGCTTCGCCACGCTCTCGACAATATCGGCATTGACCGCCAGCAGATCCTCGCGGGACATCCCCGGGGTTCGGGGGCGGCCTGACGTGATCACGACCACATCGCTGTTCGCCGTATGCGCATAGTCTGAAGTCCCGGTGACCCGGCCATCGTAGCCGACAATTGGAGACACTTGGTTGAGATCAAGTGCTTTGCCCTGCGCCATCGAGCCGGTCTTACGCGGCCGCTCCAGCGTCAAATCGTCCGGCAAGTCCAGTACCACCACATCGGCGTACCCCTGCTGCGCGACATGGAAGGCCACGGTCGCTCCGACATTCCCCGCGCCGATGACGCTGACTTTTTTCTTTCCAGAAGCCATTTTCCGTGTAATTCTCCTCAAGTGTAATGATGCCTAAAATGGGTTTACGGCAGTAAAGCAGAGACTGCCACCGAACCGGTCGCAGCCAGCGGCTGCACGATTTCCCCGGCCTGATAAGCGGTGACATCCCCGTAGCCGAAGCCGAAAGGCTGCGCGGCGTCTGCCTGAGGCAAGCGATACACCTCCAGCTGCGCGGGCTGCCGGTCGAGATTAACGATCCAATACTCGGGGACACCCGCTTTCGCATACAGGCTGGCTTTTTCGTGCCTGTCGTAGGCAAGCGTCGTTTTTGAGACCTCGACAACCAAATCCGAGGCCGATGGGTGCTGGACGGCAAAATCCCGAATACTGCCTCGAATTGCGGCGAGATCCGGCTCCGGATCGGTCGAATTGCCAGCGTTAAAAGGAGCCTGCTCTCGAATAAAAAAGCCCGGACCAAACGCCGATCGCAGTGCTTCCGCGGCAAGGCTGATCACACTCTGGTGCGGCGGGCTCATGGGTGGCATAGCGAGTATTTCTCCCTCAATCAGCACGACTGGCTGGCCCTCAAACAGACCGGCCTCTCCCATCACGTCAAACTGTTCGCTGGTCCAACGATAGGGAAGAGGAAGCTCCTCACTCGCCTGTGCTACTTCGGGTGATGCCTGTGCAACTCTGGGTATTGTTAATTCTCGTTCAGCGACTGCCATATCACCAGCCTCTCTTACTTGCTTCCTTAACCCGCTTGCATCCGCGCGATAATCGCATCCGCCATCTCCGCCGTGCCGACTGCCGTCGGGTCATTGCGGTCCGGCTTCATATCGTAGGTCACGTACTTGCCCTCGGCAATCACGTCCGAGACGGCTCTTTCGAGGCGGGCGGCGGCTTCGTCTTCTTTGAGATATTTGAGCATCAGATAGCCCGAGAGAATCAGGGCCGTCGGATTGACTTTGTTTAAGTTCTTATACTTCGGAGCGGATCCGTGGGTGGCTTCGAAGAGAGCCGTGTCTGCGCCGATATTCGCACCGGGAGCGACCCCCAGACCGCCGACCAGCCCGGCGCAGAGGTCGGACAAAATATCGCCGTACAGGTTTTCCATGACCAGAACATCGTAATTTTCGGGCTTCTGGACCAGCTGCATACACATAGCATCGACCAGCCACTCATCGTACTCGACTCGGCCTTCGTACTCTTTGGCGACTTCGCGGGCCATCTCGTAGAACAGGCCATCCGTGTACTTCATGATATTGGCTTTTGCCACGGCAGTCACTTTTTTGCGCCCGTTTTCAACCGCATATTCAAACGCCGAGCGGACGATCTGGCGCGAACCCGTCCGCGAGATGGGCTTGATCGAAATAGCCGAGTCTTGACGGATCTTGCCGTTTGCCATGCCGATAATCTGGGCCGCTTCCGCGCTGTCCACCGGGTACTCGACCCCGGCGTATAGGTCTTCCGTGTTTTCGCGGACGATCACCAGGTCAACATTCTCGTAGCGAGAGCGGACACCGACGTAGGACTTGCAGGGACGGATACAAGCATACAGATCCAGCTCTTTGCGCAGTGCCACATTGACGCTTCGGAATCCGGTGCCGATGGGGGTCGTAATCGGGCCTTTCAGGGCGACTTTGTTTTTGCGGATCGAGGCTAGGACGTTATCCGGCAGCGGTGTCCCCGCCGTCTCCATGATGTCCACGCCCGCCTCGACCACATCCCATTCGAACTGAACTCCCGTGCCTTCGAGAACGCGCCGGGTCGCCTCCACCAGCTCCGGTCCGGTCCCGTCGCCGCGAATCAGAGTAACTTGATGAATCAAATTGAAAATCCTCCGCACAAATGCAATCTTGCCGTATTGGGGCAAAATTGGTTAGTCTTTAGTATAGGCGTTTCACCCGGCGTTTGTCAAGCAAAAAATCACTGCAGACCTAGAACGTAATGCCTTTGACTTCGATGCCCAGGCCGAGGCTGCGCGTTCGGAAATTGTAGGAAAAGACCGGGCTGAAGCCGCGCAGGGCCGGGGAGAGTGCCACCTGGTAGTCAATCACGCCGCTTCGGGAAAGATCGTAGCGGACACGCCCGGCGGCGACCAGGCGGCGGTTGCCGAGCTGCAGCCGAACGTCCAGCTCACGCGTTGTGTCCAGCACGTCGAAATTGAACGGCGAGTCGCCGCTGGTCGTGCTGGCGAGGTACTGAACACCCACCGCGTTCAAATCAGAAAAGTAGTGATTGAGCGCGACGGAAGCCTGATCGTATCGGTAGGCCGTTTTGCTGCCGCTGTAGCTGCTCGTGGAGACGGAAATGCGCGGCAAAATCACCGTGTTGCTCGCGACCAGGAGAGGCCGCGTGCTCAGGCCGAATTGCGTTCGAACCCGCCGCTCCCGAATGGCGTACGGCGTACTGGAAAGCTGCTCCCGGTAGCTGCCGTACGTTTGCTGTGCATCGGCATAGACGACCAGATGGCGGAGCGTATTTCGGAACTCTTTCGGGTCGCCGCCGGCGGGTGTGTCCGGGACCGGGGTGAGAGGAAACTGTCCGGTCAAAGTCAGCTCCGGCAAGCGCGTAACGTACAAATCATCACGCTTACGACCCTGTGCCGCCAAATGCACCGAAACGACTTCCGCCAGAGTGACACCGCCCTGCGAGGCTTCGTCGAAGAGCCGGACCGGGTTGGCCTCGGGCAGAAAATCATGGAAGAGCAGGGGGTCTCCTTCCGGCAGCGGGCCGGTCGGAGCGGTCGCGGAGGCCCGGATTCGGTCCAGCAGAGTCTCCGGGGCAGGGACAGGGTCAGCGGCACGGCGTGAGCTGCGGCGCGGCGAATACAGCCGCTGCTCGCTGCTCAAGCTGCCTTCGACCGACTGCCGCGTCGGCAGCAGGAGGCGGTACCGGATCGGGGACGCTGCGAGGCCCAGGCTGCTCCCGAATGTCAAATACGTCCCGTAGCGGGATGAAACGCCGATCACCGGGAGCATGGCCTGATGCCTGGCGGCACCCCCTTTTTCGCCCAGGTGAAACGTCAGGCGCGGGAGTGTAAGCAGGCGGGTACGGAAGACGTACAGCGACACGTTCTTCAGCGTCCCCCGGTGATGCACCGAGTCGAGGATCACCGACTGAACTCGGAGATTTGCATCCGCCGACTCGCCCGGCGGGACAGTCGTGATCACGGCGTCGCTGGCCGTCAACAGATCTGCCGTTCCGACAATGCTTTTGGCGCGGAGGGTAAAGACTTTCTGCGTCAGCAGGGCGTTCTCGGCAAGAGCGCGTTTGGTCAGACCGTCCAGGGTAATCTTGCTTGCTTTAATCGTCGTGTCGGCTTCGTGCGCCGTCACGTTCCCGTTGAGGACGTATTGATTGAGCAGGCGGTCCCCATCGGCGACATCGGAGTTCAGCGACAGCTCCCCGCCGTAAAGGAGCTTTACGCCCTCGACATGCGGCTTACTCAGCGGGCCGCTGAGTGCCTGGTACTGCAGGTCGATGCTCGGCGGAGTCTGGGCAAAGGCCGGCACGGTCAGCAGGAGAAGAAACAGACCCGCGCCCCAATTATTTCCAGTCACTAATCTATTTCCAATCGCTGATCATCTCCGAAATCGGTTTGATGACCGGCGTCTTTCCAGACATGCCCATGCTCTGCCGGAACGCGTCATCATCGTAGGTGCGCGACTGGATCACCACCGGCATCGGCACGGCGTGTCCCAGCAGGAGGGCCTGCTGCTTGCTGTCGAGCGACGCCAGCACGCTGCGCAGGGAGGTTGCCCCGGAGATGCCGGTCAGCACGGCATCAATGTCGCGCTCATCGTTCAGCAGGCAGGTGATACGCGTTCCCAGCTGGGACAGCACCTCTGAGTCGATCCCCGAGGGCCGCTGGTCGACCACCAGCAGCGTGACATTGTACTTTCGCAGCTCCCGGGCAATGATGCCGAAGGTCGTCTGATGCGCCAGGTGCGGGCTGAGAAACTTATGCGCTTCTTCAATGGTAATGACCAGAGGCGTCGGCTTTTTCCCCTTGTCGCCCATCGCCGCCTCGGTCAGCTTGACATATTCGCCATGTATCTGGCGGGTTAAGATGTTCGCGACCAGCATGTACTGCAGCGGCTTCCGGTAATTACCGAACTCCAAGACAACGTTCACATCTTTGAGCAGGCAGCCCATGATCTGCTTCACGGCATTGTCTAAGTCGTCCGCGTCTTCGATTAAAAAGCCTTTGCACTCCTCGACCATCCGGCCCAGCTTGCGCTTCAAGGCACTGAGCGACATGGCATTCGCTCCGCTGCTCTCGGCGAACTCCTTGATGCCTTCGCCATCCATCTTCAGCAGGGCGGCCAGCCACTTGTTTTTGAAGTGCTGCTCTAAAAGATACGTCGTCTCCGCCGCACTTTGGTTCAAGTTCAGCTCATCGGTCAGCAGAATAATATCTTCGACACTGATCTGGCTGTACGGAATACGGACATTATTCTCGATGGGCACGTTGCGCCGGGCCGACGAGTCCCTGTCCATAGTAAAGACGCTCACCCGGCTGCCGAAGTACTTCTTGAGGCCGTCCACCCCCTCGCGGTTTGGGTCTTCGGTCGTCCCCTTCCAGCCGTATTCCCCGTGCATATCAAAAACGAGGTTGACCGCTTTTTTGTGCTTGATCATGCCGCAGAGGCAGATCCGGGTTAGGAACGTTTTGCCGGTACCGGATTTGCCGAAGATGCCGTTCGAGCGCTCGACGAACTTCTCCAAATCGAGGCAGACTGGAATAGATTCCATATCCAGCGGGGATCCGATCGTGAAATGCTTGCCGCCTTCAGTCTCCGCCCCGAAGATATCGGCAATGTCTTCTTCCGTCGCTTCCCCCACTTCCGAGAAGTGGGTCGGCACAGTCTTGACCGGCGCGAATTCTCCGCCGGCGGCTTTGTCGCGCATCAGCATGGGTTTCATGGTGACGGTCCCGAATGTCGAAGTCCCGGCGAGAGCTTTTCGCAGAAACGTATCAGCGGAGGAGTCTGAGGCGGGCGGGTCAGCCAGCACGCCGGGCGAGACGCAGTCTAAGGTGACATCCGTGATCATGGCAAAGAACTCGTGCCGCTCGCCTTCGACGACCACAAACTTGCCCGCCGTAATATCTTCTACGCACCGCGCCCCGGCAAGTTTCATTTGAATGCCGGCCTGCAGGGACCCGCGCACCACCGTGCCCATCGCCAGCCGCTCACGCTTCAGCGGGGCAAGCGGCGGCAGACTATATCTCAGTGCCGCACCGTTCGTTCCGTTTACCGAGCTGCCGCCGCTTCCATTCCCAAATGCCATATTTCGCACCCTGCCCTCTTCGACCGTCAAGATATGGGGTTAGTATATCACACTTGTGACGCAAAAAAGCCGACGCTCATAGTGAGCGTCGGCTTAGTCAGTACAATATTCGGGCTATGGCTCAATAGACGCCGGAAGATGCGTCACGGCAAACACCGCCGGAGTGCATTCCCGGGCGACTAAATTGTAGTCCGCCACGGCCTGGGCAATCCCCTCGGGCTGCATTCTGGCCCGGCTTCGGGTGACTTGGATAGCCTGCTGCTTCAGGCAGATCGTCATGCTGCGATCCAGGCGCGAGCTAGGCTCCTGCAAAAACATCAGCTCCTGCCCGGCGGCAGCGTTCGGACCAGCAGTGGGGCCAGTGTGCCAGAGGCTAAAAACCAGGCCCAACAAGCCCAGCACTGGGATCCCGAGAGTGGACACGAAAGAAATCCAGCTGCTTTTCATTACTCATTTCCTCAAATTGTGTTGCGATTGGCGCAACACTTACTTATATTTCGGCTTGCCGACGATCAATTCATCGGCAAGCCGTTTGACTACTCACTTGTACCCAACATCACCAATCAGCGTGCGTGTGCTCCGCTTCTTCGTTATCGCGCAAAGCCCCCGCGCTCATCGGTGCCATAGAACAGAGATAGGCACGGTTCCAATCCTGCTCCGGTCCAGCGTTCATGTAGTTCCAAAAGAGGCGAATACGATTCAGCATCGCCGCAGTGGATATGTTCATGCTCATTTTCTTGCCTTACTTTCCGGGCCGTACGGCCCTACTTACAATTTCTGCTTTTCTAGTGCGCGTTAAGCTTATATCTGACGTTAATCACATTTCGTCGCCCGGATCAGGGCGATCATCTGTTTATGCAGCAATTCCCGCCGCTCACCGGGAATATCGGCGAGTTCGCGTGCGATTTGCAGGGCTGTCTGTGCGATCGGGTCAGCTTCCTCGGCTTCTAAATCGCCGCCCAGCGTTTTGGCGAAATCATGTTTGCCCGCGTATCGCAGCCAGTCCGAGGGCGACTCTCCGGCCGCACTGGCAAACTTGATCAATGTCTTTTCGCCAGGCGACTTTCCCTTGACCATGTCAGAGATCTGGTTGTAGCCGACTCCAAGTTTCTCCCCCGCCGCTCGGGCCGAAAGTGGTTTGCCGGGTGCCCCTAAATCCGCCAGAAGCCGCTGCGTCTGCTTCTGAAGTTCCTCTATTTTCGCCATGTCACTATTATACCACAACAATGTCATCATTGTCAACAGTATATGTCAAACGAATGTAAAATCGGCATGAGTCTGAGGGTATAATCACTCCACACGGATGTGCAGAACGGCCGAAAGGAGTACGAATGAAAGTCCGCGATGTAATTAAACGAATTGAAACGGATGGGTGGGTCTTCGCTCGACATGGGGGCCGTAGCAGTCATCGCATTTTTAAGAAAGAGGGTATTGCGTCCGAAGTCACAATATCTGGGATTGGAAGTGATGATGTATCCCCTGGTCAGCTACAGGACATACGAAGAAAGACGGGGTTGGCACTCAGATGATAATAACTGTAATTTTGGAGCAGATGCCCCATAATTGGTGTGCGCACACGCCTGATTTACAGGACAGCATCATTGCAACGGGTAAAACACGGAATGCAGTCATTCAGAATTTTCGCGATGCGATGCTTGATTTGTTCGACTATAAACGTGAGCAGGGTCAGGAAGTGCCGGAGGTAACAGCCCTGGAATTCCGCGAAACGCGCGAGGTTGAGACGCTTGAGACATACGCCGGTGTCGCATAGAATTTCAGCGAGACCAGTCTTCAAATCGGACGCTGGGTATTTGGGAGAAGTGCGGCTGCGTTCGACCGAGGGCAACAGCGTAGGAAAGCCAGCGGGGCATTTGTCTTTCATCCGAAAGATGTTCATTCAGCGAGTGGAATTTATTCCCTCGCTCTAATCGCCACTACCCGCCAGCCAGTTTGCTTCTGCAATGTCTGCCTGGCGATTTAATTCCATTTCATCCATGAGTGATCGCCAGAGCGGGTGGTCGCCCATGCCCGGCTGGAATTGGTGCTTGGGCCGTCCATTTTCAGCAGATGAAACTTGATTGTTTATTCCGTTGCTGCTCGGACGCAATGTCTCTGTTTCGATTTCAGGAGAGGCAGCATTCAGTGCAATCCCTTTCTCTGCAAAAACAGCCTCCGTTCTTGTCTCAGAACAGAGGCTGTTTCTTCATCAGTTATGCCCGGATATCCACGGGTCCCATTCGGCGCAGCTTCTTGAGTGCCCGCAGCTCGATCTGGCGGACACGCTCGCGGGTGACCTGAAAGCGCTGGCCGACCTCTTCGAGCGTGTGCGCGTAGCCGTCGTCCAGGCCGAAGCGCATGCGGACGACATCGCGCTCACGCGGGGTCAGCTTGTCTAGAACGGCGTCGAGCTGCTCGCGGCGAATCAGGTTCACGGCGGCGTCCGACGGCGACTGGTTCGCATTGCTCTGGATGAAGTCGGCGAGCTGGGCCGAATCCTTTTCACCGACCGGCGTCTCCAGCGAAAGCGGCTCGGAAGCGATCCGCTTGATCTCGTTGACACGCTCAACCGGCACATCCATCTCGCGGGCCAGCTCGTCCTGAGTCGGCTCACGCGACAGCTGCTGACGCAGCAGACCCTCGGTGCGGACCAGCTTGTGAATCGTTTCGGCGACATACACTGGAATACGGATCGTCCGGCCCTGGTTGATGACGGCCCGGGCGATCGCGCGGCGGATCCACCAGGTCGCATAGGTGCTGAACCGGTAGCCCTTCGTATAGTCGAACTTTTCCACAGCGCGAATCAGGCCGATATTGCCTTCCTGAATCAGGTCGGCGAGGCTGATGCCGGGCACGGAGTAGCGGCGGGCGATACTGACCACAAGGCGCAGATTGGCCTCGGTCAAAATATCCTTCGCCCGCTGATCACCATCGGCGACGCGCCGGGCCAGATCGATCTCTTCGGAGGCGTTTAAAAGCTTCGTGCTTTTTGTCTTCCGCATCCACATCTGCAGCGACTCGTCGCGCGGGTTGTCCTCGACGGGCGCATACACGGTCTCCTGCGGCTCATCTTCCGCAATATCGGAGTCAGAGTCGTCGTCGCCGGACGTGCCGTCCATCAGAGGTGCCGCGAGGTCATCATCGCCACCCGCCATCGCCAGGAAGCGAACTGCATCCGGATCGTCCATCGCACCGCCCAGCGAGCTTTCTTCCGAGCCGAATTCGTTCCCATCACGCCGATTTTCCGACGTGCCGAGGCCGCGCGGCGTCATTGCCGCCTCCGGGTTATCCATCAGTGCCGTGTTGCTCCCCATAAGTTTCCCCTTTGATCCTGAAGCCAAAAATCTGAATTATAACTACTTATATCAACAATAAATCCACATACACAGTTCCTTTTACGGAAGCGGGCCTCTCATTGTCTCAAAAATTTCACTTTATTTCAGTAATATCGCTTACGTTTATATAAAAACTTTTGGAGAAGCAGTACTGTGTCGTGAAGATGTACCCGAAGCCTCGCAATTTCAATCGCGCAGGAGTCACCCCTGCGGCTGACGCGCGGCCCAGGCGACGAAGAGGCGAACAAGGTGGGCATCCCATTGGCGGCCGGCACCGGCCTGTAGGGTCTGCAGTGCTTTTTCAGAGGTACACGATGGCCGGTAGGATCGCGGAGACAGCATAGCATTATAGGCATCGGCAATGGCGACGATCCGTGCCCCAAGAGGGATATGGTCGCCGGACAGGCCATCGGGATAGCCTTTGCCGTCGACGCGCTCATGGTGATGACGGATCATCGGCAGAAGGGCGGCGGTCGAGCGCAAAGGGGCCATAATATTCTCACCCATGACCGTATGCTTTTGCATACTTCTTTGCTCCTGGGCACTGAGCACCCCGCTTTTGTTCAGCAGGGTGTCCGGCAGCCCGATCTTGCCGACATCGCGCAGCATCGCCGCCTGTCCCAGAAGACGCAGGGCTTCGTCGGGCAGTCCTAGCTCGCGCCCGAGAGCCTGGGCACAGGTGATCACCCGCTGCGTTCCGCCTTCGTGGTCCTCATCCCCCTCACGCGCTTCCACCGCCCGGCTCAAGGAATAAATCACGTCTTCCACTTCGTCAAGCTGGTCGTTCAAAGCTTTGATACGAAGCAGAGAGCGCACCCGGGCCAGCAGCTCGATGCGATTGAAGGGCTTGACGACGAAATCATCCGCCCCGGCTTCGAACCCTTCCACACGCTCCTGCGTGGTCGACTGAGTCATCAGCAGGATCACGGGAATGCGTCGTGTTCGAGGTTCTTCTTTGAGCGTGCGGCAGACGGAAAACCCGTTTTCCTCCCCCGGCATGAGGGCGTTTAGCATGACCAGATCGGGCCGTGCCTGCCGGGCCGTTTCCAGACCCTGACGCCCGCTGCAGGCCGCCAAGACGTCGTAGCGGTTGTCCTTGCGCAGAACGGCATCGATGAGGGTTCGGCTCATCGGTTCCGGGTCCACGACGAGAATACGGGGCCGGGCTGTGAGAAGTTCGTTCACACCGGTTATTATAGGAGGTCAGGGGCGGGAATGTTACCCGGTAAACATGGCGGGATTAGCTCCACGCGAAGCTTCGTAGCCGCTCCAAAAGCGGGGCGTTGGCCTCCGGGAACGGATAATCGCCTAGATCAGAGGGCCGCACCCAGGCGATCTCCTTGCTGCCCAGTGGCCGGGCGTCGCCGCTACCCGCACGGCACAAAAACGGATGCAGCGTGACGGTACGCTCCGGGTAGGTGTGAGTCAAGGGCGGCCAGGCTTCGAGCACGGACACGCGAAGGCCCGTCTCTTCCCGAGTTTCGCGCAGTGCACACTCTTCCGGCGTTTCGCCGGGAAGACACTTGCCGCCGGGAAACTCCCAAAGGTTCGCCAGATGCGTGTCGGCCCGACGCTTCGAGATCAGCACCGTGCCGCCGCTCGGATGCAGAATGATCGCAATGGCAATAATCACAGCTCCAGCCGCCCCTGCGTGTCTGAGGCAAAAAGCAGATCGGTCAGCTTCACCTGCGGCGTCGCGAGTGCATAGTTCCCGCGCGTTTCCGGCGTGATCCAAGCCCATGCCGCAGCCTTCGGCTCCAGAAAATCCAAAGCGGCGATCTCGAACCCGTGCAGCGTGATTCGCCGATTGGCGACCACGTGCTTGACGACCCCAAAGGGGGACATCGCGCAGACATTCAAACCGGCGCCTTCATAAGCCGCCCGGGCCACGCAGCCTTCCAGACTTTCCCCGTCCTGCCGGGTCGCGCGAGGAAGCTCCCACAGGCCGCCCCACAGGGCCAGCTCCGGGGAACGCTGCACCAGCAGGACCTCACGGGCAGCGTTTCGGACCGCGACCGAGACGTCCTCGACATCCAGCCATTTCTTGACACCCGTGAATTGCGGGTAGCTCGTCGGGTCGCCCAGACGCTTCGCCGCGCAGTGCTCCGACACGGGGCAGGTCCCGCAGCGCGGTGCCCCGGCCTCACAAACCAAAGCCCCCAGCTCCATCAAGGCCTCGTTGAACTCCCCTGCCCTTCCCAGGGGCAAAGCCTCCTCGGCCAGCCGCCAAAGCACGACCTGCGTCGCCACCGACGTCTTCGGGTCGCCTGTGACGGCATGCAGCCGCGAAAGCACCCGGATCACGTTGGCATCGAGAATCGGGGCTTCCTGATTAAAGGCGATAGAGAGAATTGCCCCCGCCGTGTACCGTCCGATCCCCGGCAAAGAGAGGAGCTGTTTCGGGTCCGAGGGAACCACGCCGCCAAACTCCGCTGCCACCAACCCAGCCCCTTTGTGCAGGTTTCTTGCACGGGCGTAGTACCCGAGGCCCGCCCAATGCTTCAGAACATCGTCCAGCGGAGCCTCCGCTAAACTTTGGACGGTCGGGAACCGGGCCATCCATTTGTTGTAAAAGGGGATGACGGCGGCCACCGTCGTTTGCTGCAGCATAATCTCCGAGACCCAGACCGCATACGGGTCGTGCTGCAGCCGCCGCCAGGGCAGGTCACGTTTGCAGCCAGCAAACCAGGCGAGCAATTTTTCCGCGAAGTCGTTCATATGGACTCCGGCAGCTGGGCCTCACTCGCCCGCACTTTCGATTTATCGTCGCTGTCCGCCCCGGCATCCAGAGAGATGTCTAAATTGGGGGACGAGCCGTTGATGACAACTTCATAAGCAGCACGCATCTGACGGGCCGCCCTCAGGGGCGGCATGAAGCCGGTATCGGTGCCGAGGCCGGGCACCAGCAGGGTCTGGATTAAGCCGCCATGGAGACTATTGAACTCTGATACCGCACGCAGAGCCGCACGAAAGGCGAGGTAGGGATTAACGGTTCGGGAGATGTTTTGCGGGACGCGCAGCGTCGGCGCAACGACAAGGAAAGGGAACTGCGGGGCGTTCGTGATAATGATTTCCGCCTGCCCGACCAGCAGCTCACCGTCGTGCCGGTCACGGATCACCTGCTGGACCTCCGCCTCGATCTCCTCCCCGAAAAACTCCACGATCTGAGCGTCCAGGCCGCCGTCCATGCGGCCGAAAGAGTTTGCGGGGGAGACGAGGGCATCAGCCTCCAGTGTAAAGATGTTGTCGCACACGACGGAGACATCGAGGAGGCCGGTGAAGTAGCACTGCCAGGCCTCGACGACCGGCAGGTGAGGATCGCAGAGGATGATTCGCAGGGCGGCAGACATGGCTTATTATAGCACAGGAAGCCTATCCGAACTTGCCTGAGACGTAATCTTCCGTGTCTTTTTGCTTGGGACTGGTGAAGATCTGATCCGTGTCCCCAAACTCTTTCATCTCGCCGCGCAGGAAGAAACCCGTGCGCTGAGAGACCCGGGCGGCCTGCTGCATATTGTGCGTGACGATCACGATGGTGTAGTCTTTTTTCAGGTCTTCCATCAGCTGCTCGATTCGAAATGTGCTGTTCGGGTCCAGCGCGGAACAGGGTTCGTCCATCAGGATGACTTCCGGCTCCACCGCCAGGGTCCGCGCGATGCAGAGCCGCTGCTGCTGGCCGCCGGAGAGGGCGAATGCCGAGGCTTTGAGCTTGTCTTTGACTTCTTCCCACAGGGCGGAGCCGCGGAGGGTGCGCTCGACGATCTCGTTGAGCTTCTTTCGGTTGGTCAGGCCATGAATACGCGGGCCGTAAGCGATATTGTCGTAAATGGACATCGGAAACGGGTTCGGCTTCTGGAACACCATGCCGACACGCTTTCGCAGATCGACCACATCGACGCGCTTATCGTAGAGGTCTTCGCCGTCGAGCGTGATTTTCCCGGTCAGACGCGTACCGTCGATCAGATCGTTCATCCGGTTCAGTGTCCGCAGAAACGTGCTCTTGCCGCAGCCGGAAGGCCCAATCAGAGCCGTTACCTGCCGGTCCGGGATGACGATGTTGATCGTCTTCAGAGCATGGAACGCACTGTAGTAAAAGTCAACGTTTTCCGCCAGAATTTTGGTCGCCGTCGGAGCCGAAGTCTGTGCCCGGGCCAGGTCCTGGAGGCTGGTTGGTTTTTGTGTCGTCACATCTGCCATAGAATTATTTTTCTTCCTGCATATTCCCGCGCGTGGCGAACCGCGCCGCGATGCTGAGGACTAGGATCAGAGTGATCAGAACGACCGCGCCGGCCCAGGCCTGTGCATTGTGGTTCGGGTCAACGTCCTGTGAGTAATTGTAAATGCGCAGCGGCAGGGCATCGATGGGAGCCGTCAGAGTCGGCACGCTGACACCGGCCACCTTGTGTGTCGCAAAAAGCTGATTGCCGAAGATCGTGAAGAGCAGCGGTGCCGTCTCCCCCGCAATACGTGCCAGTGCCAGCATGACTCCGGTAATGATTCCGCCCCGTGCCGCCGGGAGAACCACGCTCCACATCGTGCGCCAGCGGGTGGCTCCCAGGCCCAGCGAGGCTTCCCGCAGGGGAAACGGCACCAGGCGCAGGATCTCTTCCGTCGTCCGCATGACCGTCGGGATCATCAGAATGCCCAGGGCGAACCCGCCGGCATAGGCGGAGAAACCCTGCCCATGCGTTCGCTGTGCCAGTGGGAAAACCACGGCGGCATAGGCGAAGATCCCGATGACAATCGAAGGAATACCATTGAGAACGTCGGTAAAAAACCGGACGAGGCTCGCGAATCTGCCTCGCGCTTCGATCTGGTAGATGCCGCCTAAAATCCCGAACGGCAGACCGATTGCGGAGGAGACGCCAAGCAGCACCAGCGTCCCGAAAATGGACTGGGCCATGCCGCCCTTCGACGTATCGATGTTGTCCGGCAGCTGCGTAAACAGACGGATATGCAGTGAGCTGAAGCCTTTGGAGAGCAGAAAGTACAGCACCAGGCCCAGCACGAGAATTGCGAGACCGGCGGCGATGATGCAGAGAGTCAGCATCACGATGTTCTTAAGCTTTCGCCCGGCGACATTGCCGGTAGATTTGGCCAGAAGGTTCGGCGGCGATGAAAGTGTCGTGCTCATGGCTTATTTGCCTCCCTGAACATCTTTGGCGGTGTAGAAGACCAGCAGGCGGGCCGCGCCGTTGACGACAATCGTGACGCCGAAAAGCACTAGACCGACCTCCACCAATGCGGAGGTGCTGAGGCCGGGGCTTGCTTCGCTGAATTTATTTGCCAGGGCACTCGCCAGTGTGTAGCCCGGCTGGAAGACCGACAAAGAGATGCCGTTCGGCGTGTTGGGTGGCTGGTTCCCGATCAGCATCGTGACCGCCATTGTTTCGCCAAGCGCACGTCCCAGCCCAAGAATGACCGCCCCAATAATGCCCGATTTCGCATAGGGGATCACGACCTGCGAGATGGTTTCCCATTTCGTCGCCCCGAGTGCGTACGAGCCTTCTCGCTGCGACCGAGGAATCGCCCGCAGGATGTCGCGCGTGACGGCGGTGATGAACGGTGTCACCATGATCGCCAGAATCATGCCCGCCGCCAGCATGGAGTATCCAGCCGACTGACCCTTAAACAGCTCGCCGATAATCGGCAGGTGCGGAAGTCGCGACCCGACAATCGGAGTGACAATAAACTGCTTCATAAAGGGAATTAAAATGAAGATGCCCCAAAGACCGTACACGACACTCGGGATCGCCGCCAGAAGCTCGATCAAAAAAGTCGCCGGGGTGCGTATCCAGCGCGGTGCCAGCTCGGAGAGGAAGATCGCCGCTCCGATACTCACGGGCACCGCCAGAAGGAGAGCAATCGCCGAGGAGAACAGCGTTCCAAAAATATAAGGCAGGACATGATAACTGCTGCTGACTTCGTCCCATTCCGAGCCGGTGACGAAGGACAAGCCGAAGTGACGGATGGAGGGGAGGCTAGCTCCGGTGAGCTGCCAGAAAAGCCACAAAATAATTCCGAAGATACTCAGAGAAGCCAGAAAGATAACCGCTCCGTAAATCTTGTCTCCAAAACGGGCTAAACTCGATGCCGGGGGAATACTGCTGGGCTTGGACGTGCTTTTAGATACACTCTGAGCCGGTAAGGGGACAGTCGGTAAGGGAGCAGTGGTCAATGGCACAGTCGGTGCGCGGTCAGCCATGAGGCGAGCTTCTCCAAAAGTAAGCCCCCTCCCGGCTGCCGTCGTCGGAAGCCGGGAGGAAGGTGAGCACTATCGCATCGAGGCGACAGCCGCCAGTGCGCGGCGCTTGACGCTCGGAGGCAGTGGTGCATACTGCTGCGCAGCAGCACCGGCCTGCCCTGTGGTCAGGCACCATTGTAGCAGCTTCTTGACTTCCGGCCGGGTTCCGTTCTTGTAAACCAGCAGGAAGGTGAAGCCGGTGATCGGGTAACCGGTCACAGACGACGTGTTCGTGATGACTTTGCGGAAGTCCGCTGGAAGAGTCACGCCCTCAGCAGCATCCGAGGTGTTGTTGACGCTGGGGTAAATGAACTTGCCCTTCGCATTGCGAATCGCAGCGTAGGAGATCACGTTTGTCACAGCGTAGCTCAACTCAATATACCCGATGCCGCCTTCGTTCTGTTTGATCAGCTGCGCGACACCCGCATTGCCCTTGCCGCCGAGGCCGTTGGGCCAGCGCACGGATTTGCCGGACTTCGGACCGTCCGCGCCGCCCCACTCACTGCTGACTTCGCTCAGGTAGGTGGTGAAGATGTTTGTGGTTCCGGAGCCGTCCGAACGATGTACTGGGAAGATGCTGGTGCTCGGGAACTTGATGCCGGGGCTAAGCCGGGTGATTTGGGAGTCATTCCACTTAGTGATCTTGCCCAGAAAGATGTCTGCGATAATCGCCGGGGTTAGGTGGATGCCGGGTCCGACACCGGGGACGTTGTACGCGACAACGACCGCACCGGCCACGGTGGGAATATGCAGGATGCCGGGAGCCGCCGCCATCTCTGCGGCGTTCATCGGGGCATCGGACGCGCCGAAGTCCACGGCATGCGCCGTGATGTTTTTGATGCCGCCGCCGGAGCCGATGGCCTGGTAGTTGACCTGAGCGCCGGTCGCGTTCTTGTATTCCTGGAACCATTTCAGGTAAAGCGGGGCCGGGAACGTTGCTCCCGCGCCGTTGATCTGCTGGGCCTGAGCGGACGCGCCGCCGAGGAGGGTCAGACCGAGAGCGGCCAAAACGGCGCCCTTCCATGTCTGTGTGAACGATTTATGCATGGTGTAACTTTCCTTCATGGAAGCGAGGTTGAATGTGAAATTGATGCTGAGATCGGTCGGGAAGTGCAGGGGTGAGAAAAAGCTCACCCCTGCAGCTTTCACTAGAACTTGACCTGGATTTCTCCGGTCAGAATGCCGTACTTCGTCGGATTGGCGAAACCGGGCTGATGCGCGACGGCATCCGGGTGGTTGTACCACACGCGGAGGCGGGTCGCTTTGTCTAAGCTGTACAGTGCGCCGTAGCCAAGGTTCTTGTCGGTGTAGGCACCGTCACCGCCGGTATTGAAGGCATTCGCCTTTCCTTCGCCGCGCTTCAGCACGTCGTAGCTCGCCGCGAGGGTCAGGCCATGGGTGCCGGCCGCGCCGAACGTGTAGCCGCCCTGAACGTAGTAGCCGTCGACTTTGTTGCCTTTTGCATACACGGTCTGGAGCGAGGAAGCGTTGGTCAGCGAGGACGTGGTTCCCGTGAAAAAGGTCCGCTCCTCGAATGTCCCGCCGACATACTCGGCATTGACGAAGATCGCCGAGTCGCCTGTAGGAACCAAAAGCTGGCCGTCGAAGCCGAGCAGCTCTTTTTTCGCACCGGTGTAATTAACGCCGGTGGTGTTCAGCAGGGAAGCCGCCGCCACGCCCGTATTCGGGTTCTTGATCTGGCCGAGGTAGTAACTGGCTCCCAGCGAGAGAACTTTGCTGGGAGACTGGTACGCGATCCGGTAGATCGTATCGATCTTCTTATCGCTGTTCTCACCGGTACGTCCTGCCCCGTTGACGGCCGCGAAAGTCAGCTTCAGGCCGGCAGGGATAAATGCCAATTGCTGGGGCGTGCTGTAGCCGATCTGAAGGCCCTTATCGTAGTCCTGGGCATTGAAAAGGCCGTAGTTCGCCTCGCTGAACGCCAGCGGACGCTCCGGAGTGAGGTACGTCGACGAGGAGACCGGCAGGATGTAGCCGAACGGAGTCGCAAACTCACCCGCCGTAAATGTCAGGTTTTTGTTAGGATCACCGTTGCCGCCCGTGTAGGCGATGTAGCCTTCACGAACCGTGACCTGCTGATTCGGCGCGGCACCAGCAGTGACTGCACCGCCCGTATCAACCTGGATGCCGTACTTAGTGTTGGGTGTGACCTGACCGGTGAATTTGAGCCGGGCGCGGCGCACCTGGAAGGACTCCGGGTTTCCACCCTGCGCATAGTTGCCGTTGTAGGAGCCGGACTTGGTGGAGAGGCCCTGCGGGAAGCGGGCGCGTGTGCCCTGTCCGTAGCCGTCGGCACTCGAGAAGCGGCCCTGAATGTAGCCGCTGATCTGGAACTTCCGGTTTGCACCGACGCCGTACGAGTTGTCTGCGGTCGCCTGAGCTTTGTTCGCCAGGGCTTTTGTGTCCAGCACATCGGCCCGCAGGGCATCGATATTGTCCTGGGCGGTTTTGAGGTCAGCCTGAATGGTGTCGAGTTCCGGGCGGAACTTGTCAATCAGAGCCTGCACTTCATTGAGCTGGTCCTGAGTCAGTGCGGTCGCCGGGGGCGTGCCGGGGGCGACGGGGCCGCCGGCCTGCGCCTTGACCATCGCGTCGATCGTCAGCAGGGCACGCTCGATCGCGACAGCGAACTCATAGCGCGTCATAGGGCGTTTGCCGCCGTAAGTGCCGTCGGGGTAGCCGATCACGATCCCGCGCTTGGCGAGGTCCTGTACGGACTCATACGCCCAGTGGTTGGTGGGCGTGTCCAGGAACGGGGCGGCCTGAGCATGGGCCTGTGAGATGCTGAAAGCAGCTCCCAGGGCGACAAGCCCGCCGGAAAGCAGTGCTGTCCGAAGTTTCAAATTCTGTCCTCCTCCGAGTGATCGCGCATAAAAGTGCAGCGCATCAGGCTTAATGTTACCTTATCGCGCATTTCACAATCATTTCGACAGCAAGTTTACCTGCTGAATGTTAAGAGAATGTTAAGGAATATAGGGGAAACAAAAAAGGGAGCGAAAAGATTTCACAAACTTCGCGGAGCGGCAGCTTCACTGCCCTGGGCAGGAAGGGTGCCGGAAGAGACGGAAGCAGGCTGAACGTAGATTGGATTGCTGAAGATCCAGGGCTTAGCTCCCAGGCAGAGGCTGCCCAGACGCGTGCGGTACAGGAATACTTCGACGCGGTAGACACCTGGTCCGGTGACGGCGTATTCCAGACGGCCCCCGCGCGTGGCGGCGATCAGATGCCCGTCTTTGTACAAACGAACCAGCGACCGGGTGCGCGGCGACTGCGCGATCAGTGTCAGGTCCGGCGACTCACCGTCTCCGTCCCGGTCAAAGTCCGGCAGCGTGACGGCATCGCCCATCAGCGACGCATTCGGGGCGGCCTCGAACACAAAACCTGTCGGGTCGGCGTAGTTGTCGTAGGCCATGTAGCAATGGCCCGCCGCCAAAGTCGCATGCACCCGCGCGGCATCCTGCTTGCCGGCTTCAGCAAGATCGTGACCGGGCACTTCTCCATGCGAGAGAGGCTGCGCCGTCACCAGATGCGTTCGCAGAGTCCGAAACGTCTCTTCGTAAGTCGGGAAGGGGTA
>JANXNV010000050.1 GCA_025353925.1 Armatimonadota bacterium
GTTTTTGCAGCTTCGTTTTTGCAGCTTCGTTTTTGCAGCTTCGTTTTTGCAGCTTCGTTTTTGCAGCTTCGTTTTTGCAGCTTCGTTTTTGCAGCTTCGTTTTTGCAGCTTCGTTTTTGCAGCTTCGCTTTTGCAGCTTCGCTTTTGCAGCTTCGCTGGTTCCTTTGTTTCAGTGCTCCTGCTCCAATGACCGGCTTGAGGGATGGTTTATGAACACAATAAGACGACGATAGATTACGGCCATCGCTTTCCTGCTTCCGCTGTGGCTTGTCGCAGTGCTGAATTCCGCTCGGGCCGATGCTCCCATACCCACGCCTCCTAACGCAGCCGCGCCGGCAGTTCAAGTAATACCAGACTTTGGCAGACGCAACAACCTCTTCTTTGTCGGGGAATCTGTGTCTGTTAAGCTAGAGGGTGCCGGTGCGACACGTTATGAAGTCCGGAACTATGAGGGTAGTATCGTGGACAGCGGGAGGGCTGCCAAGGCTCTTATCCTTAAGATCAGCGACCTGGGTTGGTACAAATTGTATCTTTTCAGCGGGCCGGATCCGACCAGCGATGCCGGCAGTGCGATATTTGCGTTACTTCGAAAGGCTTCCGACTTTCCAGATCTCTCGAAAGTCGACGTTTCCGGCGGGCCGCAGGGCGAGGATTGGATCCTGCGCGGTGTCGCGGGTCTTGGCCCCGAGCGATTTGTCGCGGATTGCACCAAGCCGGAGGAAACAATCAAGAAGCTGGACGAAAAGGTCGCGCTTGCGAAAAAATACTATTTACCTTATGACTCTCAGCGAAGTCGAACCCTGATTATTTCTGTCCCTGACAAAACATTTAATCCGGGTGAGCTGCGCAAAATTGTCGCGCATTTCAAGGACACCGTGCCAAATTGGGAATTGCAGACAACTTCTACTGTCGTGAGCGGTGCCGACTACGCAGCCAGCGAACTCCCAGTTTTTGCGAAGATCATTAAAGATGTAAGCTCGAGCCTCAAAGTTCTGGAGCCTGGCAAGATCACCCTGCGATGGAACGATCTCCGCTGGGTCGAAGACTTTCTGAAAAACAATGGAGCAAACTCCCTGGATGGCTTCTCTTTCCGAAACGACGACGGTGTGGTGGGTGACATGTGGCTTGCACGAACTTCTCTGACGCAGCTAAAACTGCTGCTGACTCAGTATCAGGCAAGTGCTCTGGTATTGTGGCAGACAGGCTCTGGTACTGTGGCAGACAGGCCAGGGCTACCCGGTCATTTTGAACCAGCTCTGCACCCCACGTGTCCAGGGGCGATGGACCATGCTCCAAATGCTGACGTATGAACAGTTCGGAATCCCGAAAGAGCACAACGTCTTAACAAACGACCCAGGGAACGGCTATGCTGCATGTTGTTTCCGCCTTTGATGTGCCCTCCGACATGCCTGTGGTCAAAGGGACAATTACCCTGCCAGTAGACCTCCTGCCTCTCTGCATCGAGATGGGGAAAGGGCAAACCATCGATGTAGAAAAAATGGACTGGGGGCCGAATTTCGCTTTAGTACCGGAGGTTCAGGGCGAGGCGGACGGTTTGCCGGACTATCCAGACGATAAAACGGCTGAGAACAGTGCGGCTAAAGTCAACAATGGGACCATGGAAAGTTCCTTTTACACTCAGCTGAAGGATGCGAGGCCCTGGACCAGCCATGTAACTGATTCCCCGGCGGCCTTCACTCTCACCTGGCCGGAGCCGGCGGTCATGAACAGAGTAAATGTTTTTGCCGCCCCCCCCCCCCCCCGTGGCAACATCAGGGGACCTTGCTGGATTATGACCTGCAATACGGTTCGGAACGGCAAATGGGTGACCATTGAGCATATTCGGGAGCCGTTTACCATCGTCAAAGCAGTGCCGCCCGCAACGGGCACGAAAGTCGACAGTTATGCTTCCGATCGCTGGGTTTTCCATCACCATTTCGCTCCGGTCACCACGCAGCGACTGCGCTTGCTCTTTCACGATGTGACCTGGGGGGGTGCTCCCACGCAGGAGTCAGCCAAGGCAAGCGGGCAGGACGGCTTCCATCAAGCAACGCTGCGGGAAGTACAAGTCTTCGGCCCGACGGTCAATGGCCTGCGCGGGGAATACTTCATGGGAGAAAATTTCCAGTCGAAGTTCCTCACGCGTACGGATAACACTGTCAATTTTCCAAACTGGTGGACTGCTTTGCCCCAGATCGATCATAAGCAGTTTTCAGTCCGCTGGACCAGATCGATCCGTCCGCGCTATTCTGAGGAGTACACATTTTTTACAGATGCTGATGACGGTGTGCGTCTCTGGATCGATGGGAAACTGCTGGTAAATCGTATCTACAGTGTTCAACTGGAATACTATGAGAATGGCGGGGGAGAAGCGATCCGGCTGTGAAGCAAGTGCCTGCTCATAAATCCAAAGTGGGGCATCCGCAGAAAAAAAGCTGCGTCATCGTAAGTAGCACGTTTTGAGAGACCTAGATGCTGCTGCGCAGCTTCCTTCCTGAAGGAAGGACTTGGAGTTTGCCATGCAACGGGCGTAGCGTCAACAACGGGCGGGTCTGAAGATAGCAGCCAACGTCTGGCCCTCGGCCCGGAGTACCTTTCACTGTGGCCTGGCTCTTACGCGGCGCAATCTGCGCCGATGCCGGGTGCTATATTCGGGTACACTGTCAGAGTGGAAAACAATACCGAGCAGCCGGACCCGGCAGAAGCGGGCAGCATCCCGACAAATATTCTCCGGTGGCTAAATCTGCTGGGTGACCTCGCGCATGTCGCCGTCGCACTCCTGCTGCTTCTGCTCACCGTTTTGGTTCTTGTGTATGCGTGCTTCTCTTATGCCGTTCAGATGCCGCATCTCGCTGCTGTCCTGAATCATGGGCCGATTATGCCGAGTGCGGGGAACCACCCCGCTGATCCGTTCATTTTCAGCAGCATCGAGTTCCTGAGCAACATCCTCTTCGCGGTCATCCTGCTGGAAGTCCTGCATACGACCGTAATTTTCCTGCACGACCGCGGCAGCAAGGCCATCCTGCGTGCGTTTCTGGTGGTGGCGATCCTTTCCATCGTGCGGAAGATGCTCCTCGTCGGGGCCGAGTCGTCGCTGACCGGTGAGACCGGTTTGCCGTTCGTATACAGTGCGGCGGGCATCCTCATCAGCATCGTCAGCATCCTCATACTCGTTGGTGCCCTCGTCCTCATTAACCGCGTGAAAGATTCCCCCCACTAAAGTCCCTCCGCGGAATCACGACCCTCCGGAGGCTTTGGCAGGGCCAGATTAAGGCGCAGGGCAAGCAGGCGCAGGAGGAAGACGGTCAGGATCGCGATGACTGTCCGCTCGGCGGGTATCAGATGCAGCGGGCCGAGGCAGAGGTACATCACGCCTCCGGCGAGCGAGGCGGTGGCGTAGATCTCGCGCTGCAGGACCATGGGGATCGTGTTGCAGAGGATGTCCCGGATGATGCCGCCGACGACCCCGGTGATTGTCCCCATCATCACGCTGATGAGCGGAGAGATCCCGCAGGCCAGGGACTTTTCAACCCCCAGCACGGTGAAAAAGGCCAGTCCGGCGGCATCGGCGATCAGCAGGGCGCGGCGCGAGGCGGTGCCGAGCGGGCGAAAAGTGTAGAATGTCAGCACCGCGACCACCGTCGCCGCGATCACCGGCTGCGGATCGGTTACCCAGAAGACGGGCTTCCCGGGCAGCAGCAGGTCTCGCAGCGTTCCTCCGCCCAGGGCCGTGACCAGGGCCACCACGATGGCACCGAACACGTCCATTTTCTTTCGCCCTGCTTCCAGTGCCCCGCTGAACGCAAAGACTGCGCTCCCCAGCAGGCCAAATAGGTGCAGAATGTCCAGGCCTCGAATCATATTTGTGCGCTCCAGCTTTCCAACTTATAGTTTGGCATGAATTATGCACAGGAGGCAAGTGGTCGACGGCGAAAAATCATTCCTGCGCCTTCCGCGCGAGTTCCCCCGGATTTTCGGACTGCGGCCTTCGTTCTCTTCAAAGGAGACTCTCACCCATGCGCTGCACCAAGCTTATCCTAGCGGTCCCGGTACTGCTCGGCCTCTCCGCCTCCTCGGCCCATGCCGGGCTGACTATCACGCCCACCTTCGGCGCGTCGATTACTGGAAACGCCAACTCCGCGGCGATTCAGGCCACGATCAATTCCGCGATCAATGTTTACCAGGCCCGTTTCATCAACCCGATCACTGTCAACATTACGTTTGAAGACATGAGCAGCGGGCTTGGCCAAAGCTCGTTTTTTCTTCAGTCCAATACGTACAACACGTACCGGACAGCTTTGATCGCCGACAAAGCGCTGGGCGGTGACAACACGGCTTTTCTTGCTTTCCTGCCGGCCTCCGGTAACCCTGTCCCCGGGCAGAGTTCCTCCGGGTCCGAGACGACCACCGCCGGAGCAAAGGTGCTCGGCCTCGTTGGAGCGAGTGCGGCAAGCGACGGCACCATCTCGCTGAACACAGGCCTGACGAATATTTCTCGGTCCGGCCCGCAAAACTCCGGCAAATATGATCTCAAATCAGTCACTATGCACGAGATCGACGAGATACTCGGTGTCAACTCCGACCTTGACAATGGTTTTCCCGCAGGCGTTGTCGGCCCGCTGGACTACTTTCGCTATAATAGTGCCGGCAGCCGCAGCTACACGATTTCCACCAGTGAAGTGTCTTACTTCTCCGTGGATGGCGGCACGACGAATCTGGTGAACTTTAACCAGGGCAGCGGCGGGGATCGTCACGACTGGGCCAGCTCGGGGACTCCGCAAGTCCAGGATGCTTTCGGTACACCCGGCTCGGCTCCCGACTTAGGACTGGCGGAGCTGACGGCTCTGAGCGTGGCGGGATACAACACGGCTCCCGTGCCGGAAGCCTCGTCGGCTCTTGGATTGGGGCTGCTGCTCAGCCTGGGCGGGATTGCCGTCGTGGCACGAAAGCGAAGCACGGCGATCAAGTCTCTGTAAGCGCTCTCAAACACTCCCTGCCTGACTCTTCGAGCAGGGCGTGTTCGAGAACGACGGCACGAAAAAATAATTCGCAATCGTAAGTCAGCAGACACTGTTTTTTGCATTTGTGTCAGGTATTATCCCAAGCCCGGTGGCAACGGTGTGCCTGGAACTAGGGCGTATGCCATCGGCGGCGATCATGTCTTCGTGGCCAGCCTGAGCGCGGTCCCTTCGGTCCCCGAGGCTTCCACCACCGCCTCCTTCGGTCTGCTCTTGGCCCTGGGACTGGGCGGCTTCGCCGTCGCTCGCCGGAAGAGTGTTAAGAGCGTAGGTTAATGATTTCGAGCCTGTCTTGCGATTGAAAAGCTGCAAGACGGGCTTTTTTGTGTCTTTTTGGTAAGGAATACCACTTCTGAAAAATACTTCTTGCGTTTTGCATCAAAGGGTGTTATAGTAACAGGCCTGTCACTTGACACACTTTATTAGAGGAGAACACAACACATGCGTCTCGCCAAGCTTTTTCTTGCAGTGCCCGTAGCACTCGGCTTATCGACTGCACTTGTACGGCCTGCGTCAGCCCAGGTTTCGATCTCAGCTAACATCACGGGCACGGCCCCGAGTGCGTCGGCCAATCAGGACGTAATGGACGCCCTGAATTTCCTCGCCACCGACTTTGCGCCGAACACCGGCAGCTCAGCTTTCCACATGACGGCTTCGATTCAGTGGGCAGATCTGGGCTTCTCCTCGGGGGGCTATACACTTGGCGACAGCTCCGCAGGGAGCAGCTTTTACCAGACACACAATAACACGCTGTACATCAACCCTTTGGACAGGTATTTGTTCGGAGCGGCGAGTACAGTGAACCCGGGTGCGGGCTATACGGACTTCACCATCGAGCTGAACAATAACTCACAGGTGCCGTGGGATTATACGCTGGGTGCCCCTTCCAATTTCAACAATATCAGCCTTGCCAGTGTTATGTATCACGAGTCGATCCACTCCATGGGGTTTGCGGCCTTCAACGACTCCGACGGCAACTACAGTTTCAGTACGAACGGCGGTGCCGGATCTCTTGCTCCGACGCTCTGGACGACCCATCTGTTCGATGCGACGACCAATCAGGCGTTCACCGCCGATACCCTGGCACAGCGGCAGGCGGTGATGGTCAGCGGCAGCAACAGCAAGCTGCTTTTCACCGGCACCGACGCCCAGGCAGCGAACGGTGGCAACCGGGTCGCTATGTATGCGCCGACCACATTTGAGACCAGCTCCAGCGACGGTTCGCACATCGCCTTCAGTCAGGGTGGAGCGGGTTTGCTGTATCCGTCAATCAGCAATGGTGTCTACCTGACACCGACGAAGCTGGAACTGGCGATGATGCAGGACATCGGCTGGCGTACGATCAACAGTCCGGCTGTCCCCGAGGCCTCCACCACCGCCTCCTTCGGCCTGCTGCTGGCCCTGGGCTTGGGCGGCTTTGCCGTCGCTCGCCGCCGACACGTCAAGGCGTAGCCGCCGACTCTCACCTTGCAAGAACGATCGAATAGCCTGCCCTCCGACCGAGGGCGGGCTATTTGAGATTATTTTCACAAACTCTCCATTTTATCTTGACAATTACCGATGCTCAACTGTATAATAACTGTGCTGAACGTGCCTCGCAAAGGGGACGATAATAAATGACAAGTGTGTGGTGCCTTCTAATCGCAGGTGGAACGATGGGAACGATCGCGCTGCTTGGGTTTCTTTGGGGGGTCAAAAATGGTGCCTTCGAGAATGCCGAGGATGCGAAGTACATTGTGTTCCGTGATGAAGAGGATGATTAGATAAGTCTCTCGGATGAGAGCAGGCTTTAGTATTAGACGGTTAGGTACAAGTATGGCAGTCAACTACGATCAGGAAAAGCAGGATCTGACGCGGCGCAATTTTCTATCGCTGGCCGCAAACGGAATCATCGGAGCCGGACTGCTTGGTGCGGCGGCGGTCTTCGGCAAGTTCTTCTGGCCAAACGTCTCTTACGGTCCGCCGTCCAAGTTCTCCATCGGCAAGCCGACCAACTTTGGGGACGGGGCGAAGCTGAATATCGCGGACCAGAAAGTCTCGATCATCCGGCATGGAGACAAGATCGGCGCAATCTCGATGGTCTGTCAGCATCTCGGCTGTACGGTGGCGGCATCGCCGACCGGGTACGACTGCCCCTGCCACGGCTCGAAGTACGACGACAAGGGGAATGTGACCCACGGTCCGGCCCTGGTGTCGCTCTTCTGGTTTGATGTCCACCCAACCCCGAGCGGCGATCTGGAAGTCGACAAGAGCAAGAAGTTCTCCGATCCCGATCACTATTATTCCATCACTTAATTGTTCCAGTACTGGACTATTTCGTACCTTAGAAAGCCCCAGCGATGAGCGTTAAAGAATTACGTCCGAGCGGCCCGCCCCCTTCGTCCGGCGGCAGCCGCCCGTCTGCGGACGGTCCGCTGACCAAGCTGAACAAAGCGATCTACCGGCAGGCTCCCGAGGTGTTTGACAACCTCCGCCCGCGTGCCCTGTTTCACAATATCTACAAGTCGGTGTACCGCACGACGGCCTTCCCAAAGACCGAGCGCGAGCGCTCCGAGGCGTTTTTCAACTCGTTCCTGCTGCATATCCAGCCGGCAAAGATCGAAAAGCATGCCCTGCGCTTCACGTACACCTTCGGACTGGGCCTGCTGTCGACCTACTTGTTTTTGCTGCTGACCATTTCCGGCCTGCTGCTGATGTTTGTCTATGTGCCATCCGTGCAGGACGCCTATGGCCGGATGCAGGACCTGCACTCGTCGGTCTCGTTCGGCTACATTCTGCGCGGGATGCACTTCTGGTCGGCCAATGCGATGATCGCCGTGGTGTTTTTCCACATGTGCCGCGTGTTTTACACCGGAGCGTACAAGGCCCCGCGCGAGTTCAACTGGGTCATCGGCGTGATTTTGATGGTGCTGACACTCATCTTAGGCTTTACGGGCTACCTGCTGCCCTGGGATCAGCTGGCCTTCTGGGCGATCACGGTCGGCGCGGGGATCGCGGGGAAAGCCAACTGGATCTCCGACAATATCAATGCCCTGCCGCACCCACCCGGTGCGCCGACGGTCCCGCCGCTGGGCGACCTGACCCGCTGGGCCTTGCTCGGCTCGGACACGGTCGGACAGGAAGCACTGATCCGCTTCTACGTCCTGCACGTCGCCATTTTGCCGGTGATCATCACGCTGTTTATTGTGTACCATATGTGGCGTATCCGCAAGGACGGCGGGATTTCCAGCCCGAAAGAGTCGCCCGAGTAGACCGCGAAGTTACTTTTAGAACAAAACACCTATGAAACGAATTCGCGAAGAAGAAATCTTTCCCCGCAACCCGAATAAGACTTATGGCCTGATGGAGCTGGTCAAAGGCTCCTCCACGCGTGTGGACCGCGGGCCGGACGACATGGTGTCGTCTTGGCCGCACCTGCTCATCCGTGAGGCGGCTCTGTTCGCGGCGTGCTTTGCCGTCATTCTGGCCTTGTCCGTGTTCAAGCCCGCTCCGCTGGAGCTGGAAGCGAACCCGCAGAAGCCGCCGAACCCGGCGAAAGCTCCCTGGTACTTCCTGGGCCTGCAGGAACTGGTCGCGTACGATGCGTTCTGGGGCGGCCTCGGCATCCCCGGCCTGGTCGTGATTGGCCTGATGGCGATACCCTATCTGGATCGGCACCACAGCGGCATCGGACGCTGGTTTGCGCCGAGCCGCCGGATGGCTTGCGCCCTGTGGACGGGCTACGTCGTGATTGTGGTCGTGCTGATTATTATCGGCCAGTACTTCCGCGGCCCGAACTGGGCCTGGTACACACCCTGGAATATGCCGCCGGAAGTCCAGTAAGAACTCCTCGGCACTCAATAGGAACAGGTATTTTCTCTCATGTTTGGCTTTAAGTCCATGGTCTCCAAGTTTGCTTTCTGGAGCGTCGTGCTGCTGATCTTATCAGGAGTTACGCTCTACAAAGCCACGTGGAACAACCAGAATGCATCGACGCAGCCGTTTACCCACTGGCGCGGGGAGTACCGGGACATCGCGGCGGCACTTGCGCCCGATGCCACCGTGCGTCAGGCGGCCCTCGACACGAACACGGGTGAAGTGCAGCAGGTCACTGTGCTGGAATTCCCACTGCTGAAGATCGACGGCACCTCGCAGCAGCGGGTGGACCGCTGCCAGTCTTGCCACGCGGGCCTTTTGGACCCGAACATGACCGCCGAGAAGATCATCAAGTTCCGGGATAAAGTTTCGATCCCGACGGAGCAGGTCGGAGCCTATCTGAGCGATCCGAAGCATGCGGAGACGCTGGAAGCGGTCAAGACGCTCGGGGCGCACCCGGGCATCCGCGTCGAGAGTGCGGAAAATGCACACGACCTGGGAGTCATTCACGGTGACAAGTTCACCTACGGCGTCGTGACCGAGGCGAGTGTCACCGAGCAGGACAAAGCGGATTACCAGTATCAGAAGGTCAATCTGAAGCAGCACCCGTTCCCGACGTTCGGCTGTACGACCTGCCACTACGGCACGGGCCGCGAGTTGATCCAGGACAGTGCCCACGGAACGCCGGAGACCTCGCTGACCCCGATGCTGGCCGCCCGGTACATGGAAGCGGCCTGTGCGCAGTGCCATGCCCAGTACGACCAGAAGACCTTCAGCATCAGTTACCAGCAGCCGCTGTCGCCGGAGCGCATCATCAAAGTCCTGGACGGCCAGGACGTGACGCCCGACCAGACCGCGTCGTATCTCGAGAAGCATCCGCTGACTGCCGCGACCGTTGAGTATGTCGCGAACAAGCCCTTGATGCAGAGCCTGACAAAGGGTCAGCAGCTCTTCAAGTCGCAGGCCTGTTACGGCTGCCACAAGATCGAAGGCTTTGCGAAGGGGAATGTCGGCCCTGAGCTGACTTACGAAGGGCGCGTTGCGGGCAGCACGGCCACGATCTCGCATCAGCTCTGGGACCCACGCTACAAAGTCGCAAGCTGCGTGATGCCTTACTTCTTCGCCGTGCGTGAGCGCAATACCGACCTGCCGCCAAACGGCGTCATCGGCAGCCCGAAGGCACTGACGGCGATTGTCGACCCGCGTGCCGACCCAAAGAACCCGAGCCACATCACGAAGGCTCCGGTTGCGGAAGAGGGGACAGTCGAATACAATGAGGAAATCGCCGCCACTCTGAAGCAGCATGGGTACATCCCGGACGCTGCGCGTCAGGGGGATGTCGATGCGCTGGTGACGTTCATCGCCTCGCAGACCGGCCAGAACTACGCCAGCAGCCAGTCCAGTCGGTTAACAAGCCTGGCCGCATACAATATCTCGCGGCCCGGCGACGTGCCGGTGACAGTCGCGCAGGGCAAGGCACTCTTCGAGGCCAGCGGCTGCTACTCGTGTCACTACATCGGTGACCCGAACAAGTCGCACGTCACGGGAGACCCGAAGTTCGGCAAGGGCGGAATCGCCGGCCCCGAGCTTTCGTGGGAAGGAACCCGCCATTCGCAGAAGTGGATCGTGGAGCATTACAAGAACCCGCAGGCCTTCGTGCCGGGGTCGATCATGCCCATCTTCCCGTTCTCCGACTCGCAGCGAGCGGCCCTCTCGGCCTACGATACCTCTCTGCGCCCGGCAAAGGCCGGAGCGAAGATCGTTTCGCCCGACCAGGATCTGCCGAAGGGCTACAAAGATCAGTAGTTTATTTAACAGTGAACCATCCGCCGGACCCGACCGGCTTTAGCTAAGGACTTACTTATGGCACAGGATACAAACCCCGAAACAGGACCGGAGACCCCGGCACAGGGCGAAAAGAAAGACTCCGGCTTCCACTATTATTCCGGCGGCGAAGTCAAAGAGCTATCGAATACAAATGTCAGCCCGCTTCTGTGGGGCTTTTGGAGCGTCGTGATCGTCGGTGCAATCGCTTACCTGCTGCTCGGCGGGGCACTCGGCCCGAATTCGCCGTTCGGCAAGGGCTATCAGGCACCCGACGGCAAAACCGCCGTGATATTGGCTGTCCAGAACGATCTGCAAAACAAAAATAACGGTGGTGGTTATAGTGCACACATGGCGGACATGCAGCGGCTGCCTCTGCCCGCCGGAGAGTCGTTGACCGTCGCGGTGCAGCATGGCGAGGCTCTCTACCAGAGCTACTGTATCGGCTGCCACGGGCCGAATCAGGACGGAAACGGCGTCAATGCCTCCGCGCTGAACCCGAAGCCGCGCAACCTGCACGATGCGCCGTTTATGCGCGAAACGCTGACCCCGGAGCGGATCAACTCCTCTCTGCACTACGGCGTCCACGGCACGGCGATGCCGCGCTGGGAGAACACGCTGAGCACACCGGAGATTCAGGAAGTCATCGCCTATGTTCTGAGCTTGACATGGGACATGCCGAAAGCAGGCATGGAGTCGACGACGGCGCAGCCTGCTGAGCCGGTCAACATGCAGCCCGCCGATACCACCCAGGGGCGTGATCAGCAGGGCAAAGACGCGAAGGCACCGACCGCCGGCAAGTCGCCCGGCAATTCGACGACGGCGTCGCCTGGCGGGACATTCGAGCGCGGCGGCAGCATTTCCGTCTCACCGGCACCGGCGACCGGCACGATAGACGGCAACCCGGCGGCGGCGACCAGCACGGGTCCACCCTCGACCTCGGGCGGCAGTTCGTCGACGACGGCGGTTCCCAGTAGCACGATGTAACGATGCGACCTTCCGCACGAATGGGAATGGGATCTTAGAAGGTTCAAAGTTATGGCAGTTCAACAAATTATGCGGATGCAGCCCGCCGCCGAAACGGAAAAGCTGCAGCACGAAGATCTGGCGGCGAAGTGGGCATTGTGGTCGGGAGTCGGCTACATCGTTTTCTTCGGTGTTCTGGGTCTGCTCGCGTCGATCAAGTTCCTGATCCCTGATCTGTTCAACGGGGTCAACTATCTTTCCTGGCCGCGTATCCGCCCGGTGCATGTGCAGGGGATGATCTTCGGCTGGGCCTTGCCGGTCTTCATGGCCATGTTTTACTACATGGTCCCAAGGCTGTGCGGCACGAAGCTCTGGAATGAGAAGCTGGGCATTGCCACGACGCTGGTCTGGTCGACTGGCGTCGCGCTAATGGTGCTCGGCGTCCTGAACCCGATGGACACCACCAACCCGCTGTGGTCCACCAAGGGCAAAGAGTACGAAGAGTGGCCCATTGTCTCCAGCGGCTTTCTGATGGCGGCGTGGATCATGCTGACAGTCAACATCTGGAGCACGTTTGTCCGCCGCACCTACAAGCAGATGTATGTCGCCCTCTGGTACATCATGGGCTGCTTGATGTGGACCTCGTTCGTGTACGTGATCGGAAACTGGCCGTCGCAGCTTTTCCCGGCGAACAGCTTCATGGGCCTGAACGATGCCAATGTCAACTGGTTCTACGGCCACAGTGTCGTTGGCCTGATTGCGACCCCGGCCGCTCTTGCGACCGCCTATTACTTCCTGCCGAAGAGTGCCAATGCCCCGCTATACAGTCACAAGCTGTCGCTGATTGGGTTCTGGACGCTCGGCTCGATCTACATCTGGAACGGGGCGCACCACATGATCTACGGGCCGATCCCGTACTGGCTGCAGACTGTAGCGACGATCTTTTCGTTCCTGCTGTTCGTGCCGGTGCTGTCGGCGGTGACGAATTTCTTCGGTACGATTCGCGGCGAGTGGCATCAGCTTCGCTCGAACGTCCCCCTGAAGTTCATCGTGGCCGGGACCGTGTTCTACCTGCTGGTCTCGACCCAGGGGTCCTTCCAGGCATTGCGCTCGCTGAACGCCGTCACGCACTTCACGGACTGGGTAATCGGGCATTCGCACATGGCGATGTTCGGCTTTGTGACGTTCTTTGCGTTTGCAGGGTGCTACTATGCTGTCCCGCGCATGTACAAGCGGCCGCTGTATTCCGAAGGCATGGCGGACTGGCACTTCTGGCTTTCGTTCATCGGCTTCATCCTGTTCAGCACGGCCCTTTGGATCGGCGGCTTCAATCAGGGGATGGAGTGGAACAACCCGAACCTGACCTTCATCTCGACAGTCAACGATATGAAGCCTTTCTGGCACGTTCGTGCCGGCGGAGCGGCTCTGATGGTAATCGGCTTGTTCATCTTCGCCTGGAACCTGTTCAAGACGGCGACCGCGTCGACGCCGACGGTCGGCAGCGATGGCGGGGATGGGATCGACGCGCTGGACATTCCTTCTCGGACCCCTTCGAGCCTGCTGTCACGGGTTTAGCCTGGGCACTGTTTAGAATTAGACAGGGCACTGTTTAGAGACACAAGACTATGTTAGTATATGTAATTCCAATATTATTTGTCGTGCTGGTCGGCATCCTGCTTCTCATTCTGAAGCAGGTGCCGGAGAAAAGCGCGATGCTGACCGGGATCGGGATCGGGATGACCTTCATCATCGGCCTGACGTTCACGATGCTCATCCCCTCGTTCAACGAAAACTGGTCGCAGAACACGGCGAAAGACGCCTCCCGCTACCACGCGATTTATTTGCGCTCAGATGTCGAGAAGGCTGATAAAGACGGCACGACCCCGCCGCTGTATAAGGGCGATACAAATGTCGAGTTCGGCAAGCTCGTCGGCTACACGGCGCAGCAGGAGCGCGGGCGGCGTGTCTACCAGCGCGAGGGCTGTATGTACTGCCACTCGCAGCAGATTCGTCCTCTGAAGGGCGAGATCGCTCGGTATTCCATCGGCACCTCCGTGGTCCCGGTGGCCGACGAGCGCGAATACATCTGGGACCAGCCGCACTTTTTAGGAACCCGGCGGATCGGCCCGGACCTGTCGCGCGAGGGTGGGAAGTACAGTGACGACTGGCACTATTCGCACTTCTACTACCCGCGCCAGATGGTGAACGGCTCGATCATGCCGGCGTTCACCTGGCTCTTCGACGACACGGATAAGAATATTCCGGTGCCGAAGCAGGATGCGCGGGACCTGGTCTCGTATGTCCAGACGCTGGGCTTTTACCGCCAGGTCTACGATCAGTCGCTGAACGGCGGCAAGGGCGGCTGGCGACCATGGCTCAAGCCGCAGGATCAGCAGTACACGCAGAACGTCGGCGAGAGCCAGGTCCTGCGAATTGATCCGAATATCAACGGCGGTAAGGGTGCTCAAATTCGCGGTGGGGACAAGCTGTCCCCGACCAATAAGGTCATTCCCGGCGGAACTCTCTAGCGAGTTTGACGGTTAAAGTAACCAGAGGGCGGGCGCAAACGCGCTCGCCCTTTTCTGCGTTTTGCCCTCTTTTATTCTATGATAGACCTAACAGACAGACTCATACAGCCGACCCCCTTCCGGGCCGCGAACGGGAACCTGAAGTGGCACGCCCCGCGCCGCATTTTGCAGACGCTGTGCGGTGCGCTTCTGGTCGTCCTGCCGCTAACCAACGGTCTGCGGCTGGATCTGCGGCGGGATGAGTTCTACTTCGCCTGGCACAAGATGGCCGCGCACGACTTGTTTCTGCTGTTCTGGGTCTCCATGCTGGGTGTTGCACTATTTAGTGCGGTATCTTTCCTGTATGGACGACTCTGGTGCGGGTGGATCTGCCCGCAGACGCTGGCGTCTGATTTTGCGGACTCGCTGAAGAAGCGTCTGGATAAAGCGTTTCGGGCACGGCCCGGCGAGAAAAGTGCTGAGGCTGCCCGGATAGTTTGGGTGCTGAGTCTGCTGGCGATGTCGCTCGGCACAGGGGTCGTGCTGGCGTGTTACTGGCTCTCTCCGGCGGTGGTCGGGGCGGCGACTTTGGCCCCCTGGCGGGACGTTCCCGCCGGGCTGACCGTTTACCTGATTGCGGGCGTGATCGCCGCCGATATGCTCTGGGTGAGGCGCAAGTTTTGTCACCGGGCCTGTCCCTACGGGCCGCTGATCAGCACGATGACGGATACCAACTCGCTGGCGGTGCGGTTTCTAACCGAGCGGGCCGACGAGTGCATTTCCTGCCACAAATGTGAAGTCGATTGCCCGATGGAGATTGATATCAAGTCCGGGGTCGGGCAGCACGGCTGCATCGGGTGCGGGGAGTGCGTGGATTCCTGCAACGATGTTTTGGGGCGTCGCGGCATCGCCGGGTTAATCGAGTACCGTTACGGCACGGAGCCGGAGCGGGTGACTAAGACGCTGACCACCACCGAGCGCTGGGGCCTCTGGGATGCGCGGCGTGTCGCGATCGCCGCCACGGTTCCGATCAGCCTGGGTGTCGTGCTGTTTTTGATTTACGGCACCCTGCCGCTGAGTGCGAGTTTGACTGCCAATGGGGCGATTGTCCGTACGGGTGCCGAGGTCCGCAACACGTATACGCTGACGGTCGGGAACGGCAGCCCGAACGTGACCCGCTTTGATCTATCCGCCCTCGGCTTGCCGACGGGCCGGGTCGAGCCGGGTTTTGTGACGCTGGCGGGTCACACGAACCGGACTTTGCCGGTGACGCTGATTTCTACCCGTCCCAACCCGGGCCGGACGCCCGTCTTCCTGCGTTTAAAGGCACCCCACACGGGCAAAGACATCGCGACTATCTTTTACGCGCCGCCCAGAAAGTAACCAAGTATTATGCCACGCACCTGGAGCAACATCAAATATGCGGAGACGCGCAGTGCCGCCCAGAAGGTCAAGAACAAGCCGTCGAGTCTGACTCTGTTCACCTTTCTGATGGTCTTCAATCTGCTGCTGTTCGGTGGCCTGGTCGCCTACACGATGGTGCGGGTCCTCGTGCATCCGGCAGCCGAAGCCCCGCTGCCGACGCAGCCGCCGAAGGACGATTAGGAATAGGACACCCTATGGCCGTCGCCATCCAAACCCAAATTCTCTGTGACCTCTGCGGCCTGCCTGCCCGCGCCCCGATCACGGCGCAGGTCGGTGAGGCTGCGCATACTTTCTGCTGCGCGGGCTGTAGACAGGTCTACCAGATCCTTCTGGAGAGCGACCAGCTTGGGGAGGGGCAGGACCCGACCCAGACGACACTCTACCGGCAGTGCCTGCAAATGGGTCTGATTGCACGGCCCGACGACGCTCCCCCCCGCCCGTCTGCCCCGCCGAAAGTCGCCGTGACCGCTCCCACCGACGCGGACACCCTAGACACGACCCGCGAGGCGGCGTACCAGATTGGCGGAATGTGGTGCGCGGCCTGCGCCTGGCTGATCGAACACGCCTTGGACCAGGTCAAAGGGGTGGAGCGCAGCCGCGTGTTTTTCGCCTCCGACATTGTTAAGATTACTTACAAGCCCGCTCGGGTCGCCCCGGAGGCACTGCTGGAGACTATTCGGCGGCTGGGCTACACCGCAGAATCCTATACCGGTGAGGGCGGCAAAGCGGACAGCCCGCAGGCCCTGGCTCGCCGGGCTTTGTTCACCCGGGCCGTAGTGGCGATCATCTTTGCCGTCAATGCGGGCATGTTCCAGCTCCCGTTTTATGCCGACTTCTTCCAGAAACAGGGCTTGACCGAAGATGCCATGCGCTGGCTGCCCCGGGCGGAAATGCTGTTGTCCCTGCCGGTCATGGTCGCCGGCTGGCCGATCTTTGCCCGTGCCTGGGCGGCGGCTCGGCAGGGCGCGGCGGTTATGGAGACGCTGATCACACTGGGGGTTGCCGTCTCCTTCGTCTACAGCCTCTGGGTGCTGGCAAATGGCGGCGTGCATGTCTACTTCGATACGGCGGATATGCTCGTGGCTCTGGTGCTGATCGGCAAGCATATCGAGTCCGGGGCGCGTCAGGATGCGACCGGCGCGATCTCGCTGCTCTACGGGCTGCTGCCGAAAAAGGCGGTAGTCAAGGCTCCCGATGGGCGCGAGGTGCTGGTCGGCATCGGCAAGCTCGGCCTCGGCGATGTCGTGCTGGTCCGCCCCGGCGAGCGCATCCCCTGCGATGGCCGAATTGTCGGCGGCGCGGCCCTGGTCGATGAAAGCCTGCTGTCCGGAGAAGTGCGTCCTGTTGCGAAGAAGGCCGGGGAAGAGGTCACGGGCGGCACGGTCGCCACTGATGCGCCGCTGACGGTCGAAGTCACCCGCACCGGCTCCGAAACGACTCTGGCCCAGATGATTTCTCTGGTGGAAGCCGCGCTTGCCGCCAAGTCGCCGGTCGAGCAGTGGGCGGATAAGATCTCCCGCCGCTTCGTCCCCGCTATGATCGCTTTGTCCCTGCTGACCGGTTTGACCCTCCTGCTGCTGGGCCATTCCCCCGCCGATGCCCTGGTCCGGGCCGTGACGGTACTGGTTATCGCCTGCCCCTGTGCGCTGGGCTTGGCAACTCCGCTGGCCGTCACTTCAGGCGTGGGAGCGGCGGCTGCACGGGGCATTTTGATCGGCAACACGGACGTTTTGCAGCTCCTGCCCCGTGCGAAGCACCTGCTTTTGGACAAGACCGGCACTCTCACCGAAGGCCGCTTCGCCGTGCGGGAGTTCACCGGCACCGAGTCCGACCTCGCTGCGCTCGCCGCTTTAGAGGAGCCGTCGGAGCATCCCCTGGCCCGCGCCCTGACCGCCCATGTCCGCACTCAAGGCCTTACTCACCTGCCGGAAGCCACTAGGTTTACCCGCCATGACGGGCTTGGGGTCACGGGGTATATTCTCGGTGAACACTGGTTCGTCGGCAACCGCGCCCTGTGCCTTCAGCAGAACGCCGCCCTCCCTGCCTCCCTTGAAACCATGGCCCAAGCCGCCGAGACTTCCGCCCAGACTGCCCTCTTTTATGGCTCCCAAAATCAGGTGCGCGGCCTCGTGACACTCGGGGATGCCCTGCGTCCCGGTGCCGCCGAGGCCGTCCGGGAGCTGATCCGCTGCGGCCTGTCCCTGGAAGTGGTCAGCGGCGATGCCCAGGCCACGACCGCCGCCGTCGCTCAGGCCGTCGGGATCACGAAAGCCACCGCCCAGATGCTGCCCACCGACAAAGTGGCCCGTGTCCGCGCCGTGCAGGCCGGGAACGCCGTCGTCGCCCTCGCCGGGGACGGCATCAACGACGCCCCCGCGCTGGCCCAGGCGGACATAGGCATCGCCTTCGGCTCCGGCACGGAGATCGCCCGCCGCGCCGCCGACATCACCCTCATCGGCGACGATTTAGGCCGCCTCGCCGACCTGTTCACCCTGGCCCGCCGGACCGCCGCCGTCATCCGCCAGAACCTCTTCTGGGCCTGCTTCTACAACGCCGTGTGCATCCCCCTGGCCGTGGTGGGAGTCATCCACAGCCCCATCTTCGCCGCCGCCGCCATGCTGGTCAGCAGCCTGAGCGTGGTGATGAATACGCGGCGGTTGAGGAAGCTGCTGGCGGCGAGGGAATAGGAGACCTCACCCGTCAGCACGCTGCCACCCTTTCCTTTAGAAAGGCGAGGGTTAAGATTTGGACGGGATGTAGGGGCGCTGCTTGCCGCGCCCTCTTCTCCTGACTTCTTCTCCTGACTTCTTCTCCTGACTTCTTCTCCTAACTTCCTAACCCTCGCCTTTCTGAAGGAGAGGGTGGCAGCGTGCTGACGGGTGAGGTCTGGACTGCACCCCCCTTGATCTCCTCGCCGGGGATCGGGTAGGATCGGATCGCCTTCACATTGAGAGGAATCCGACCCGTGCCTGACCCCGCCCTGCCCGCCCATGCCGAAGCGTTACTGCCCGATCTCTTCGACCGACCCGACGCCGCCGATCCGTCTCCCCGCGCCCTTTCCCTCCTGCCGCCCGTCCCGGACACGGCCCCGGACCTGATCCAGGAAACCCGCCCCGGCTATGCTGCGCTCGCCCCACCGTACTATTCCAGTGCCGACGGTGGCCGTCTGCGCCTGTATCAGGCCGACTCCCTGGAGCTGCTGCGCCGGATGCGTGACGAGTCGGTGGACATGATCTTCGCTGACCCGCCCTATTTCCTCTCCAACGGCGGCATCACCTGTGTCGGGGGCCGCATGGTGCGCGTGGACAAAGGCGGCTGGGACAAGTCGCAGGGCATTATCGGGGACCATGCCTTTAACCTCCTCTGGCTCGACCAGTGCCGCCGCATCCTGAAGCCCAACGGCACGATCTGGGTCACGGGCACATCGCACAATATTCATAGCGTCGGCTATGCCCTGCAAGTGCTGGATTACAAAATCCTCAACGACATCGCCTGGTACAAAATCAACCCGCCGCCGAACCTCGCCTGCCGCTACTTCACCCACGCCACCGAAACCATCCTCTGGGCCGCCAAGTCGGTGAAAAGCAAGCACACCTTTAACTACCCGCTGATGAAGGAGCAGAATGGGGGGAAGCAGATGAAATCTTTGTGGGAAATCCTGCCCCCGGGCAAGTCCGAAAAGCGGCACGGCAAGCACCCCACCCAAAAACCCGAAGCCCTGCTCTGGCGCATCGTCGCCGCAAGCACCCAGCCCGGCGAGATGGTCCTCGACCCGTTTTGCGGGTCGGCCACGACGGGAGTCGCGTGTGCCCGCCTGGGGCGGCAGTTTATCGGGATTGAGCGGGAAGCGGAGCACTTGGAACTAGCCGTCAAGCGGCTGAAAGACGAGATCGAAATCATGAATTTACAGCCCGCTTTAGCCTTCAATTCTGTAACCTCGCCTACGTTTGACGGGGGGGGGGGGGGGGTAGAAGATGGAAAGAGAAGAGGCACTACATCTTTTACAACTCATTCGGGGCAGCGATCTTGTTGCGCTTGCCACTAAGCACGGACGCCAAATTTTCTACGAGACCGAGCTGGAAGGGCAAATCGTACGCACCCTTAACAAAGGTTGGGCAGGCCTAACTTTGGAGGCATATCTAGGCTTATCGCCAAACTCTCGCCGAGAACCAAATGGCGGTAGTTGGGAGCTCAAGCAGGTATCGCTTAAGCGAAATCGCGAGGGTGCGCTCACAGCGAAAGAAACGATGCAAATCACCATGCTGGATCGTTCTCACGTTGCAGTTCACCCGTTTGGCGAAAGTCATGTGCTGCATAAGATCGGCCGATTTATCATCGTTGCCCGTGAATACATAGACAAGACAGAAACTTCCTCCCCAATCATGTTTGCCGGAGCCGCTGACATTTCGCTGCATGTGGAGCCAATATACCGTCAAGTAGAAAAAGACTACGAAATGATACGGCAGACTTTGGCTAGTGGGGAAAGATTACATACCATCTCTGGGGAGCTGATCCAAATACGCACCAAGGGCCAGAAAAATAGCAACACCTATGCGTTCTACGCCAAAACGAAGTTCGTCAACATCCTTCTCGGCTTGACCAAATAGCAGGAATCCATGCCCATAAGATCTAACTGCTGCCCATGAAGCAGCACGAGGTCGTACAATTAGCATTGAAACAGAACAATGGCTTTGCGACGCTAGGCAGTCTATATACCATCGTCACCAAGATGCCTGAGTGGCAGTCAGCCTCGCTCACTCCATTTGCCAGCATTCGTCGAATTGTTCAGGAGACGCCCGATATTTTCTGCATCCGGCCCGGGTTATGGGGACTGGAAGCTAAGAGAGACGAAATCGGACAGCAGTTTGCTTTGTCAAGCTTCACCACGTCAGCAAAGGTCGAAGACTTCAATCACAGCTATTATCAAGGTCTGCTTGTCGAGGTTGGCAATCTCAAAAAGTACCAAACGGCGGTCCCAGCACAAGATAAGAATAAATTGTTCCTGACGCGTAAGCTGTCCGATTTCACTACGTTAGTGCAGCCCTACGATTTTACTTACAGCGACGTCATGAGCAGGGCAAAAACAGTAGATGTTTCCTGGTACAACGTGAGACGGTTCCCTACGGCGTTTTTCGAGGTGGAACATTCAACGGACATTTATAACTCCCTGCTGAAATACATGGAGTTTCAGGATTTTCGCACAGAGTTTTGGATCGTTGCAGACGCAGTCCGTCAGGAAGAATTTAAGAAGAAGCTGAAAGCCACGGCATTCGCGCCGATGCAAAATGCAGTCAAGTTTTTGAGCTATAAAATGCTGTCGGAATGGCATTCAAGCCTCTCCCAGAGTGCTGCTCAAGAAGCGTTACTAGCTAAAGTATAAAGATTGAGTAAGTCACACCCACTCACACCCCAACCGTCTCCGCACTGGTCTCATGCAGAACTTTCAGACCCTCCGGCAGGGCCTCCAGGACGCGCAGGAGATTGGAGATCGCTTTGGATGGGAGCACCGCGCCGCTCTCGTACTTATGGAACGCGTTCGGCCCCCCGCCGAGCAGAGTCCCGGCTTTTTGCTGGTTCAGACCCAGCTTCTTGCGGATGCGACGGACTTCGCTCGGCAGGACCAGATTTTCGAGGCGGGCTTTCAGCAGGTTCAACTGCCGGTCCGACACGTCCATGTCTTTTCCGGTGACGATCCCTTCGCCGCAGGTGCAGTACCAACCCGGCATATCAAAGGTCGCCGACAGCCCTTTGTAGCGGAGGGTCATAGGGCGAACGTCGCGAACCAGAGACAGGCCGCAGGTGGGGCAATGGGGAGTATCCATTTGCTTTTTCCTGACCAATTGCCTCATTTTACCCCCATAATGGTTGTTTTAGCGCAGCCCCTCAAACAATTCCAGCGCACGGCTGAGGCGGGGAGGGAAGAGCCAGTCGGCGAGGGGGGCACCGTGCCAGGGGCCGGCGGCGTCGAGGTCGGCGGGGAAGAGGGGGAAGATTTCGGCGTCCCAGAGGATCTGGGCGGCGGGGTCGGTGTCCGTGAGGCCGTCCGACGAGAGCAGGGCGAGGGGGCCGAAGGGGCAGATCTCGATCTGGAGGGGGCCGGAGTCGGTTTCCAGCAGGAGAGACGGGAGGGAGTCCGGGCGGAGGGAAGGGTCCAGCCGGATCAGCGGGCCGAGGGCG
>JANXNV010000070.1 GCA_025353925.1 Armatimonadota bacterium
CGCGATTGCCGTGGGCTTCCTCTTTGCAGCGTTTTTGCAGACTATGCGCGTGCGCTTCGCTTGGTGGCCGCTGCACCCGCTGGCGTACGCCGTCAGCGGCTCGTGGGAGATGAACCTGATCTGGATGCCGCTTCTGATCGCGTGGCTCCTCAAATCTCTGCTGCTGCGCTATGGCGGCATGAAAATCTATCTGGCCTCGCTGCCCTTCTTCTACGGCCTGATCCTAGGCCAGTTCATCCCCGGAAGCCTGCTGAATATCTGGGGCATTCTCACCGGGACCCCGACTTACCAGTTCTGGCAATAATACAGGTTTGAATTCTCCGAAAATCGGCCATAATACTATTGACAGACATTGTGAAAAAAGGTACGATATAAGCGAAATGCGAAAAGCGAAAGGTTCTATTCTCATGCGCTCGACTTCTTTGCCCGGTTTTATTCTCGGTGCCCTCTTGACCGCCGCCGCTGCCGCCGTCAAGATTTTCGTCCTCGATGGGATCGAAGCCCGCACTCTCAAGCAGAGCTGATGACCCATGCGACTCTCTGTTTATGACCGCGCCCGGCGCGGTCTGCTGGAGCTGCGCGGTGCAGACCGGCAAACATTTCTTCAGGGCATGGTCTCGAATGACGTCGCGGCATTGATGCCGGGGCAGAGCCGTCATGCCGCACTTCTCGACAGCACTGGTCACCTTCAAGCCGACCTGCGCATTCACGCCTTCTCCGACTTTCTGCTCCTCGAAACCCACCCTGACTGCCTGCCTGTGCTTTCCGCAACCCTGGATAAGCTGCTGATTATGGAAGATGTCCAGCTTGCCGATGTCACGACTCAGTGGGCGACGCTGACTTTGATGGGGGAGGGGATACCGACCCCGTTGGATCTGCCGGGCGATGTCCGGACCGCGGCGTACCCTTTTGCTTCCAGTGTTGATTTGTGGCTGCCGACAGTTGATCGTCCTGCCGCCCTGGATAATCTGGCTGCCGCCGGGGCTGTTTTACTGAGTGAAGATGACTGGGAAACGCTGCGTGTTGAGGCTGGTCTGCCCGCCTGGGGGCACGAGCTGTCCCCGGCGGTCCTGCTGCCGGAAGCGGGCATGGAAGATGCCGTTTCTTACACGAAAGGCTGCTATGTCGGGCAGGAGATCGTTGCTCGCCTGCATGCGCGGGGCCACGCGAACCGGGGTCTGCGCCACATTCTGCTGCATGAAGACGCTCCCGTCCCGCCGCCTGACGCAACGATCCATGTCCCCGAAGACGGCCCCGAACCGGGCCGAGAGATCGGGCGCATCACGAGTGCAGTCGCTTCGCCGACACGGGGAGGCCGTGCCCTGGCTCTCGGATTCGTTCGTAAAGAGTATTTTGCTGACAGCACGCCGGTCACAGTCCAGATAGTGCAGCCCGGCGGCCTGGTCTTTTCCTACGGCGGGGCCGTGCAGGAAATCCCCATGTCCCCCTCGAACTAGTCCGGCATGGACACTCCTCAAGACACTTTAAAATTCGAATCGGTAAAATTTGAAGGCTGGGACTGCGTTCGTCTCAGCAACGGAGACGCGGAAGTGCTGGTCACCACTTCGGTGGGGCCGCGTATTATCCGCTACGGGCTGACCGGCGGGCCGAATGCCTTTCATATCATCCCGGAGACGCGCGGCCAGAATGACGGCAGCGGCAAATGGGCGCCGTACGGCGGGCATCGGCTCTGGCATGCCCCGGAAGTCAGTCCGCGCTCCTATCACCCGGATCACGGCCCCTATGGAACGCCGACTTTTGACGGTGGTGTGCTGAGTGTCAGCAGCCCGGTGGAAAGCTCGACCGGCATCGCCAAAGAGATGCGTCTTTCGCTTGCCGCGTCGGGATCAGCGGTCAAAGTCGAGCATCGGCTGACTAACCGTAATGTCTGGCCGGTGACGCTCTCCGTCTGGGCGTTAAGTATTGTCGCAAACGGCGGGCGGGTGATTCTGCCGCAGGAGCCGTTTGTGTCGCACGATGACGAGCTGGTACCGGCCCGCCCCTTGATCCTCTGGAAGTTCACCGATATGGCCGATCCGCGCTGGCGTTGGGGCCGGAAGTACCTGTCGCTGGCACAGGCCGGGGAGGAAGGTAACCCGCAGAAAATCGGGGCTTACAACGCGCAGGGCTGGGCAGCGCATTTGACGGATGAGCAGGCATTTATCATTTCGATCCTTCCCGCGCCTGGCGGTCCTGCCGTGCTGCCGGACATGGGTTCGAATTTCGAGACTTACACCGATGGTCCCTTCCAGGAGCTGGAAACTTTAGGGCCGCTGACGACGCTGGAACCGGGCGAGACTGCTTCGCACACGGAGTTTTGGTCCCTGGCGAAGATTGATCCAATCCCCGACACCGACGACGCGCTGGACAGCTCTTTGCTGCCGCTAGTGTCCGCAGCTCAAGCGCAGCAGAAAAATAGTGCTTAAGATTACGCCCCGTTCGTGATATGATGGACTGTCGCTAAACGCCGGACGCTCTTCGTTCTCTTCGCACCTGGAGGAAACTTTGCTCCTACGTCGCTGTAGGCTAGTAGCTGCACTGCTGTCCTTACCCCTGAGTGTCTGGGCACAAGGACCACCACCCGATTACAGTACCCCACCTGGCCAACCGCTTCCGGCCCGACCCCTTCTGCAGTGATTATCGAACAGGAGGCCACTGCACTTTGGAATGGTGGTATCAGCGCGACCGGTTCCAGTAAAAATCCGCTCGGCGGGACAAACCCTGGGAAGGGTGTCGATTGGGTCGCAGCACAAGGCGCGGCTTTCTCCGTGACGGCAAAACGCGTTGTTGCTTTGGACGTGCCAGGCTACACGAGTTCTAGACCAACCGGCGTCGTAGAGCTGAACACTTTTAATTATGTCTACCCGAACCAACTTGTTTTGGCGGCAGGCGGTGGTAATAGCTCTGCCCCGATAGTTGAGCAGGCCAACGGCATCACTTTTCAGGACACGGTCTTGACACCGTCCCTGTACAGTAGCAAAGGCACTTGGTATCACGTACAATTAATTTCGGTAAGTCGTTACGAGACACCGACAGGGAGCAGCACGCCAATTGGGTCAATGGGAAACGGGGTAGCTGGAGCACTTGATGCTCAACCAAACATCTTCATATACGATTATACTTTTCCCGCTGATGGCACGGCAGGTAGTCCTGACAATGATAATCCTTCTTTGGGCGTCTATGAACCTTACCAAAACTACAAGGTAAATAATGAGGCGTTTCAAGATTACATTATGTACACCCCACCTGGAACAGACAGCATAGCGGTCCCTTTAGCTTACTATACATGGCAATGGTATGTGAATGTCACAAAACCAGACGTTCCATTGCCAAAATCCTGGACAAATTGGAAGGATGCTCCGACGAATGGCACCATCACTACGGCACCTGCGAACTACGCCAATCGCCAATTGATTTACCCCACATGGAGTTCCAGGCGAAATTTGGCCTGGTCAACCCCGTAAAAGAAAGCGGTACTGACCTATGAATAGAGATATGAAAATGAACACGAGAATCTTTGTCAAGGCTGGGCTTATGCTTTGCGTTATTGCATCAGCCCCACGATCAGCGATTGCCACGCCGACCGTGTACAATCCTAATTTTGTTGGAGGTTCCCACAACAGCAGACGAGCCACTCCGAAGCAGATGCTTTTAATTCAGCAATATGAAACAGGCTTCAAAGATGGGTTAGTTGCTTTGCAAGGAAAAAATTACTCGGGGGCAGAGCAAGATTTCCGGGACGCACTATCCGCTCAGCTTGATGGTGCAGCCTATCTTGGTCTGGGGGAAGCCTTGGCGGCGCAGGGAAAGACTGCGGAAGCAATGCAGGCTTACTGGATGGTATTTCATCCGCCAGCCCGTAATTCTTGGGGCGGCAGCTATATCCCACGGGCCAATCTGGAATATGCCCTTCTTCTCAATCAATCC
>JANXNV010000072.1 GCA_025353925.1 Armatimonadota bacterium
GTGCCGGTGATAGGAGACCTCGCACAGAAGGCTCTTCGAAACCTAACCCCGCCGCTCCGCGTCGACCCTTCCCTAAGAAGGAAGGGTGAGGAGTCAGAATCAGATTTGGCGACGCTCTCTTGACTTAGTCTTAACCCTTCCTTCTTAGGGAAGGGTCGACGCGGAGCGGCGGGGTTAGGTTTCGAAGAGCCTTCTGTGCGAGGTCTCCTATCACCGGCACCCAGCGACAGTGTAAGTCACACTCTCAAACTACATTCCAAGGAGAACTTCATGTATTCAAAACCACAACTTCTACAGGGCGTTTACCCCTTCACCGGCCATGGTCTAACCAGCCCTCATGCCCTGTCCGCTGAGCTGACTTATGTCGTCCCGGCCGGGAAGCGGACACAGTTCGTTTACTTTCGGGCAGGCAATTCGTCTACCGAGATGATCTATGTCGTGCTGATGCGCGACGGCTCGCCGATGCGCTACTTTCCCATCGGTGCCCGAGGCGATGTCCATGTGGCACTCGCCGTGGTCGAGGACTTGATGTCCGGCACAAAGCTGGAAGCGTATCTGGCGGCTCCGGAAGGAGTCTCGGGCAGCATTGTCCTGGATATTGGGCTGGTCGAGGTTTAGTTCGCGTAGACTACTCCCTGCCCAAAAGCTTTGGCTTTATGGGCAGGGGGCCGGAGCGCAGGCCCTCTCGCCACAGGGCAATGTTCTCCGGGCCGGGCGACCAGAGGAGTAGAAACGCCAAAATCCCGTAGATCGGCAGGTGGCCGATCAGTTCCGTCCAGTTAAACACGGTCAAACTCATGTTGATCGGAATCCAGGCGATCAAGATGATCTCACGGGGGAAAATGTTGAACAGCAGGCAAAGGCCGACCAGAAGCTCAACCGACCCGGCGCAGAGAACAAAAATCTCATTCGACATCGGCAGGCCAAAAAACCGGGTGAAATTGAGATGGTAGTCCTGCAAAAAATCCAGTGCCAGGGGAAGGTTGGCGAGCTTCTCCGTAAAGGCAACGATCGTCAGGCTCAATCCCAGCCCGATCCGCAGGGCTGGTACCGCCCGCTCCATCTGGGCGGGTGAAGCCTCCCAACGGGGAATGACCAGGCGATCAATCGAGAGCGGGCCGCGTCCGGCCAAAAAAAAGAAAGCCGCGAAGCCGAGATAAAATGTATTGTCGAGCATCCCTTGCGGACCTGTTACAAAGATGCCAATCAGCCAGAGCAGGGCCATCAGCGCGGCAGCCAGCCGGGTCAGCGTTCCGTAAAAAAGTGCCAGCGCAAGGCCGGTCTCAGCCAGTCCCAGTAAGTAGCGCCAGGCACCCGGCAGAACATTATCAGGGGAAAACAGATGCCCCTGAACGCCATTGACTAGCAGCGGCACGGCAAGATGCACGGCCAAAATTGCGGGGATCAAGCCGTACAGGGCTGAGCGCCGCTCCGGGTCTGCCCCGAAGTTTTCCGGCCCCGGCACGAAGCCACGTCCGCCGCGGATACGCCACCACAAGCCTAGCAGCGTGGTCAGAAGCAGGACACCGCCGACAAAGGCCAGTGGTTTCACCTGAAAAAGTAAATCCCAGCGAAGGGGAAATCCCTCCGTCGAATGGAACCATTTCTCGTGGGCGGACACCGGCGGGGCGCAAAGCACTCCACTGGCTAATATCGTAGCGAACATCAGCAAAGGCTGTATTGGAGTGCGTCTCAATTTGAAATTTCCTTGTCATGACGTCTTTTTCGTATTGTCTGAGGATAAGTATACCTTTCCACTCTGATAAAAACCTTTGATGGAAACATGGTGGAAACATTTTGGTCGTATACTGTTCTAACAAGTCCAGCCGCATTGACGCGGCTTTCCGGCTTCACCCTCCGCACCGACGCTTTCCCCGGCAATGCTGCCTTTCTCTTGAGACTTTTCGCCCTGTAGGGCAATCCCGCGTCTCCGAAAGGCAGTGATTATGAGTGACAAACAAAAACTAGTCGTGATTGGCAACGGCATGGCCGGTGCCCGGACCGTCGAAGAGATCCTGGCACGCGGCGGCGGCGAGCAGTTCGACATCACTATGTTTGGCGACGAGCCATACGGCAACTACAACCGCATTCTTCTTTCCAATGTTCTCAACGGTACGCAGGATCCTGCCGACATTTTCTTAAACCCCCTCGAATGGTACACGGAAAACGATGTCACGCTGCATGCTCCCGCCCGGGTCACGCAGATCGACCGGGCGCGTAAAGAAGTCCGCAGCAATGACGGTCAGGTCACTCCCTACGATAAACTTTTGATCGCGACGGGCAGCCGTCCGTTTGTCCCGCCCATGGAGGGCCTCCAGGGACCCGAAGGGGAAGACAAGCACGGCGTCTTCGTGTTCCGCACCATCGACGATTGCCACAAGATCGCCGGTTACGCCAACAAGTGCCGCAAGGCGGCGGTCATCGGCGGCGGCTTGCTGGGGCTGGAAGCGGCTCGCGGACTGCTGAACTACGGCGTCGAAGTTCATGTCATCCACCTCGCCCCCTGGCTGATGAACAATCAGCTCGATGCCCAGGGCGGCAAAATTCTCACTTCGATCATGCAGAAGATGGGCGTTCATGTTCATCTCGAAAAGGCCACAGCAGCGGTTCTCGGCGACGACAGCGTGACCGGGCTGCAATTCAAGGACGGCGCGACGCTCGACTGCGACATGGTGATTATTTCGACGGGGATTACGCCGAACAACGAACTGGCGCGAGATTGCGGCCTGACTGTCGAGCGGGCGATTGTCACCGATAACCAGATGCGCTCGGTAGACGATCCGAACATTTACGTCGTCGGCGAGTGCGCCCAGCACCGGGGCCGCGTCTACGGCTTGGTCGCCCCGCTCTGGGAGCAGGGGCAGGCTCTGGCCGACCATATCACAGGGCGTAACGAGAACGCCGCCTACCACGGCTCCAAGATTGCCACCAAGCTGAAGGTCATGGGGGTCGAGCTGGCGTCGATGGGTGTGACCGAAGCCTCTGACGAGCGCGACGAAGTGGTGATTTTCTCCGAGCCGAAGCGCGGGACGTATAAGAAGCTGATCATTCGGGACGGCATTCTCATCGGTGCGATGATGCTGGGCGACCTGAACAAGGTCGCGTATCTGATGCAGGCATTCGACCGGGGCACGCCCCTGCCGGAGGAGCGGCTGTCGCTGCTGTTTGATATCGGGGCACCGTCCGTGGAAGCGACGATGCTGGAGATGCCCGATACGGCCCAGATCTGCAACTGCAACGGGGTCAGCAAGGGCCAGATCCGCAAATGCGTCGAGGGCGGCAAGCGGTCGCTGAAGATGGTCATGGAAGCCACCCGTGCCGGCATGGGCTGCGGCTCCTGCAAGAAACTGGTGTCAGAGGTGGTCGAATGGGCCGCCGAGGGACAAGTGGAGGAAGACCCGAGCATCCATTACTACGTTCCCGGCGTGGCCCTCATCAAATCCGAGCTGGTCGAAGCGATTATGGCCCAGGGTCTGAAGTCCGTGTCCAGCGTTTTTGAGACGCTCGCACACGGTGTCGAGGATGCCGGGTCAAAGATGGGGCTGGCGTCGCTGCTGAAGTCGCTTTGGGGCGCGGAGTACGAGGACGAGCGCGATGCCCGGTACATCAACGACCGCGTTCACGCCAATATTCAGAAGGACAAAACGTTCTCAGTCATCCCGCGCATCTACGGCGGCGTGACCACTGCCGACGATTTGATCAAGATCGGCCAAGTCGCCAAGAAGTACGACGTGCCGATGGTCAAGTTCACTGGCGGGCAGCGCATCGACTTGCTGGGTATCACCAAGGAAAACTTGCCGAAAGTCTGGAAAGATTTGGGCATGCCGTCGGGCCATGCCTATGCGAAATCATTCCGCACCTGCAAAACCTGTGTCGGCACGGACTTCTGCCGCTACGGGGTCGGGGACTCGACGGGCCTGGGGATCAAGATCGAAAAGCGGTTTCAGGGTATTGAAAGCCCCGGTAAGATGAAGCTGGCGACGGCAGGCTGCCCGCGCAACTGCTCCGAAGCCATGGTCAAAGATCTCGGCGCGGTGGCGGTCGAGGGCGGCAACTGGGAAATCTACATCGGCGGGGCGGCGGGAGCGCATATCCGCAAGGGCGATATTTTGTGTATCGTCGATTCTCACGACGCCGTGCTGCAGATCATGGGCCGCTTTATGCAGTATTATATCGAGAATGCCAAGTATCTGGAGCGGACCTACGGCTTTGTCGAGCGGGTCGGTATGGACAAGATTCGGTCCATCGTCGTCGACGACAGCGAGGGAATCGCCGCCCGTTTAGATGCGTCGATCCAGGCCAGCGTCGATGCCTACGTCGATCCCTGGCTGGAAGCCGACACCCCGGCAACCGCGAACCAGTTCATCTCAACTTTGCCGGTGCTGCAGGCATAATCTGCGCGGAGAAATTGTATGCCCATTATGACACCCGAAAAAACTCAATATTCACTCGGCTCCGTGGCGCAGATCCCCCTTGGGGAAGGGCGCAACTTTCAGATCGGCGGCACCGAGATCGCGGTTTTCCATACGCGGCAGGGCGTTTTTGCCACGCAGGCGGAGTGCCCGCATCGGCACGGGCCGCTGGCGGATGGATTGGTGGGCGGAACTCAGGTCACCTGTCCATTTCATGCCTGGAAGTTCGATCTGACCACCGGTGAACCGCTGATGGGCCAATGCGCTCTTCAGACCTACCCGGTCCGTTTGACGGACTCTGGGGACATCGAGCTGACTTTCTTGGGCGAAGCCGCCCACTTTGTCTCTTGACTTCCCCTTGACTCGCGCTGCCCTTCCGTGCCAGAATAAAATCTTACAGCATTGCGGCTGACAAGACCTGGAAGCCTGTCACGCTATGCTCAATATTCTTGTACTCACCCCGCACAGCCGGGATGGTCACGCGCAGAGCCTGATTTCCGTCCTGCGCGAAGCGGGCTATGCCGTCACTCAAAACTCGCTGGACGGCGGCTCGGGAGCTGTCGAAAGCCTCTGCCGTGCATTTGGGGGCCGTCCCCCGGATGTCCTGCTGGCGGACCTTTCGGCAGCCGCAGACTGCCTGCCTCTGCGCCATGCCTCCCGCCTGATCCAGCATACTTGGGGCGACGATGCGCCTCTCCCTACCCGCCTAGCCCTGCTCACCCCGAAGCACTTAACTCAGCCGGACTGGCCTGCCTACACCGACGATTTCCTGCTGCCCCCCTACCCGCCCGCCGAGCTGCTGGCCCGCCTCTCGGGCCTGGCCTTCCGCAAACGTCATGTGCAGGGCGGAGAGACCCTGCAGGTCGCTGACCTGACCCTGGACCTCGCCGGCGGCTGCGTTCGCGACACCGAAAGTCGCCTCCTGCCGCTCACCCCGCGTGAATATGATCTCCTGCGTTTTCTGTCTTTGCACCGGGGCAAGTTCTTCGCCCGCGACCGCCTCCTCGACATGGTCTGGGGCGTGGACTTCGAGGGCGGTGAGCGCACCGTGGATATCCATGTCCGCCGCCTCCGCGCCAAGATGCCTCCCCAGGCCGCCGCTCTTCTGGAGACAAGGCGCGGGATCGGATATGGGCTGCGGTTTTGATGGAAAACTTTTATGAAGGCAGCGTACGATGAGTAGATTTTGCCCCGCCAGTGAGGAGACCCGGCGTTAAAACGCCGGTCTACCCGGAGAAAGTGTCTCCGACACTGAAAACGAAGATAGGACAGCAGATAAAACAAGAGCCAGAAGACAGAGATAAGAAGACAGAGATAAGGGGGCGCAGACGGAGTTAAGAGGGCGCGGCAAGCAGCGCCCCTACGGGTGTGGAAAGAAAGATCTCAGTCACGGAGTGACTTTCTCCGGGGAGGCCGGCATTTCAATGCCGGGTGCTCCTTGCATCTGCCCCAGCATCTCCTCCGCGCTGCTCACCGGGGCGAAACAAACAGTCCCC
>JANXNV010000140.1 GCA_025353925.1 Armatimonadota bacterium
AGTGATCTCCGCACCCTTCCCTAACAGGGAAGGGTCGCAGCTTGCTGAGGGGTTAGGTTCTTTCGGTTCCTCTCCAAGACTTCCAACCCCCTTGGCATAGAGACGGTAGTAGGCCGATCGCCGTCCATAGGGGGACGATGCCAGCACATAGTCGCCGCCTTTATCGGTCAGCATGGGCAGCAGCACATCTGTCAGCACCGTATCAGGAACTCGGGCCGCTTCATCGACAATCACCCGGTGTGCCCACAACCCACGTATCGAGCGACCGTCCCGTCCAGCCGTGCGAAAATGGATAGTGACCTGCTTATCCGTCGCCTGTCCCGGTGAGGAGAGCATAATGGTCAGCGAGGGCCGCTGCCGAACCGTGATCTCCCGTCCAGCGATCAAAGGGTGTGGCAGCCCGTCTGCACTGCGCCATTCCCAGGCATCGAGCAGCCGTGCCAGCACTTCATTCCCCAGCAGACGCGCCTGCGCATCCGTCGGGGCGACCACCAGCTGCCGACAATCATGCTCATCCAGAGCCAGGGTGGCAATATCCAGCGAAAGAGCTTCCGTTTTACCCCAGCGGCGACCACACGCGGCGATCCGCATCTGTGCCGGACAAGAAAAAAACCGCGCCTGTGCTGGGTGCGGTTGCCATTTCCATAATCGTTTAGCCAGTTTGAGACGACGGGCGGCACTCGCCGCCCGCCCAGCTTCAGTTCTCCACATCTTCTCCCTGGCACTGCGGGTTGTCTTGCCTCCCTGTTCCATACCTTCATTATACCCTGGGTTTGCGGCGAGACGGCTTGCATTCTTTCCGAATATCATGTACAATAGGCGCAGAAGGCAAGGATTTCGGAAGGAACTTAGATGGAAGCTGCACAAACAACTGCACAGCAAGTTCTGCAAATCGTGCACGAGACCGGCGGCGTCCGTGCGCGTGATCTGACCGCACGGGGTCTCTCTCCTACCCATCTGCAGCGGCTGTACGAACAGGGCCTCATTCTGCGCTCTGGGCGTGGTGTCTATCTGCCTGCCGACACGGAGATCAGCGAGAATTCCTCTTTGGCGGAAGTGGCACTGCGTATCCCGGCTGGCGTTGTCTGCCTCCTCTCTGCCCTCCAATTTCATGGACTGACCACCCAATCGCCCCATCAAATCTGGATTACTCTGCCCCTGCGAGCCCATACGCCTCGCCAGGGTTACCCCCCCGTTCGCGTCGTGCATATGTCCGGGGAAACGCTCACGGAAGGCATCCAAACAACCCAAATCGGCCGCGTCCCTGTGCGTGTTTATGGTCCGGCGAAGACCGTTGCCGATTGCTTTAAATTCCGCAATAAGATCGGCCTGGATGTTGCCCTTGAAGCTCTCCAGGAGTGCCGCAGAAAACGGCGAGTATCACTGGACGAGCTTTGGCTTTACGCACGCATCTGTCATGTCAGCAGTGTGATGCGCCCCTATCTGGAAAGCCTTTCGCAATAGGCTTACTGTCTCAATTATCAGCCACATGAACAATGAAGAAATCCCACCGAAGGGGACAAATCCGAAAAAACGGCAGGGAGAACGCAACCTGGAAGCCTCCTTGCAGCAGAGACTGCGAAACCATGCCAAAACCACCGGCGATGATGTCGCGCTGGTTTTGATCCGCTATATCAATGAGCGCTTTCTCTATCGCCTGAGCCTCTCCCCCGACCGAGACCGGTTCATCCTGCGCGGCGCGACCCTGTTCACCCTCTGGAACCCTGAGCCCCATCGCGCCACTCGCGATCTTGATCTGATGGCTTCCGGCGAAACTTCCCCGGAAGCCATCCGCCGAATGATTACCGCAGCCTGCAGCATTCCCGTAGATCCCGATGGCGTAAGCTTTCTGCCGGAGACCATACATCTCGACACACGCACGGAAGGTCGGGCCTATCAAGGATTCCACCTCGAAATGATGGCTACGCTAGGAACCGCCCGCCCACGCCTGGAGATCGATATTGCCGTCGGCGAAGCGGTCGTCCCGCCCCCTCTCGAGGTCGACCTGCCAGTTCTGCTGTCTATGCCTTCTCCTCATATGCAGGCCTACCAAAAAGAGACCGCAGTGGCCGAAAAATGCGAAGCCCTCGTCAGTCTTGGGCTTCCCAATACGCGCATGAAAGACTTTTATGACCTCTGGTATCTTTGCCTCAACTTCACATTCTCCGGCACCTTCCTAGCCGATTCCCTCCAGGCTACTTTTACGCGGCGGAAAACGCCATTTCCAGGCCACGGCTTGCCCACCGCTCTCACAGCCGAGTTTGCCGATGACCCCCTCAAGAACCGTCAATGGAATGCTTTTCTAGGAAAGAATCGTCTCAACGCGCAGGCACCTGAGCTCATCCCCGTCATTGCCAACCTCCACGAATTCCTTCAGCCTCTCCTGGAAGCCCTCGCCGACAATAAACCGTTTACCCGCCAATGGTCCCCCGAAGCCAAGTGGCAGGACGATCCCTCTCCCCAGTAACCCATGATTACCCCTGTCACCCTTTCGCGTCGGTGCATCACCAAACAGTATCTCTCAGATAGATGTAAGCTCACCGTTCAGAAACAACCTATCGGTAAAAGACAATCATGAACTGAGGCTGCCGGGCACTGAGGACAGTGCCCATGCCGCACAACCCGTGCTGGTTTTCCATTCCACCCCCCAGCGCCTTAGTATGTGTCGCCCGTCAGAATAAAGCAAGGTTAAACCACTGCGTGGCGCTCAGAAGCGACCTTGCTTTATTCTGCCAGGCTACCAGAGGGTTCCAGTGTTGGGGGGTTGGGGAATGGGTTTCAGAGCCGAAAGCGCAGAGCAAAGGCATCAGAGAACAGGATTCGGCTTCGCCGCACATCAAAGGCGGCGGCAGCCGCCAAAGACAGGGCGGCAGTACCAGCAAGTCGCAAAAATAAACCTATCAAAAGGCTACAAATGGTTGACAAAGGCTAACACAGAGAGGTATAATATCCTTGCAGACGGGGACAAACCTATCAAAATCTAACCCCACCTGCAAGGAGCTTTTCAGCATGATTAGTTTACCCGAAAGCGGCGCACAATGTGCGCTGCAGTCAGCCACCGCAGAAGCGGCGGCATCCCTTCGCTCAGATGTCCGCGGGGTCCGTCCCCAGTGGGCCGCTTTGCCGATCGGGCCCAGTCTCGGGCACACTCTCCGAGCACCGTCCCTGAATGCGCGGCTTGCCTGCCTGATTTCGAATCGTCAGGCACAGCTCGCGGCACGCGGTCAGCACGTCATCGTCGCCGAGCCGCATCGGCTGGCGTTCCGCAGCTTGCTGGGAGTGCGCCGCGTCGGCCATGAACTGGATATACACGGATACGCGCTCAATATGGAGTTCACGTATCGATCCCCGTCCGGGAAAGTATACATTCTCTCCGGGGTCGCAAAAGGGTTCGCCGATGGGCCGCTCACCGGTCAGGGCTGGGCGCGGGAATGCTCCTGCCCAGACTTCCAGAAGCGACGCGGTCCAGCGCGCGACAGCCTGCGCGGAGAGGAGCGGTGCTGTAAGCATATGCGCCTGTTCCTCGTGCTGGTCAGCCAGTGGCAGGGTTCCCTGCCCTGGGTCGGCTGTGTCTCCCGCTTCTACCAGATACAGGGCGAGGGTTTCCAGCTTCAGGAGTTCAGTTAGGCCGGGCGGGGGGCATCCGCCCCCCGTCCTTCTTTGGAAGGAAAATCACATGACTATTCAAGAGTTAGAAGTAGCCACCCAGAGGCATTTCGTCGTGATTGTGACCATTAAAGACCCTCTGACCGGGCGGGTCATTATCGACAAAGTCCACGAATGCTCAGACGCATTGACCGCCAGGCAGCGTTTTGCAGACTGCTCGGAAGCCTGCGAAATCATGAGCGAGTTTCTACCGGGCCTTTCCGTATCGGCATTTGAGACCACCGAAGTCTACTCCCTGACTCCTGCCGGTCATTCCGCACTGGAAAGGCTTGCGGAGGTCAGCCGTGCAGGAACAGCTCATGACGCGCGGTGGTGGGCGGCAGCACTCGGTCAAATCAAATAGCTTTAAATCAAATAGCCTTCCGGGGGGTGCGCATCCTTCACGCACAGGAGACCCATCGAGTGAATGACAAGATGACAAACGAAAAACCCCGGCCAGCCGCAAGGCGCACCTGCCAGCGATGCGGCCAGTCTATCAATACCCAGACCGACAGCTGGGAAATGAAGCACAGTGAGGACGGCAAGTATGCCCAGGGTGTGCAGCACGTCACCTGCCCCGTGAGTCCTGCGCTCCAAGAGCTGCCCCCCACCCCTGATGCCGCAGCCTTAGATGCCGCCCCAGACCGCCCGGTCTTTGTCACGATGGACGAAGCCGCCGAGATGCTGCGCGTCTCGAAAGCCACCATCCGCCGTCGTATCCGCGACGGCGACTTGCCTGCCAAGCGGCTGCGCGGTGGGCAGACCGTTTTGATTGAGCAGCAGCACGTTCTCGCACTGCTGGAAGATATCCCGCCGGGAAGTGTAGTTTAGGGGTTGACAAATACAGATAATATCTGTATAATATAAATATGGACAAAGCAAAGTTAGATGTGGAGGGGCGGAGGCGCGGGCGAGTTCCGTCACAAGCTGAGCGCATTAAAACCACACTGCTGTTGGATTTGGACACGGTGGAATGGGGCAAGCGTCAGCCGGAGGGGTTATCGGAAATCATTCGCCGGCTTTTGCGGGAGAAGTACGAATCGGAAGGACTCGATCAATGACAAACTCACTAATCCCTGTACATCGCACACCTGGAGCCGTCATTTACACCCGCGTTAGCACGGGAGAGCAGGACAAGAACGGCACCAGCCCAGAAACACAACTTGAGGCCTGCCGGGCTAAAGCAATTACGCTGGGGGTTCCAATTGCTGCAGAGTATCATGACGGCGGTGTCAGCGGCAGCCTCCTGGCACGTGCGGGGATGCAGGCGGCACTCGCCGACATTCAGACAGGTCGGGCCGACACTTTAATTTGCGCCAACATCAGCCGCTACAGCCGGGACGTCGAACACCAGCAGGCCATCAAAAAGGCGGTCAAATCTGCCGGCGGGCGTCTCGTGTTCTGCGATATGGATTTTGACGATACACCCGAAGGGGATTTGGCATTCGGCATCATGGGCGGCTTTGCACAATACGAGAAAGCCTTGATCAAAGACCGTACCATGAGGGGCAAGCGTAAAAGGGCGGAGGAAGGGCAGCAGCCGCAGCGCAACACCCCTGCGTATGGTTATCTGATTATCACGAATGCACAGGTGGAATGCGGTCTGTATCCAGCCGAAATGCGGGGTCGATATATAATCGTTGAAGAAAAGGCCGAAATTGTGCGCGACTTGTTCACACGATACGCAGCCGGTTTGGGTGGCTTTGCGCCGCTTGCCCAGCTTCTCAACACTCGCCGTATTCCTGCCGCGCAGGGCGGTCTTTGGCATCCGATCTGCGTTGCGATAATTCTGCGTAATCCTGTATACAAGGGGCAGCCTGCGTATGGGCGGACATCCCGAACACTCGGTGAAGCGGGTCCAAACGACCGCAACCAGTTCACCGGAACGCCCTTGCTTCGGCCACGCGCCATTCAGAAGGCTGGAGAGCTGCCTGTTCTCCTCACCGCACCCCCGATTGTCTCGGACGAGCTGTGGAACGCAGTGCAGGTTCGTCTGGCTAAAAACCAAAAGGTACTTGTCGGCAACCCGAGGCAGGCCCGTATGCTGACGGGCCGCGTGGAGTGCCCCTGCGGCCACCGCGCTACGATCGTCGGCAGCAGGAGCAGCAAGGCCTATCAGTGTTTCGCCGAGCGGCAGGGCCGCTTCCTGCGCGGCATTTCGGTATGCCAGAATGCGACGTATGCCTTGCCGCGAACGGAGCAAAGCGTCATCACTTCGCTGCTGGATGCCGCAGCCCGTCCAGAAGCCCTTGCCGCAGCAGCATAGGCCTATGGGGAAACGCTGGCAGGTCAGCAGCCGATGACTACAAACCCGGCATCTTTGCGGCGGGAACGTGCCGCACTGGATGCAGCCTTATCCCGCATAGCGCAGGAAGAAATCGCAACGGTGCAGGCACAGATAGCGGGAATTCGGGCTGGTGCTTCGCCGGATGCCTATTCCCCCATGTTCGCAGATCTTGGCAGCCAGCGCAAGGACTTGGAAGACAGGCGTGGTGTTATCGTGCAGCGGTTAAAAGTGGAGAACCGAGAACTCCAGGGAAGGGAAATAAAGACAGAGAACAAGGGCAGTCAGATCACCCAGTCGAATATGACAACGCAGGTGCTGTTGGACACAGCCCGCGTTCTCACCTCCGAAGCCGTCCTGGGGCAGGAGAAACGCGACCTCATCGGCAGCGTCATCTCCCGCGTCGTGTGCCAGGTAGGGGGAGCTGACGTTCACTATTTGCCCGGTGTCTTACCCGGAGTGTCGTCAATTGCAAGCTCCACGCTCACTGAGTTAATGCAGTAACGCTGGCCGGTCGGCTGGGGGCCGTCGGGGAAGACGTGGCCGAGGTGGCTGCCGCAGCGGGCGCAGGTGACTTCGATGCGGCGCATCCCGAAGGTCCGGTCCTCGTGCATCTCGACCCGGTCCGATTTAGCATCATAGAAGCTGGGCCAGCCGCAATGGGAGTCGAATTTCGTGCTGGAATCGAACAGCTCCAGTCCGCAGGCGGCGCAGACATAGGTTCCGCCGTCTTTTGTGTCCGTATACTTACCGGTAAAGGGCCGCTCCGTGCCTTTTTCGCGCAGAACGTGGTACTGCTCCGGGGTCAGCTCCGCACGCCACTCCGCCTCGGTTTTGACGATCTTTTCTAGTTCCATCTTAACGCTTTACTTTCTTTGCTGACTGTTTTGGTGTACTCTTCAAACACGCGAAGCAGGCGGAAAGTTCGCGATCCGGTCAGTCATCGGACTGCGCCGTTTTGAGGTACACTCATGCCATGAATGCTCTCATACTCTTTTCCCACGGCTCTCTGCTCTGCGGCGCGGGGGAGGCACTGGAGACGCATGCGGGTCGGCTGCGGCAGAGCGGCGAGTGGGACCGGGTGGAAGTCGGCTATATGAATTATTCAGAGCCGACCTTTGCCGAGGCCGTCGCGTCGTGCCGGGAGGCGGGGGCTTTGCAGATCACAGTCGCCCCATTTTTTCTCATCCCCGGCTACTTCGTTTCGCAGACACTTCCGGAGCGTTTGGCAGAAGTCAAAATCGCGTTCCCCGACATCGAATTTACCGTCGCCGAGGCACTCGGCTACGACACGGGTCTGGCCGACGCCCTAATTGACAGTGCATTATCGCCGCTGGGACCCGGGGAGTGGCGCGACGACCTGACCGCCGCCGCACGCGGCTGCCGCGCCCGCCCCAACTGCCCCCTGTATGCGACGCCGAACTGCCCGCGCGTTCCAGCCCCGGACACGCCCATTCGGCCCTTTGTCGAGTGAGACTTGCAGCCGACGAACCAACAATCTTTGGAAAAAGGACTAAGCTATGGCAAAAACGCTCGAGCTGCCCGCCCTGGGCCAGACAATGGAAGAAGGCACGATCACGCAGTGGTTTAAATCGGAAGGCGACTCTGTCACCAAAGGCGAAGCCCTCTACGAAGTGATGACCGACAAAGTCAACATTGAGGTGGAAGCCCCCGAGGCCGGAGTCCTGCGGAAGATTCTGGTACCGGCGGATGCTACCGTGCCCGTCAACGATCCGGTGGGGATACTGGGCACCGCCGACGAAGATATCTCCGGGCTACTTGGGATGGGCGCGGCAGACAAAGAGGGCGCGGCAGACAAAGAGGGCGCGGCAAGCAGCGCCCCTACGGTTGTTCAAACGGGCGAGACCCGTGTTTTCGCCAGCCCCCGAGCGCGGCGTTACGCCGACGAATACAGCGTCGACATTGCCCAATTAGCGGGACGCGGCACCGGCGTGGACGGTCGCATTGTCGAGGCGGACGTGCTGGCGTTCTACGAAGAACAGCAGGCCACGAAGAAAGCGGCCCCGCGTGTGTCCCCACTTGCCCAGCGCGTCGCCTCCGAGAGGGGCGTGGCCGCAGAAACTGTCGTCGGGTCGGGACACGGCGGCAGGATCATGTCCTGCGATATTCCGCGGGCTGTCAGCCCAGCACCGCTTGCACAAGACGTCTCCGGAGAAACCAATACCGTCGTGACTTTGCGCGGTATGCGGAAGATGGTGGCCGATGCCGTGGCAAAGAGTGCCGCGACCGCGCCGCATGTGACTCTGACGCTCGCGGTAGACATGAGCGAGGCGACCCGGTTCCGGCAGCAGGTCCTGCCCGCCATCGAGAAATCGCATGGGGTGCGCGTTTCGTTCACGGACATCATCGCCAAAGCCGCGGCACGGGCTTTACTGGATCATCCCTATCTGAATAGCACACTAGCGGGCAGCGATATCACGCTGCATAAAGCCGTGCATCTGTGCATCGCCGTCTCGCTGGGTACGGAAGGCTTGATCGTGCCGGTAGTTAAGAATGCCGACTCGCTCTCTCTCGGCGCATTCAGCGCAGCCCTAAAAGCACTGGTCGCTAAAGCAAGAAGCAATTCCCTGGCATCGGACGAAGTGACCGGCGGAACGTTCTCGATTACCAACCTGGGCACGTTCGGGGTCACGCAGTTCAACCCGATCATTAACCCGCCGCAGGCCGCCATCCTCGGCGTCTGCGCCATCGCCGACACAATCGTCGCCGTCAACGGCCAGCCGGCGGTGCGCCCAATGATGAACCTCTGCCTGTCGTTCGACCACCGCGTCACCGACGGTGCCCCCGCCGCTGCGTTCCTGGCCCAGCTGAAAGAAACGCTGGAACAGCCGTATTTGATGTTTGCGTGAGGAGTGCTTTGTCAGGCAGGCGATCGTAATGACTGGGATTGTTTGACCCGTAGGGGCGGGGGCAAGATAAGAGGGCGAGGGAAACGGTAAGAGGGCGGGGGCAAGCAAGAGGGCGGGGGCAAGCCCCGCCCCTACGGGGTAGATCACCATCACTTGAGAACAGCATAAGAACCAAAAATCCGTTCTCTACAGGAGCATCCATCATGCCGCAAACCGTACAAGAATACCTCGCCGGAGCCACTCAAAAAGCCGCTGCGGAGCTGACCAAAGCCTACATCCATATCCCAGAGGAAAAGCGCGACTGGAGTCCCGATGAAAAGGCCCGGTCGGCGCAGGATATGTTCGCGGAGTGCGTTCTTCTCAACAGCTACACGGCCGACACCATCACGAATCAGGCCATGAGCGGCAGCATGGAGAGCTTCAAGCATGATTTGGCAGGAATTAAAGCATTGGCCTGGGAAGAAGTGCATGCGCAGTTCGAAGCCAGTGTCGCGAAGATCACGGCGGCAATTCGCGGCGTCGCGGAAGCGGATATGGATGTGGTGATTGCCATGCCCTGGGGTCCGATGACGCCGGGCCAGCTTATCACCTACCCGCACTGGAACATGACGTACCATGAGGGGCAGACGAACTATCTTGCCTCCATTTTAGGCTGCCTGCCCTAGCGAACGTGCAGTCCTGGATATTTATGCCAATTTTAGATGTTACCGAATTTGACTTTTCGCTGGAACATGCCTTGGGACCGGGTAAAGTCGCGAAGCGTATCGCCGTCGTCACCAATGACGATGCCCTCGCGGTGCTGCATGTGGGGGTCAAGTCGCCCGTGCCCTGGCTGGATCTCTACCCGGCGGAGTTTGCCCTCGCCCCTTCGGAGGTGCTGGGGCTGACCGTGGAATTTCGGCCCGAGCGGGCAGGACACGCGGCACTGGCTCCGGCGAAGCTGTCGCTGTTTGGGCAGTATTTGGCATTTCAAGCAGGAGATGCGGAACGACTGCCGGCAGACATGGAATTGACGATTTCCGTGCTTCCCCCACTTTCCAACTGCCCGCACTGCGCCGCCGACCTGCCCGAAGGTGCTCGGGAATGCCGCCGCTGCGGGGAGCGTATTCGGCTGTGCCCGGTCTGCGGGACTCCCAATACTTGGCTGGCACAGACATGCCGCCTGAACCCCCGGCATACAATCCGGGCCGAGAGCGACTGGCTGGCGGCACCGGGCGGAAATGCCGCCCATGCCCTCTTTCAGAGTCAGCCGCTGGGCGTGCATTTAGCTCGCCGCTGGTCATTCCCGGCCTTTCCCCCCACCCGTGCGGCCGAGGCCCTGGAATGGAGCGCCCCGCTGGCGGCGTTCGGCATGGTGATCGCCTCGGCGATCGACTCCGCGTCCGGCTCAGCGGCGATTTATGCATTTGAGACGGCGACCGGCGGCACTCTTTGGGACTTCGATCTGCCGGACCCGCAGGGCATTTATCCCGACCGGGGCGCAATGGCACTTTCGGAGGACGGTCTGCTGTACGCGGCTACCCTCGGCGGGTCGGTACTGGCAATGGATGCGATCCGGGGAACGCGGGTTTGGGAGACAAAAATTGTCGGCAGTGTCTATGGCGGTGTCACAATTGCGGGCGAGAGCCTGCTGATTCCTGCCGGGAACACGCTGGTCGTGCTGGACCGTGCCGACGGGCGGTTGCTGCGGACACTGCCTCTCGGGGACCGTTTGGACACCGCACCGGCGTACTCAGAAGGTCTGATTTATACGGCGGCGGATGACCAGAAGATTTCGGCCTTTGGGATCGAAAGCGGCGAGCTGCGCTGGGCGACCGCAGCGGACGGCCCGTTTAATGCCGCGCCGCTGAGCAGCGGGGGCGTCGTTTACGCCGCGACGATGGCGGGAACACTTTACGCACTGGATGCGCTTTCAGGAACGGTTCGCTGGCGCACCAATGTCTCTTCGAAGCCCATCGCGGTGACGCCCGCGCTCTCCCCCGACGGTCTGCTATTCGCCGCTGCCGACGACGGCTTTCTGCACATCGTCGCTGCCGAGACCGGCAACCTGATCCGTTCGCGCCGGGTCAGCGGATCACCCCTGCGGACTTCGCCTGTTTGCTGCGGTCACACGGTGTTCGCCGGGGCCGACGACGGCAGCCTGTATTCGCTGGATGCGGAGTACGCCGTTCAGCGGGCCTATGAGACGACCCCCGGCACGCGCCTGACGACGGCGGGCCTGGCACTCTCCGGCGACACGCTGGTCTGCGCGGCGACCAACGGAGTTTTGTATGTTTTATCGGCGACACAGTAAATCTTAAGGAAAAATAGTCATATGCGCGTTTTAGTCACCGGAGCCGCCGGAAATGCCGGTCAGGCCACCTGCCGCCTCCTCGTGGAGCAGGGATATGAGGTCCGCCGGGCGGATGTCGCCCCGCCTCTCGCGGACGACCTGCCCAATACCGAGTTCGTACGCTGCGATACGCGCACGGTCACGGATGTCCAGAGTGCCGTGGCGGGCTGCGATGCCGTCATCCATCTGGCGGCCTGGCACTGCGCCCACAACCCGCCGGTCAGCGATGCGACCATTTTCGCGGTCAACATCGACGGGACATTTCAGGTCATGGAGGCTTGCCGGGCCAACAATATCCAGTCGTTTGTCTATGCGTCGTCGATGGCCTATGGCTACGGCGGCGTTTACGGGGCGACGAAAGTCTTGGGCGAAGACCTCTGCCGGATGTACCATGAGATCACGGGGGCATCGGTAGCGATGCTGCGCTACCACGATTTCGTACCGAAGCCGTACCTCGATTTCGGCGTCAAGCTGCTGCGAAACGGCGTGGACCGCCGCGATGTCGCCGCTTCCAACGTGGCCGCACTCAAAGCGGCGACGGAGCGACGCTTCGGCCTCTTCCGCACGGTCGTCCATACGGACCACCATATGCCCTCCGATGTGGTTCAGAACTTCGCCAAACTCGGCCCGGATTGGTGCGAGGTGCAGGTCCCCGGTGCCAATGAATTGATCGAAAAATATGGCCTGCGGCTGCCGAATGATGTCGAGCGGCATGACCTATCCGAAGCGGCGGAGAAGATGGGCTGGACCCCGAAGATCGGCTTCAGCGAGTTTCTACGCGATTTATCGGAGCGCGATGCTCGCGGCGAAGATGTCCAAAACCTCTGGGCACCGGGGCAGATCCCGGCACATTAATATCACCCGCCTCTAGAAAGACCAATTAAACCATGCCTACCCCCCTGCCCCGCCGTGACGAGATCCCGGCAAAAGATAAGTGGAACCTCGAAAGCGTGTTCCCGTCCCTCGATGCCTGGGAATCCGAATTCGCCCGTGTGGAAAGTCTGCTGCCCGGTCTGGCCCGGTTTCAAGGCCGACTGGGCGCGTCGGCGGCCATTCTGACCGAAGCTTTGACAGAGGAGAGCGAGATCGGCGTCACTTTCGACAAAGTCTACCTGTACGCCGGGATGGCGGCGGCGGGCGATACGGGCGACCAGACCGTCGCCGCCCTGAACAGCCGGGCGGAGGGTTTATATGCCCGACGCGCCGCCGCCGCCGCTTTCTACGAGCCGGAGATGCTGAAGCTTGCCCCGGCAACACTGGCAGAGTGGATGGCAGCGGAGCCAAAGCTGGCGATCTACAAGCACTACTTCGACACGCTGGCCCGGCGGCGGGCACACATACGCTCGGAGGAAGTCGAAACCCTGCTGGCGGAAGTCTCTGAGCCGCTGGCAACCCCCGGCGCGGCGGCGGGCGTGCTGGAAGACGCCGACCTGACATTCAAGCCTGTCACCGGCAGCGACGGCACTACGCTGGAAGTCGCCCAGGGCACGATCAGCGATCTGGTCCGGGATGCCTCCCAGGCAGTGCGCCGCGCCGCGTGGGAGTCCTATGCTGACGGCTACTTGGGCGTCAAGAATACCATGGCGGTCTGCCTGAGCGGCCAGGTCAAAAAGACCGTGTTCCGGGCACGGACCCGGGCGTACCCATCAGCGTTGGAGGCTTCGCTGTCGCCCCGTGCGATTCCCCTGGAAGTCTTCGAGACACTGCTGACGACGTTCCAGGCCAATCTCCCGATCTGGCACCGGTACTGGGACATCCTGCGGCGCGGGTTGGGCGTCGCGCGGTTGCACAATGCCGATGTTCCGGTCTACGCCGTTCCCGCTCCCCTACCGCGCACCGAAAAAGCGATCTCCTTTGCCGAGGCCACGGACATGATTTGCCGGGGCATGGCCCCACTCGGCACCGAGTATACGGAAGCCATGCGGCGCGGCCTGACCGAGCAGCGGTGGGTGGATGCCCTTCCGAATAAAGGCAAAGGCAGCGGGGCATTTTCGTCGGGAGCGTACGGGACCTACCCCTTCATCATGCTGAACTACCGGGACGACATCTTCTCGGTCAGCACCCTGGCGCATGAGTTAGGCCACTCCATGCACTCGCTGCTGACTTGGCAAAATCAGCCCCCGGTCTACGAAAGCTATTCATTGTTTGTCGCCGAAGTGGCGTCTAACTTCAACCAGGCTCTTGTCCGCAGCCATTTGCTGGAAGAGAACACCGACCGGGACTTTACGATTGGGGTGATTGAAGAAGCCATCTCGAACTTCTACCGCTACCTGTTCGTCATGCCCACTCTGGCAAGGTTTGAGCTGGACTGCCACAAGCGGATCGAGCGCGGGGATGCCCTGACGGCGGATGCAATGTCCGCGACTCTGGCGGACCTGTTCCGCGAGGGGTACGGCGACAAAGTGGAGATCGACGAGTCGCGGCTGGGCATCACCTGGGCACAGTTCGGCCATTTGTACTCGCCGTTTTACGTCTACCAGTACGCCACAGGCATTTCCGCCGCCAATGCCCTGGCCGAGGATGTCCGCACGGGCGGGCAGCCCGCCGCCGACCGCTACCTGAGCTTCCTCAAAGCGGGCGGCTCTTTGTATCCGCTCGATGCCCTGAAGCTGGCCGGGATCGACATGGCCTCCCCCGAGCCAATCCAGCGGGCGTTTGACGTGCTGTCGGGCATGGTGGATCGGCTGGAAGGGCTGGTGTAGGACCTTGCAGAGGCTTTGCCGCATGAATGCAGCGAAGGTCACTCTGTCCTATATCCGAACCGGCATTAAAATGCCGGTCTACCGGAGAAAGTGTCTCCGACACTGAAGACGAAGATAAGACAGCAAGCAAGAGGGCGCAGTCGGAGATAGGAGGGCGCAGCAAGCAGCGCACCCTACGGGTCAGCCAATCCCAGTCACGGAGTGACTTTCTCCGAGTAGACCGGTATTTTAATGCCGGTTCTTGGTAAATGTTATTTAATCGCGAATGTCAGCGCGTAGCCCTTCCCAGTGGCCTGCTTGGGCGGCACGGCATGGAGGCCGGAGGAAATCTGCCCCGGCTTGAGCATCTTGACGTGTCCGTCCACAGCAAGATAGTTCAGCCCAAGCGTCAGCGAGTCGTGCCGGGCACTGCTCTGCGGGGCCGTTAGACCGGTCGCACTGACGGTTTCGGGTGTGGACGGGTCGCAGTTCAGCGTGGTCTCTTCGTAGAGGGCAACAGAGTAATCAGGAAACGCAAAGTTCTCGAGCGAATCTTCGGCAATACGCTGATTCTCGGCGTAGGAGATATAATTGCCTTGAGCTGCGTCCTCCGGGCAGTGGTAAACACCGGTAGACTTGACATAGGGGTAGATCTGTCCGGCCCAGCCGTTATTCAGTGTATTCACCCCAGGAGGTAGTTTCTCATCGCTGTCCTGCGAATATTGAGCGAAAGCTAGGCCAAGCTGCCTCAAATCTGACTGACAAGTGACACGATGACGGTCGCTGGTATGAGGCTGGAATAACGGGAAAAATATGGCGGCGACGACCAAAATCAGGCATAAAAGGGCAAGAATTTCCCAGAGGGTGAATGCAGCACGGGAATGTGAATTCATAATACCGTTCCTCCTAAGTGGTGGGGGCAGGGCTTGCCCCCGCCCTCCTTGTCTTTCTTCGGTTCATTCCTCCGTCTTTTGCTTCCTTACTCAAACAGCGCGTCAATGAACGTCTGCGCATCGAAGTACTCCATATCGCCGGGTTTTTCGCCGGTGCCGATGAGCTTGATAGGGACGTTCAGCTCGTCTTTGATGGTGATGACGATTCCCCCCCGGGCTGTGCCGTCGAGCTTGGCGAGGATCAGGCCGCTGATGCTGACGGCACTCTTGAACTCGCGGGCCTGGTTGACGGCGTTCTGGCCGGTGGTGGCGTCGAGGACCAGCAGGGTCTCGTCGGCGGAGCGGCCGCCCAGCTCGCGCATGACGACACGGTTGATCTTCTTCAGTTCTTCCATGAGGTTCGCTTTATTGTGCAAACGGCCGGCGGTGTCGATGAGCAGGTAATCCGCTTTGCGGGCTTTGGCGGCCTGGATGGCATCGAACACCACGGCGGCGGGGTCGGCTCCGTCGCGGCCTTTGACCACTTCTACCCCGACACGCTCCCCCCAGAGGGCCAGCTGCTCCACAGCGGCGGCGCGGAACGTGTCCGCGGCGGCGAGAACCACACGCTTGCCTTCCCGCTGCAGCTTGTACGCCAGCTTCGCGACACTGGTAGTCTTGCCGACCCCATTGACCCCCACGACCAGATACACCGTCGGAGCCGACGGGGCGACGTTCAGCACGGGGCTGGCCCCACCCGCCATCAGGGTATCCCACAGGAATCGCTTCAGGTGATCGGTCACATCCGTGGCGTCTTTGAGCCGCTTGTCGGCGACCATCGCCCGCAGCTCGTCCAACGCCCGCATGGTGGTGTGGACGTTCAAATCCGCCCCGATCAGCGACTCTTCCAGCTCGTCTAAAAGCTCATCGTCGATCCTGCCCCGTCCGGTGACCATCTGGTCTACCTTCTGGAAAATACTCTTAAATAGTCCGCGTTTCAGCATAGAATGTCCTTTGAGAGAGGAAGGAACCTAACCCCGACGCTCCGCGTCGACCCTTCCCTAGGAGGGAAGGGTGAGGAGTCAGGAAAAGGAGGCAGAGAGAACCTCTCGCTGCCGTCCGAACTCTTCTCTCAACTCTTAACCCTTCCCTCCTAGGGAAGGGTCGACGCGGAGCGTCGGGGTTAGGTTCCTCACCCAAACCGATGGGCCGAGGTCGGAATGAAATACGTTACCACGGCGACCAGAAGGCCCCCGAGCAATAAGTAATTCGCGCGAGGCCCGCGCCAGTGGGCGACGGCGTGCAGGCCAAGATAAAGGCCGTAGACCAGCCAGGTGACCACGGAGGTCAGCACCATGGGATCGGCACCCCAGAGGCCACGCAGGCCACCGGTGAGGGCTTTGACGAAGCCCGCGCCGAGGCCGACGGTCAGCAGTGGGAAGGCGAAGGCAACCAGGGCGAACGCTAGTTGGTCCAAGCTTGCCAGCGGCGGCAGCTTGCCGAAGAGGCCGCCGTGGACACGCTTTTGCTTCAGCATGCCGTGCTGAACAAGATAAAGGGCCGCGCAGCCGAATGCCAGCACCAGCAGCCCGAACGCGAATAGGAGTGCCAGGATATGCAGGCTGATGAGGTTGGAGTTCAGCAGCGGCAGAGTCGGCGTTTGAACGGACGCCGCCGGGTGCAGGAACGCTCCGGCAAACAGAAAGAGGAACGCGGCGGGCAGCACGACGGCCCCCAGCGCGGTCGGGCGCGGTTTGCGAAACATCTCCAGGGCAAGGTACGCCAGTGCGATGGCCCAGGCCGACGCGGAGAGAGACTCGGCAGGCGTCGTGAACGGTGTCTGGTGCGTGTGGGCACAGTGGACCCCGATGGCGACCGTATGCAGGCCGACAGCGGCCAGGGTCGCGTAACGCCCGGCGGCGGCGAGCAGGGGCTGCCGCAGAAACAGGTGCGCCCCGTAGGCCACGGAGGCGAGCAGGTATCCGAGGGCGGCGAAAATCAGCAGTGCGGATTCAGTCACTTGACCCCTCCCAATTCTTTGCGCCGTCTAAGTTCTCTACGCCATAGGCGCGGCGGATCGTTTCCAGGGTCCCCAGGGCGTCGTCGGTCTCGGGGGCCGCTTTGATGGCGACTGTCGCCGGATGGGCGATCTTGTTGGTCAAAGACTGAAACGCCGACTCAATCGCCTTCCAGTCTTTCTCGGGCAGATCGGGCAGGCGGCTGCGGAGCCGCGCGATCTCCGCCTGGCGCGTCTCATCGAGCTTTTGACGAACGGCGACCACCAGCGGCGCAACTTCCAGCGAGCGTTCCCAACGCAGGTACTCAACGACGGACGACTCGACAATCTCATGGGCACGGGCGACCTCCCCGGAGCGGGACTGACGCGCCCCGGCGACCAGGTCCTGCAGGTGGTCGATATTGTAAAGGAACACGTTGGACATCGTATCTACGCTCGCCTCAACATCGCGCGGGACGGCAATATCGATGAGGTACAGGGGACGCCCCCGGCGGGCACGCATGACATCGTTCATCAGGGCACGGGTGATAATCGGGTGCGGCGCGGCGGTGGAGCAGACCACGATATCGGCGGATTGCAGCAGGAGAGGCAGGTCGTCGAAACGCCGCGCCTGCCCGCCAAACTGATTTGCCAGAGCGAGTGCCTTCTCATACGTACGGTTTGCGACCAGCACGGCGGGGGCACCGCGCGACTGTAGGTGCCGGGCGGTGACTTCACTCATTTTGCCCGCGCCCAGCACGAGAACAGTATGACCCGTGAGGGATTCCCCGAAGATCTGCGTCGCCAGATCCACGGCGGCGGCTCCGACGGAAAATGTCCCTCGGGCGATCCCCGTCTCCGTTCGCGCTTTTTTGCCGGTGACCAGCGCATCTTGAAACAGCCGGTTCAGCCGCGTCCCGAGCGTTTTGGCGGACTGGGCCGCTTCCATAGCCGTCTTGACCTGACGCTGGATATCGGGCTCGCCCAGAATCATCGAATCCAGGCCGGACGCGACGGAGAACAGGTGATTGGCAGCGGCTCCGGCCCGGCAGCAGTAGAGGTGACCGTCGAATTCGTGCCGCCCGAGGCCATGCCGCCCGGCGAGGAAATCCGCCAGCGTGTCTTCGACCGGACCGGCATCGGCAACGGCCCAGGCCTCCGTACGGTTGCAGGTGGAAAGCAGAGCACCCTCACGGACCCCGGGCAGACCGGAAAGTGCCGCCAGGGCATGGGGCAGATCGCGCTCCAAAATTGCCAGCTTTTCACGCACGGCAATCGGAGCACTGTGGTGATTTATTCCAAGGACAAGGAGAGACATTCTCGAATTCGAGTCTCCGCTTCTAATCTCTGGCCTGCCGCGAGCATCGCCTGGATCTCGGCGTCGTCCAGAACGCGCCGGACGGCAGCTTTGCGGCCAGCTTCGTCGGGGTTCGTTTTGACAACTTCGCGTGCCTGTCCCATCAGCTCGATTAGCAGCTCCCACTCCGGCCCAAACTGCGCTTCCAGCCGCTCACGCAGGACAGCGGCCAGCGTCGGACTTTGGCCCCCGGTGGAGACTGTCAGCACCAGATCACCGCGAGTCACCTGGATCGGCGACATGAAGCTGCCTGCTTTGGGATCATCGGCGACCAGCAGGAGCATACTGCGCTTCTTGGCATCCCGGGCGACGGTCGCATTGACCTGCCGCTTATCCGTGCAGGCAATGACCAGAAACGCGCCCTCGAGATGTGCGCTGCGATACGGCTCCCGGAGCCACTCCACGAGGCCGTCTTCCGCGAGCTGCTGCAAACCAGGGGTGGCTTCCGGGGAGACCAGGCAAACGGCGGCCCCGGCGGCCCGGAGACCCGCGACTTTTCGTTCGGCGACTTTGCCCGCGCCGGCCACGATGCAGCGACGGCCTTCCAGGTGAAGGTAAATTGGATACAGGTTCATATGTGCCTTAATTGTACCCGAAAACGGCCTAAAATCTGGCCGAAACCTTGACTTCTCACTGGTATGCCGGGTATATTGGCGACAATGTCCTGTAAATCGCTAGGCAAACTGATAAAAGCGAATTGAATTTGCCAATGGGAGCAAAAGCCATGACAACCGACGACACCCCGCAGAAAGTCCGTTTGAATCTCACCTTCCCAGTCGAGCGTGTGGACCAGCCGCTGCTGGCCCAGGCGATCAAAAACTTCGGCGTTGTCGCTGATATTCGGCGGGCGCAGATCGAGCCGAACACCGGCGGCTACATCATGCTGGAGCTAAGCGGCACTGACAAGCAGATCGACGACAGCATTGCCTTCTGGAAGTCTTTTGGAGTCGGCGTCGGCTTCATTGGGGCCGAAGAAGTTCAAGCGTACTAACAAACCTATTTACGTTCGAGGAGAATTTCAGTGATGGCCGAAAATAATTACGCACACCCCGAAGTCCTGGTCGAAACCGACTGGGTCGCCGAGCACCTGACCCATGGCGAGTTCAAGCTGATCGAGATCGATGTCGATACCGAGGCTTACGCCCAGGGTCATCTTGCCGGGTCGATCGGCTTCAACTGGCAGACGGAGCTGGAAGACACTCTGCGCCGGGATGTGCCCGACAAGAGTCAGTGGGAGAGCCTCCTAAGCAAAGCGGGCATCTCGAACACGGACACGCTCGTACTCTACGGCGACAACAACAACTGGTTCGCCACGTTCGGCTACTGGCTGTTCGTCATCTACGGCCATGACAAAAGCAAGCTGAAGCTGATCAACGGCGGGCGCAAAAAGTGGCTGGCGGAAGGCCGCTCGCTGACCACCGAGACTCCCACCCCAGTCCCGGCGATCTACACCGCCTCCGAGCCGAACTGGGGACTGCGGGCCTACCGCGACGAAGTCCTGCAGAAGCTGGGCGACCCGAACCTGACCCTGATCGATGTCCGCTCCGCCGATGAGTTCACGGGCAAGGTCATCGCGCCTCCGGGCATGAACGAGACCGCCCAGCGCGGCGGGCACATTCCCGGTGCTGAGTCCGCCCCCTGGCTGAATGCGGTGAAGGAAGATGGCACGTTCAAATCCGCCGATGAGCTGACGGCGTTCTACGGCGGCAAAGGTGTTTCCGAAGGCAAGGACGTAATCGCTTACTGCCGTATCGGCGAGCGGTCGTCACACACCTGGTTCGTGCTTTACAACCTGCTCGGCTATGAGAAGGCTAAGAATTACGACGGCTCCTGGACCGAATGGGGCAGCATCATCGGGGCACCCATTGAGCGTGAAGTGGCGACAGTTCCCGGAGTCGGCGGCGACGGCAAAGTCTGCCCCCCGTAAGACCTCTGTGTAACACTTTTCTATGCGACTTACCACAAAAAGCCAGTACGGCCTGCGCGTCCTCGGCGATCTGATCCACAACTGGCGCGACGGCAACCGCTACCTACAAGTAGGCGAGCTGGCGTCGCGCTGCGACACGTCGCAGAAGTATTTGGAACAGGTTCTGCTGCCGCTCTCCCACGCCGGGATCCTCGAAAGCAAGCGCGGCCAGCACGGCGGCTACCGTCTGAACCGGCCCCCTCACGACGTTTCCCTGGCGGAGGCCCTGCGCCACTTAGAGGGCCTGCTGATGCCGATCCCCAAGTGGGCCGATGACAACAGTGCGGACTCGTCAGAGCTGGCCCGGGTCCTGCGGCGGGTGCGCGACTCAATTCGGGACATTCTGGAGAATACGTCGATCGAGGTTTTAGCGGATGAGGTGCTGGCGAAGACCGGAGATGAAGGTCAGAAGCGGACCGGGGAAGCCGTTGAGACACTGATGTATTATATTTAAATTGGAAGAGCGAAAGACAGACAGGATATTTTAGAGGGCGGGGGCAAGAGGGCGGGGGCAGATAAGAGGGCGGGGGCAA
>JANXNV010000147.1 GCA_025353925.1 Armatimonadota bacterium
CAATAGCAGGTGCGAATGCTCAGGCAACAGCAGACACGCAAAATAATGTGCTTTTGTTTGCTGCTCCAGGGGCACAAACTATTACTGTCACAGCCGCAGTTACTGTCGCTGACGCAAAAGGCAAAACGCTCAGCACCCCAACCCAGACCGGGACACTCGCAGTAACGCTCGCAGCTGGTGGAACAGTCCCAGATGCAGCGGTAACCGTCAAGTAGTTACATCGCTTCTTACAGTTCTATCGACCGCCCCGATCCCACCAGGACCGGGGCGGTTTTTGTGCGGTGGGGTAGAATAATGCGTGGCGGGGGGATAAAATACGATGACGACGCAAACGCAGTATACGCCGGATGAGGTCGTGGAGCGCGGCCAAACTTTATACGAGCAGAACATCCGCAGTCATGTGGAAAAACAGAATTTCGGTAAGCTGTTGATGGTGGATGTTACCACAGGGGAATATGTGATCGGTGAAGAGCGTGTTGAGATGTCGCGTCGCGCTCACGAGAAAAATCCGAACGCTGTCCTGTTCGGGATGAGAGTGGGTTATCCGGCTGCAGCAGCCATTGGCGCGACGCTCCGCCCATTGAGCGAATCCGACCGACCGCAATGGCGAGTGAAGGAAAGTGTTGATCACGAAGGGATAAAACGCAATGAGCATCACTTTGGAGTTACCTGTAGACTTAGAATCGACTTTGATACAGAAGGCAACAAGTCAGGGACTCACGCTTTCCGATTTCCTGATTCAGCTAGTACGCAGAGAAGCTGACAGCAATTTATATACCAATCAAGAGATTGAAGGTTTTATGGAAGCAGACGCCCTTACACCAGAACTTTCCGCAAAAGTCCAGCGACTGCTCGGCATATGAAACGAGTGTTCCTTGACGCAACGTGCTGGATGGCGGCGGATGGCTCGGCAGAAGGTGGCTCTTCAGCAATCATTTCCTTTGCCCAAGTGCTCTTACTTATAATCGTGGCAAGTCAGGCCGTGCTCACCGAAGCCAAAAGAAACATAAAAGCGAAAATGGGTCCAGATGCTTTGCGAAGATTCTATCTTTTGTTGGCAGCGACGGAAGTTGAGATTTGTACACAGACTACTTTAGATGAGGAAGAGGCGTGGGCGGATTTGATTGTTGAGAAAGATCGCCATGTGTTGGCGTCCGCCTTTAAAGCAAAAGCGGACGTGCTTGTAACTTTGGATCGCAAGCACGTCCTAACGGAGACCGTTCGGGCAAATTTCCCAATTTTGGTTCAGGACACCCGGGAGTTCCTGACAGATTTCCGCAGCCTACTTCGCTGACTTCGTCTGCCGACGCCGCATATCCGGGTTCAGCTCGCGCTTTCGCATTCGGATGTTCTTTGGCGTCACTTCCACCAGCTCATCTGGGCCGATATACTCAATGGCCCGGTCCAGGGACATGACGGTCGGCGGGGCCAGGCGCATGAACGTTTCTTTGTTGGACTCGCGCATGGAAGTCAGGTGCTTTTTGCGGCAGACATTGACTTCCAGGTCGGTGTCGCGGGCGTTCTTGCCGACGATCATACCCTCGTAGACTTCAATATTATGCGGCACGAACAGGATGCCGCGCTCCTCGGCGGTGCTGAGGCCGAAGGTCGTCGTGATGCCCGACTCGCTGGCCAGCAGGCTGCCGTTTCGCTCGATGGTCATATCGCCGCTGTACGGGATATAGCCCGCAAACAGGGCGTTCAAAACGCCGGTTCCGCGCGTTTCGGTCAGGAACTGGTTGCGGAAGCCCAGCAGGCCGCGGGTCGGCACCTTGAAGCGCATATGCACATGGCCGTTGCCCGGGGAGTTCATGTCCAGCAT
>JANXNV010000150.1 GCA_025353925.1 Armatimonadota bacterium
GAAAGCAACATCCAAAAAGCTTGCTTTCAAGCTTCTGGCGGCAACAGCCTCGCTCGGCGTCACCTCGACGCTGCTCATGGTCAATGCGCCGTCAGTTCATGCCGCTCAGGTGGGCGGTGTCCAAGGTACGGTCAAGGATGCGAACGGTTTGCCCATCAAGGGCGCACAGGTTCTGCTGATTCCAGCCGGCGGCGGTGCTCCGCAGCCCGCCCGAACCGACAGCACAGGCTATTATAGCTTCGCCGGTATTCAACCAGGCGCTTATACTCTTCAGGTCAACGTCGTCACGTTCGTTTCAGGCAACCAGAATGTCAGCGTGACTCAGGACGTCAACAGTACCATTGACTTTGCTTTGATCAAAAAAGAGATCAACAAAATCGGCGGTGGGGTAACGATTCCACTGACAAAAAAAGCGGATACGAGTACTTCACAGAACGTTACTGCTCTGGATGAAAAACGTGAGAAGTCACAGCCAAACAACCTTTATCAGTCCACAGGCCTGCTGAACTACAAAGTGGGTGTCACCACTGATGCGGGTCAGTATCCCCATGTTCGCGGCTCCGACGGTAATCAGGTCGACTGGTCTACTGACGGCATTGACCTGCGCGATCCCATTGGTAACCAGTTTGCCACTAATCTGGTCACTGTCGGTGTGCGGTCATCTAACGTTATTACCGGTGGTGCCTCTGCCGATTATGGTGGCTCAGCAGGTGCTTATCTGAATCAGATTACAATTAATGGACGAGATCTTGTTCGTAACGGTAAGACATTCGGTGGTTATATTGAGAACACCAATGGACCAGGTGATAAGTGGAAGTACACCGGTGGTGCCACTAACTTGGGCGGCATCTTGCTGAACAATAAGCTGGACTATGCCTTGTCGTCCATTGTATTTAAGACGCACTATGGTGATAACACACAGCTTGGCGAACTTCACTCTTCCCATGACGAGTCGGGTAAGTTCAACTATTATGCTGATCCAAACAACACGTACACGCTGTACTTCTCACACGGTGCTGAAAACTACAACAGTTTTCAAACGACCCCAAATGCCAACTTTACTGACCCAGACCGCATTCTCACTGCCGCTGATGGAACACGGTTTATTTCCACACGCGATTTGGGCAGTAATTTTAACGACCACAGTGTTCAGACGTACAACTTGGACCATTTTACTTACAAGCACAACTTCGGGCCTGCTTCGTATGTTCAATACCGTATTTTCCAGTTGCATCAGGCAATACCAAACCACGAGGAAGCGACGCTCGGTCTCTATAATTTTGATGAGACCAATCTGACCGGAAATCAGTTGGATTACTATAACCAGATCAATAAAACGAATGTTTTTAAGGCTGGTCTAGTCTACAATGACTACAAAGGGTCATATCGTCGTCAGATTTTCACGGATGCTCCACTTGATGCGACAGGCACTGGTGCGAATGGTCCGACAAATCTTACGGATCGAACTTTTGCCGCCTATCCACGGGATTTTGCACTCTATCTTGCAGACCAGTTGCAAGCCTCGCAGAATAAGCTTGTTTTCAATTATGGGTTGCGCTTTCAGAGCACGACTTTCAAGCTGAAGCCTTCTGAGTATCGGGCCTCTCTCGGGACAGCCGTTCCTGATGGCTACACTACCAAGTCGGTAGACCCGCGCCTCGGACTTACCTACACCCCTGTCGGAGATTTGACATTCCGGTCGTCCTATACCGTAAATTCGCAGCGACCCGATATGCGACGAATTCAAAGGCTTGGACCAGGGGACGTTGGTGATGTGCCTACAGCAACGACGGCTGCCGATGTAATTCTGCAAAACAAACTAGCATCTAATTATGGAACCGACAGCTATAACAGAGTGAATCTCTCCCATTCCAGAGACTTCGACATTGGTGTTGAGAGGGGCATACGCAATCCGTCCGGCTTGTTCCAAGGATCCTATAGTGTTTCATTGACTGGCTATAACAAGTGGGTCAACGATTTGGCCTTCTTAAATGCGCCAAATTATCTGAACTTTCCCCGAGTTCACATTAATTACAATAACGCTGGCAAACAGAAGGCATCCGGTATAGAGTTTTCCTTCCGCAAACTCCAGCGCAAGCCCTCAGATTGGAGTGGATACGTCAATTACACGAATCAGGTGGTTAGGACGAATTCCAGTTTGTTCGATACGGCGTATGCGCCTTACTTCGTCAACTACCTGGCGAGTTCCGGTGCCTTCAGTGAAGGTCAGCTTCAAGCACTGGCATTCAAGCAGTTTGCACCTTCCTGGGATCAGCGTCATACTGTTGCCGTCGTGGCGACCAAGCGTATAAACAAGTTGGTTGAGTCCACTTTCATCCTGGATGCAGGCAGTGGCCTGCCATTCTTTCCCGCAGCGACGAACTCTGGTGGTGGCAATTTTGGTGCCGTCGGTGCTGGGTTTGCAGAAATCAACGGCAATATCACCGGCGGGGCGGGTAATTTTACAAGCGTCCCTATCTCTGTGGGCGGAGGTAAGTTGCCCGCGCTGAATCCGGTAACCGGCACCACGGGCTGGCATTACAAGATCAGTATCAATACTGACTTTAATTTAACGCAGGATTTCAGCCTTTTTCTGAATGTGGACAATGTATTTGATAAGAAGACGGCTCTGTCTCTTGCAACTGGAACGTTCGCGGGCGAACCATACTACGTTGGTCCCTCGGCTGCATTCCCGCAAGGTCAGGAAGTCTTCCGTAACCAGAGTATCATCACGCCGACATTCATAACCTTTGGGTTCCGTCAGCGTTTCTGATTTACTTATGTTGGGCGGGGCAAGCAGCCCCGCCCATTTTTCAAGACACTTCTACAGGAAATCTCTCATGCTTAAAAAAATCAACCCAACACTTGCAGGAATAGCGACACTCGGGACTTTAGCATTGCTGCTTAACGGCTGTGGTGGCGGATCCTTTTCCAAGAACACGTTTGGCAATTATCCAAACACTCTGCCGTACGCTTACGGGTTAGAGCCGATTGCTTACTACGGGGCGGCAAACAACCTCGGAAAACAGGCAAGTATCGAAGGCAGCGGCTTTCAAGCAGCAACCGGCGGGCAAGCATACATCACAGGGGCATCCAATTTCTCGGCCACTGTTGGGAAGAATGCACTCCTTCCTCTCACTGCTGATCCAAATGCAACTAATACTCTGCCACTAGGATTTTCGACTAAAGGCCAATATATCGATGCCGTAAACCAGGCGGGCGTCACCGTGGCTTCAGTCGCCAGCGTTCAATCCGGCGCATCCGTGGTCTTCCGGGCTGCACTGGCGAACGGAATTGCTGACAATTTAACAGCAGGCATAACCAGCGCGACTTTAACCACTACCGATGCAGAGCTTGCCGCCGTACCAGGCCTGACCACAGGGCTGCCCATGTCCCTAAATGTGGTCACTGGGGCATTTACAAATGCTACATACGTCACGGGAACAGGAGGAACGCCAACTCCGTTTACAATCCCTGCATCCACCACAACCGGACTGCATACGGTCATTGTTACAGTCACCGATGATGCTGGACGAATTACAGCGACGACTTTCATATTTCCAGTCGTCGCGCCATCGGATGCGGCGGTTTTGGCGGTTGTCGCACCTACTTTGCCGGAGGGGTCACCTCAAGGTGCAACTGCAACGATTACTTCGGCAACCGCAACGATCACGAACCCAATAGCAGGTGCGAATGCTCAGGCAACAGCAGACACGCAAAATAATGTGCTTTTGTTTGCTGCTCCAGGGGCACAAACTATTACTGTTACAGCCGCAGTTACTGTCGCTGACGCAAAAGGCAAAACGCTCAGCACCCCAACCCAGACCGGGACACTTGCAGTAACGCTCGCAGCTGGTGGAACAGTCCCAGATGCAGCGGTAACCGTCAAGTAGTTACATCGATTCTTACAGTTCTATCGACCGCCCCGATTCCACCAGGACCGGGGCGGTTTTTTGTGCGGTGAGGTAGAATAATACGTGGCGGGGGGATAAAATACGATGACGACGCAAACGCAGTATACGCCGGATGAGGTCGTGGAGCGCGGCCAAACACTCTATAAACAAAGCATACAGGCGAAGGTGAGCGAAAACAATCTTGGGAAGTATCTCGTGATTGACGTGACGACGGGGGAATATGAGATCGGGGAAGACCATTTAGCTACTGCTAAACGCGCCCGCATCAAACACCCGGATGCCCCATTATACGGAATGCGTATCGGGTACAAAGCCGTCGCTTCGTTTGGGGCGACGCTGCGCCCAGAGAATGATGAAACTCAATGATTGTCGCCGAATTCACGGAAGACAATCAGATTATTGTCAGATTGACACTTCTGGATAAAGTAGGTCAAAAATTGGAAATTGACACTATTCTTGACACTGGCTTTAGTGATTACTTGATGGTTCCCAGCACTGTCGTTCGAGAGCTAGGCCTGGTTGAGATTGATACGGTGCAGGCGATCATGGCTGACGGCCGGGGTGCCTCTTTGTCTGTGTGCGAAGTACGTATGGAATGGGATGGGGATGAGCAAAGTATTCCCGTTTTTGTAGGCGGAGGCAAAGCACTCTTGGGGATGTCTATGCTGCGTGGTTGTTTGGGGACATTCGAGTTCTTCCCCGGTGGAATTAGCACAATTGAGCCAGCCGAATGAAAACCGCTCCGATCTTATGATCGGAGCGGTTTTTTCTACTTCGCTGACTTCGTCTGCCGACGCCGCATATCCGGGTTCAGCTCGCGCTTTCGCATTCGGATGTTTTTCGGCGTCACTTCCACCAGTTCATCCGGGCCGATATACTCGATCGCCCGGTCCAGGGACATGACGGTCGGGGGGGCCAGGCGCATGAACGTCTCTTTGTTGGACTCGCGCATGGAAGTCAGGTGCTTTTTGCGGCAGACATTGACTTCCAGGTCGGTGTCGCGGGCATTCTTGCCGACGATCATTCCCTCGTAGACTTCAATATTATGCGGCACGAACAGGATGCCGCGTTCCTCAGCGGTGCTGAGGCCGAAGGTCGTCGTGATGCCCGACTCGCTGGCCAGCAGGCTGCCGTTTCGCTCGATGGTCATATCGCCGCTGTAGGGGATGTAGCCCGCAAACAGGGCGTTCAAAACGCCGGTTCCGCGCGTTTCGGTCAGGAACTGGTTGCGGAAGCCCAGCAGGCCGCGGGTCGGCACCTTGAAGCGCATATGCACATGGCCGTTGCCCGGGGAGTTCATGTCCAGCATCTCGGCCCGGCGGCGGCCCAGCTGCTCGATCACAACGCCGCTGTATTCCTCGGCCACATCGATTTCGACCTCTTCCAGCGGCTCCATGCGGACCCCCGCCTCTTCGTGGAAGATGACTTCCGGCTGAGAAACCTGTAGCTCGTAGCCTTCGCGGCGCATGGTCTCGATCAGAACGGCCAGATGCAGCTCGCCCCGGCCCGAAACGCTGAACTGATCGGCGGAGTCGGTGTCTTCGACCCGCAGGGCGACATTGGTCTGAAGCTCTTTCATCAAGCGCTCGCGCAGCTTACGCGATGTCGACCACTGGCCCTCGCGGCCCGTCAGCGGCGATGTGTTCACGCCGAAGGTCATCCGCAGAGTCGGCTCATCGACTTTCATCAGCGGCAGTGCGACCGGATTTTCGCGGGCAGCAATCGTCTCGCCGATGTTGACATCCGGCAGGCCGGAGATCGCCACGATCTCACCCGCCTCGGCGGCATCCACGTCTGTTCGGTTCAGGCCCTGATAGATAAAGACCTGCGCGATCTTGCCGGGGACATTTACGCCCTCGCGGTTGACGACAATGACATTCTGGCCCGTCTTGACGGTCCCGGCATTCACGCGGCCAATCGCGATCCGGCCCTTGTAATCATCGTAATCCAGGGTCGTGGCCCGAAGCTGCAGGGAAGCATTGGGATCGCCCGTCGGCGGGTCGATGTGGCTGACGATGGTTTCAAAGAGCGGGGTCAGGTCCGTGCCGACATTCGCCGGGTCCAGGGTCGCCGTGCCCTGAAGCGCGATGGCGTAGACGATGGGGAAGTCCAGCTGCGCCTCGGTCGCGCCGAGGGCGACAAAGAGGTCGAACGTTTGGTCCACCACCCAGTCGAGGCGGGAGTTAGGCCGGTCGATCTTGTTGATGACTACCACGGCCTTGTGCCCGGCCTGCAGCGCTTTGGAAAGCACGAAGCGGGTCTGCGGCATAGGGCCTTCCACGGCATCGATCAGGAGCAGGACTCCGTCCACGAGGCTCATCACGCGCTCGACTTCGCCGCCGAAGTCGGCATGGCCGGGGGTATCGACAATATTGATTTTGACGTCGCCGTAGGTGATCGCCGTGTGCTTGGAGACAATGGTGATCCCGCGCTCGCGCTCCAGATCCATTTTATCCATGACGCGCTCGGCGACGGCCTGGTTGGCACGGAAAACTCCGCCCTGTTTGAGCATACCATCCACAAGGGTGGTCTTGCCGTGATCGACGTGCGCGATAATCGCGATGTTGCGCAGGTGATCCTGCGTAGGTGTTTGGGACATAGCGCACTAGTATACCCGATTTTAAGACGTTTCGGCTATGGTGGGATTTGGTTGAACTTATTCCGTTGCCTTTAGCTGCCTGCACTTTGCAGTGAGGGAGGAGAGCGGACAAGACGTGGGAATAAATTCCTACGTTCTCTCGGTTCATGCTATGCATCTTCAGCTACGGCTGGATCATCCCGAACTTATTCCCGTCCCCGCTGACTACGGGCTAGGTCACTTCCCCAATTTTTCTTTCGTCCAGTGAATCTTGTTGCCGTCCCCATCCACAGTGACCCCCTCCACGGAGCCGATCACGGTGACCGTGTTGTCTTCTCCCTCCACCTTCAGATTGCGAACGTCGCCGCGCAGTGTGATTGTGTCGTTGTCGCCGGACACCGTCGCATCCCGCTGCGCCCCGACGCCCTGCACGGTGTAAGTGCCGCTGACATGATCGCCCGCGACGGAGATGCCGACGGGCGGGGCGGGGTGAATCAGGTGCGGAATGAGGGTCAGCAGACCGCCCCCACCGCTGACCCAGAAGAGGACCCAGACCCAGGCTTTGATGTCACGCCAGCTGCGAAATCGCCGCCGGGTGGTGGCTGTGTCCGTCACCGTCGCCGCGTGCCGGGCCTGCGCTTGAGCCTCAGCATCCGCCTCGACCTGCCGTCGCTGCTTCTGCACCTGTGCCCAGACCTCGTCGGGCGTGACTTCCAAGTTCATCTCCGAGACGACCTCGCCGATCGGGACCGTGCTTTCCCGGTGCCGCGCGGCCTCCTGTTTCTCAGTCTCCAGAACATTCAGTGCCGCCGCCAACTCCTCGGGCGTCACCCGGACCTGGGCGGCGGATGTCGGCAGACTAATTTCTTCGGTTTCGTTTTTCAGCATGGCGATGGTTCCTCAACGCGAATATGAGAGTATTATAGCGCGAAACAGCACGACTTTCCACGACTTTTCGTTGACACGCCTCCCCCCGTCTGGTACAATAGGCCGCACTCTCGACCGAAAGCACATCGTCTCGCTCGAAACTCCCACTATGAAAAAACACCTATTTTTGCTTGCGCTCTCCGTTCTTGTCGCCGGGCGCGTCTCGGCGGCCTCCACCGACATCGTGCCGCACGGCAGCAGCCTGCTGGATGCATTTGCCACGCTAGCCCGCGCGGAGGCGTTTGGAGCGGCCGATACGCCCGAGGACTTTTTGGGCGAGCCGCTGTATACACGTGGGCAGCTTGCTCGGCGGCTAGAGCATCTGGTGACGGATGACCCGGCGAAGCTGGCGAAGGTTCAGGGGAGCAGCGGGACGGCGGCGGCACTGCACGCCGCACTGGCCCTGCTCCAACCGGAGCTGACCGCCGACGGCGTGGATACCGCCGAGGCCGATGTCACTTCGGAGGGCACCGCGCTGGGGAGGACCTCAATCAGCGGGTATGTTCAGCCGGAGCTGCGCCTGCGGGCCGGCGGCGACAAAAAGCCGGGGAGCGGGGCACTCGGGGTGTACCGCGTAACGGCCCTCGGCACTTTGCGCCCCAATCTGCGCTACGTCGTGTCGGCCTCCAACTGGCCGCAGGATGACCGGCGCGTGTTCAGCAATGACATTGGCACCCACGATTTTTCAGCGCTCAACGAGGCCTATGTGGAGCTGAACGGCGGGCGAGGCCTCCAGGTCAGCCTGGGCCGGAGGAACAATCGCTGGGGGCCGGGGTATCGCGGTGCCGTGCTGGTCTCCGACAACCCCCCCGCGATGGATCAGCTTCAAGTCGCATTCCCGTTCAGCCTCGGCAGCCGGTTTGGGCGTGAGTACCATTACACGCATTTTGTTTCCACGTTTACGGACAATGGGACACGTCGGTACTTCGAGGGGCGGCGGATCGAGTACACATTCAGCCCACATCTGACGGCGGATTTCCAGGATTCCTTTCTCTCCACCAGTACCCGGGCTTTGAGACTGACGCCCTTTCCACTCTTTTATGTTGCCGAAGGCTCCAAGAGTATTGGGCTGCGCAGCCTGGATGCCAAGTTTAATGCCTTTATGAATTTCACCCTGTCCTACGCCGCCAATCCCGACACGCGTTTTTACGGGCAGTTCGGCATCGACGATATTCAGTCGCCGGGCCGTCAATCCTATCGGACACCGCGCAAGATCGCGTATCTGGTCGGCACCACACTCCAGCCGCTGCCGGGGACAAGTCTCGTCGCTGAGTACACCTTTGCCGATCCGACGACTTACACGTCGCGCATCCCGGAGACGCAGTGGCAATTTGGGAAATACAATCAGATCGGTCTGCCGAGCGGCCCGAACGGACGCGAACTCTTTCTGCGGCTTTCTCAGCGTCTGGCTCCCGGCCTGACACTGGCGGTGCAGGGCCGCGACAAGAAACGCCACAACGACAGCTTCGCCGTGCCCAACTCGCGCGATCTGGCCGCCTCGCTGGATTATGCCGTCAACCATCACGCCGGGCTTCAAGTCACCTACCACGACTACCGCCAGACCGCCTTCCCCCTCGACCCCAGCGTCCCCCTCCCCGGCGACGGCTCCACCCCCGCCAA
>JANXNV010000195.1 GCA_025353925.1 Armatimonadota bacterium
TCGGACTCGATCATCTGCCGCAGGTCGTCACGCAGCGAGAGCCGGGAGCGGGAGTAGCGGGCAAAGAGGTAAGCGACCACCTCCTCCGGCAGATTCTTCAGGGCATAGACGCCGCAGTCCATGTTGGTGAAGAACCGGGAGATGTCGGGGGTGGAATATCCGGGAGTGGCAGGGATTTCGGTCATAGGGTGCTATTATACCGCGTCTGGGGGCGGAATACTTCACCCCGCCGCTCCGCGCCGACCCTCTCCTTCGGAAAGGAGAGGGTGAATATTTGGATGAGACGTAGGGTGCGCTGCTTGCTGCGCCCTCTTGTCCGAATTTCTTGTCCGAATTTCTTGTCCTAAATTCCCGTCCTAACCCTCTCCTTTCTGAAGGAGGCCGGGTGCAGTGGTGCCAGGGTCGGCGCGAAGCGACGGGGTGAGGTACTTCTTACCGCACGGGCCACTTCTCGCCGGTCAGCTGCGCCAGATACTGCCCTTCCCCATACAACGACCGTTCCAGGCCATAATTCAAGCGGGCCTCCTGCCGCACGGTGATGACAGTGAGCAGCCCATAAAGCAGCACCAGAAGCGGGACCAGCATTGCCCCGGTCTGCCGGAAGCCGCCGATCAATCCGACGGAGACGGGGACGTGCCGCACACGGGCGGTGATGCTGAAAATAATCGCCAGCAGCACGGGGAAAAATAGGACCAGGCTGATCCCCTGGACCTGCTGCACCGTGAGCGAGAGGTGGGGGCTCGCTGCCTCGTCGCCGGAGAGGGAAAGCGTCCCCCCCATGCTGTTTGCCAGTCCAATCGCTTCCTGGGACTGCCAGGCGGCGAGGCAGGCGGCACCTGCTGCAGCTGCAAGTGTCGCGAGGGCTGCGAACAGGGAGAGGCGAATGGGCCGCCGTAAGCGCGGCACGGCGGCGAGCGCTCCGACGACGGCGAAGAATGCCCCGATTATCAGAGCAGCTTCGAATCGGAATTGCCCGGGCGTGTTCGCCATATAGTCCGCCAGCAGGGCCACACCCAGCACTAATCCCCCCAGTATCCCGAGGCTGACCGGGATCGGCAGAGGCATCTGCTGCCGCACGGACGGTAAACGACTGAGTGCCGTGGCGAGAAGTGTCAGCGCGAAGAGGCAGACGGCAGCGGCAAATATCAGCCAGCCTGATGTTAGGGCGATGACGCCCCGAATAAGATCAGCGGTGGAAACGCCAAACACATACTGGCCAATGTGGCCGGTCACATTCCTGGCCTGTGCGGCGGCGGCGGCTGAATCGCGGGCTTCCTGAGCGGCTTCCGGGTGGCCGATGCTCGCTGCGTACGTGCAGTAGTTATCCAGCCGCCGGTTTGCCGTCTGCTCCAAGCTCTCATTAGGGTAGTTGTGAATGATGTCCGACCCGCCGGGGCGGCTGCGGGCGACGCCTGAGATCGCCATGCCGACCAGATTGCCGATAATTGGGGTACTTTGCCCGCGCATCAATTCGCCGCAGTGAATCATCTGCCGCCGCAATGCCAGGCCCGCTTCGGGGTGCCCCGTCTGCTCAAGTAACACCGCTTTGTAGGTGACGATTCGCGCGATCTCCCGCAAGTGCTGATAGTGTGGAAACAAGACGCTTGCAGAGATTGCCATCGAAGCGATCGCTTCTCGTCCGCCGTAAATGCCGTCGTTGATACGCCAGTGCCCTTCGACCTCATCCTCGAAGTACTCTCGCCAGAGTGTATCTTGCGACGCCCGCTGCAAGGCGGCAAGTGCCTCCGTATCGCGATGGGCGGCGAAGAGGCCGAACATTCGCAACAGGGGAAAATAGGCATTGTTCGGGTCCAGCCGCTCCCCGGCGGCGGCATCGGCATCGAAGGCGGCGATCTCCGCCGGAGTTGGCGGCGGATATTTCGGATCTATCAAATGAGCAGGTACAGGCATTTCTTCAAGCTGGAAGTTCTCGGCGCGGTAAACATGGAAATTCCCGAGAGCGTAGCGCAGGATATTGGCTCGTAGGGAGGCGCTTTCCGGAAAGCGCGAAACGAGGCTGCGAGCATATTGCACCTGCTTGACTGTCTCGTAACTCGTGGTCTGCCCCGCAAGCTGCACTTGATAGTCGGTAACATGTGCATCCACAAACTGCTTTTTCTGCCGTTCGTAATTGCTTTGGCCCGCAGAGGGTGGCAGAATTTGAAGCCGCACCAGCCACCGGGTCTGCGGAGCGATTAAAAGGGCAAGCAGGACGCCGAGGGCCAGGCCCGAGAGGAGGAGGCGAAAATTAGAAGTGTTCATGGGTTTTCTTTAAACGATCAGCGTCCGGCGGTCAAAACCCGACGCCCGGCGGCGCGGCTCCGGGCGGGTGCCGGGCTGGGGCGTTGGAGCGGGCGGCGTGTTCCAAACAAACGCCAGGGACCCGGCGGTGAGGTTGGGCCGGTCCAGCAGGGCGTCCAGCGATGGGGCCGGATGGGCGGCCAAGATCGGCGGCCCCCCGGTCCCCAACTCTGGGGGGGAAGGATGGAGCGGAGCCGACAGGGACCAGTGCAGGCCGATCAGGGTGACGATCAGCGAGAAGGACGCCCCCGCGAGGAGGGGCCGGGCGGGCTGCCAGAGCCGTTGCCACCAGGGCGTTGGCTGATGCAGGGCGGCAAGAATGCGGTCATCGAAGCCCGCCGAGACTTCAGGCACGAACTGGGCGCGGAGGCCGGTTCGCAGAGCTTCGTCGGGGATAGGCTCCGAAGGAGAGTTAAACATGCGGGTCTTCCTGGGCGGCAGTCCAGAGGGTGCGAAACTGGGCGCGGGCGGTGTTCAATCGGGAGCGGACGGTCCCGACGGGGATACCGAGGGTCTGCGCGATCTCGCCGTATTCCAGACCCTCCAATTCGCGCAGGACCAGGGCCGCCCGCAGGGGCGGGGTAAGCTGACCGAGCAGGGCGGAGACCAGCAGCCGGGTGTCGGTGTCGCCGTCGGTGCGCACTGGTGACACTGTGGCGAACTCATCCGGCATCTCCGCCGTCCAGTGGGCAGCGCGGCGTCGGCTCAAGCAGAGCCGAACAGTGATCTGGAACAGCCAGGCGGAGAAGCGGCCGTCGCCCCGAAAACTGGGCAGGCGTCGAAACGCGGTGAGAAACGCCTCCTGGGCCACATCCTCCGCCTCAGAGTCCCGCCGCAGGACATGAGCGGCCAGACGCACGACCCGCGCCCGGTACCGCTCCAGGAGCCAGCGGTAAGCGGCCTCCTCCCCGGCCTTCGCCTGCGCGATCCAAAGCGCCTCCTCGCGCGTCTCGCGGTCGGTGGTGTCCAGCGCGGTCATCGCCCGCAGGACTGTGCCTAGTTGTAAGCTGCTCTCGCCGGTCATTTCTGCTCTCCAAAGAGAAAGACGCGGTGAGAGGCGGAATAGGTTCGGTGGAGGTGACTTTACTTCAGGGCACTGCACCGGGCCATGCCTGCCCGGTCGAGTTGGCGAAATAGCGGCTCTCATTTTGCTGCATTTGCTCCAAACCCTGACCCACGATCCTTTCCTGCCTGGAAGTCCCCAGAACCAGGCCGCAGTAGAGGAGCATCAACAAGCAGGCAACCGGCACTGCGGCGTTTCGGATGCCGCGCATCAGGCCAGAGGCAAGTGGAACGCGCCGGACAAGAGCTGAGATCGTGAAAACAAGCAGAGTCAGAATGGGAACGGCAAGAAAGCCGAAAAGTGAAAGCACTGCGACGATTTCTTCCGGCCCGGTGAAAAAAGAGTCCGAGGAATAGCCGTTTAACGCAAACAACGTCTCCCGAACATCTTCAAGCGTATCCGATTGCCAGTAGGCGGCAAACCCGATAGCCGCCGACCCAATGCAAAACAGGAAAAATGCACCGAATTGGAGACGAACTGGCAGTGGTTCCGCTTTGCCGAGGCGGCGCGAGCGGGCGAGCCGAGAGGCGATCAAGCCCAGTACCAACATCCAGAGGATATTGGAAAGTACGCTCAAGTCGGCAGTCCACCAGACGATTAGTCGGCGCAGGGGATGTCCGAACGCGCTTCGTTCGATGACAGGGTTCGGCACTGGTCCGAATCCGCTGCCCTTGCGATCTAGGCTCAGCATATGCCGAACCGCTTGCTCGGCGGCATACTCCATTTGCGCTTTTTGGGCCTCCACTGGCTGTCCCGACTGAATTAAATAGCGGCAGTATGCCTCGTTCCGTGTGGCGGCTTCTGTGTCAATCTGCGGGTCCTTGTCTGGTTTGGTCAGCGACTTTCCGCCGGGATTTATCGCTGCGATCGCCGCAATTCGGATGCCCGTCTCCGTGCCTGCGAGGGCGGTGGATTGAACCCGCATCAGCCCCCCAAGATGTGTCAGCGATCGGCGAATCGTTAGCCCGGAGTTGAAGTCGCCATTTTTCTCGTAGGTGACCGCTTTACTGACCGCCAGATAGGCGGCGTGTCTCAAATCCGTGTACTGCGGCAGAAGGGTCATCGCGAAAAACGCAGCCTGCTGAACGGCACTTTTGCTGCCAAAGGCCTCGGCAGACAGATGCTGCTTTCCAGCTGCTTCATCCCAGTAATACTCATTCCAAATCGGCTTTGTCCCGGCTCGCTTGAGGGCCGCCAGCCCTTCCGGGTCATGATGCGCGGCAAAGTGACCGACAGACCGCATGAAAGGAAAATAGGCGTTGGCCGGGTCGAGCCGCTCCCCGGTCGCTGCGGTCTGGTCATAGGAGGTGAGATCCGCCGGAGTGGGGATGGGTCTGTAAGAAGACTTTCCCGGTCGGTCGCCGGTCAGCGCATCGATTTCCGGTCGTTCGAGGC
>JANXNV010000217.1 GCA_025353925.1 Armatimonadota bacterium
AGATGTTGCCAAAGCAAGAATGTTGACCGCCGCGTTTGTGTCGCGGTCTAAAGAAGCACTGCACATCGGGCAATGATGCCAGCGGTCAGACAGTTTCTTTTTCGTGCGGCCTTCCAGCCCGTCAGGGCGGTAGCCACATACCGAACAGTCTTGGCTTGTGTAGGCAGGATTGACAGCAATCACTTCCCGACCGGCACTTTCAGCCTTGTCAGTTAGCACGGAACGGAACATGGACCACGAAGCGTCAGAAATAGACTTGGCAAGGCAGTGATTGCCGAGCATATTTTTGACGCTCAGTTTTTCAACCGCGATGACGCCGTATCGGTTGACCAGCCTTCGGGCAGTCTGATGAACGAAGTCGTGGCGACGGTTACGAATGCGCTCATGGATACGAGACAAAACCTTGTTGGCTTTCTTTCGCGCAGAGCTTCGCTTCTTCGTTTTGGCTTGCTTTCTGCCAGCCTTCGCCAGTGCTTTTTCTTCTTTGCGAAAGAAACGCGGATTATCAATGAACTCGCCATTGGACAACGCCATGAAAGAGTTCAGTCCCGCGTCAAGCCCAACGGTGTCTGTGCAAAGCGGCAGAGGGTTATCTTCTTGCTCTACCGAGAAGCAAACAAACCACTTGTGTCCGTCGCGGCGAACGGTGCAGGTTTTCACCTTGCCGAGAACAGTGCGATGGATTTTAGCCTTGACCTGAACCTGCTTGCCAAACAGGGACAGCCAAACGGAGGACACACCAACCTTGAACCCACTTTGCGGATAGGTGATGCTGTCGTATTGACCTTTGCCTTTCAGACGAGGAAAGCCTGGCGTTTTTCCTTCTTTCACCCGCTGGAAGAAGGCGCGAAACGCAAGGTCAACGCGGACAGCGACGTTCTGCAAAACTTGACTGTGAACGGCTTTGACTTCGGGGAAGTCTTTGCCCCACTTCGGGAACATCTTCTGCTGTTGGTAGCGGCTGACAGACACTTTGGCCGTTTCGTACTGGAATACGCGGTCAGTGACAAGCGAGTTGTAAACCAGCCTGCCCGTTTCCAGTGTGTCGCTTAATTTGCGCTCTTGCTCTTTCGATGGGAACACGCGACATTTTAGGCAAAGTGTCTGCACAAGCCTATCATACCACACGCATTGTGTAAACCATAAGGCGTCAATATCGTGCCTTAGGAAATATCATACCTTCGGAAAGGCATGGAGCCTTATATCCCCAGGTCTAAAGCCAGGGGCCTTACGGCTCTCTCGGTAACCGGCATTAAAATGCCGGTTTACTCAGAGAAAGTGTCTCCGACACTGAAGATAGAGTTGGGAATAAGAGGAAGGACAAGAGGTGGGAGCAGAGAAGCGGGCGGGGGCAAGCCCCGCCCCTACGGGTGATTCAATCCCAGTCACGGAGTGACTTTCTCCGGGTGGACCGGCATTTTAATGCCGGTTACTCCTGCGGGGCCACAATGCCGGACTAGGACACGGGATTACTCACGCAACAACGCCATTGAAAACTACTCGTTTTCAACCTACTCGTTTTCAACCACTCTTTTCCTCGGCCCTCCTCACAACTGACTGATCTCGTACGATTACCGAAAGGAATCACGATGACCCAAACAAATGAGCGGCTTTGCCCGACCTGCCGCGTTGGGATGGAGCATATGGAGCAGTTTCACTGGCTCTTTAGCCACTGCTCACAGTGCGGAATTCTCTGGCTGGAAGGCGACAATCTGGCCCAGACGATCCAGCATCTGCACCTGACACACCTCGACTCGGAGAGAGCGTTTTCCGAGCTGGGAAGCATCCTGCGGCGCGGCCTGACCGGCAACGCGCTCGCGGCGAAAAAACTCGCCTATGGAGGAACACACAAATGATACCGACAAATACACCGGCTGCAGAGACGCGTGACGGCAGACTGACGGTTTTATTCGGACACGGAATACGGCGCTGCCCGGAGTGCGGGTGGGAGATGCTGCGGGACGGGAAAAGCGGGGTAGAGATCGAGCGCTGCCCCCTGTGCTACGGCATCTGGCTCGACAAAGGCGAGCTGGATATGATTATCGCCCGAACGCCTGACGATCACAGAGCGCATCTGGCGAAACGAGTTTAGCCGCGAATGAGAACCTGCACCTCGCCGGGACGAACTGTCACCGGCAGGGTGCGAGCAGGGAGACACAACTGAAATCTCTTCACTCTCCTTGGCAGGAATCCACTGCTCACATCGGGAATGACTCCGCAAACCGAATTTACAGAAACTGAGGAGCATTTTATTATGAGCGCAACGCGCGATGTGATCGAAGAAGAACAAAAAGGGATTGCTGAAGAGAAGGATATTGTTAAAGAGAAGGGCCATGTCGCCCACACCAAGTCGGCGGAGAGTAAAGGCCTGCCGGGGCAGATGCGGCGGCCTATTAAAGTGACCGTCATGGGCGCAGGCAGTGGCTTCACCCCGACCCTCGTGCGCGATATTCTGCAGATTCCCGGTGAGCAGGGCGGCACTATCGCCCTGGTGGATGTGGACGGTGACCGGCTGGGAACCATGCGGCAGCTGATCCAAAAAGTCTTGAACACCCAAAATAAGACCAACTGGACCGTGGAAGCCTCGACTGACCGGACACTGGTCCTGGCGGGCAGCGATTACATTATCTGCTGCGTTGAAGTCAGCGGGACGGCAAATGTCCGGTTCGACAACGATATTCCTCTCAAATATGGGGTCAACCAGTGTATCGGCGATACCATCGGACCAGGCGGCCTGTTCAAGTCCCTGCGGACAATCCCGGTCTGGCTGGACATTCTCCAGGACGCCGAGCGGCTCTGCCCGCAGGCAATGGTGCTGAACTATACCAACCCCATGTCCATGATGTGCCTTGCCGCTGGACGAACTTCGTTCCTGCCGGTCGTCGGTCTCTGCCACAGCGTTCAGGGCACGGGTCACCTGCTGGCGGGCCGCGCCGAGATTCCCTACGACGAGATGGTCTGGGAGTGTGCCGGGATCAACCACCTGGCCTGGTTCACGACTCTGGAGCATCAGGGAAAAGACCTCTACCCAAAGCTGATGGATCTGGCCCGCCGCGACGTTTATACCGAGGGCGAAGGCCGCGAAGACTCGGACATTGTCCGCAAGGATATGATGCTGCACTTTGGGGCGTTTATTACGGAGTCCTCGGGCCATCTGTCCGAATACCTGCCTTACTACCGCAAGCGTCAGGACCTGATCGACCGCTACACGCGCTCCGGCTACGATGGGACGCCGTCATTCTACGCCGATAACTGGCCGACCTGGCGCAACAATGCCGATGCCACCCGGCTGAAGATGCTCAGCGGCGAAGAGTCGATTGAGCATTCCCGCTCCTGGGAGTACGGCTCGTGGATCATCGAGGCCCGCGAGAAGGATGTGCCCCACCGCATCCATGGCAATGTCCTGAACTCGTTCGGCGACGGCGGCGGCACGCTGATCACTAACCTGCCCGCCGACGGAGTCGTCGAGGTCTCCTGCATGATCGACGCCAACGGCATCAACCCCACCCGCTACGGCTCCCTGCCGCCCCAGATGGCTGCACTCTGCGCCTCGAACATGTGGATGTACGACCTTGGAGCCACCGCCGCCATCGAGCGCAGCAAAGAAGCCGCCATCCACGCCCTGCTGCTCGACCCCCTCTGCGCCGCCGTGTGCAGCCCGCGCGAGATTCAGGAGATGACCCTGGAAATGTTCGAGGCTGAAGCCGAGTATCTGCCGGGGTTTAAGTAGAGAGT
>JANXNV010000218.1 GCA_025353925.1 Armatimonadota bacterium
CGATGGCTGTAATCTGTCGTCGTCTTATTGTATTCATAAACCATCCCTCAAGCCGGTCATTGGAGCCGGAGCACTGAAACAAAGGAACCAGCGAAGGAGCAAACCAGCAACGGAGCAAGAGCGAAGGTGCAAAACTCAGACAGCCACCGTCGACAGGTACACCCGATGCGCACCAGCGTTTCAGATTGTCTTCCTTCGGCAGGCGGGTGTGAAAAAGGATCAGCGGGAAAAGGCCATAATCAGGAGCGGTTTCGTGAAAAGTTCATGGCGATGTGCACCATGGGAGTATTGCGCTGCGATTCGCCGAGCGGCATCAGACAGGCCTTGTTGGCGCACTGCGCTAGAATAACATATAGTGGTTCCCGTTGTCAAGGAGTCGATGCCATGTCGGCGATTTCGCTGCCGACCTAAGCGACGCACTCCCGGCTTTGACTCAGGAGGGCCGCGGATCCAGAAAATTTATATTGAAGGGCTAGGAAGAATAGCCGTTTCACTTGCCGCTGGTACCTGCATCCCCAGCACCCTGGAAATGCCCGGCTGCTGCATCGTCACGCCGTACCAGACCGGGGCGGCTTCCATGGTGGTTGCATTGTGGGTAATGACAATCATCTGGGACTTCTGCCCGAACTCGCGCAGCAGGTCGGCGAACCGCTCGACATTCGCGCCGTCGAGGGGGGCATCTACTTCATCGAGAACGCAGAAGGGGCTGGGTTTGACGTAGAGGAAGGCGAACAGCAGGGCGGTCGCCGTCAATGCCCGCTCGCCGCCGGAGAGCAGGGCCAGGGGCTGACGCTTCTTACCGGGGACCTGCACCAGGATGTCGATGCCGGTTTCGAGAATATCGTTTGGGGAGGTCAATTGCAGCTCCGTCTTACCGCCGCCAAAGAGGCGCGTGAAGATCGTTTCAAACGCCGCACTGACCGCGTGAAATGTTTCCAGGAAGACTCCGCGCGTGCCTTCATCGATCTCCGTGATCGCCGCCAGCAGCTTGCCGCGCGACTCTTCGAGGTCGGCGGCCTGAGTCAATAGAAACTCGTGGCGCGTACGGACTTCCTCGTATTCATCGATCGCCGCCGGGTTGACATCCCCGATCAGCCGAAGCTCCCGGCGCAGACGGGCCACCTCCTGCGGTGTCCCCTCGCCGATCTCCGGGTCATCTTCCAGGCCCAAAGCCGCGTCCAGCGAAATCTCGTACTCATCCCAAAGCCGTGCCGCCAAAGCCTCGCGCTGAACGCCCAGCTTCGCTTCCTTGACCTCGCTTCGATGGATCGCTTCCAGCAGCAGACCCCGTGCCTCATTCATACCGCGAAGCCATGTCCCCAGCGTGTGCGCTTCCGACGCCAGTGCCTGCCGGGAAGTGCTCTGCGTTTCCAAAGCCGACTGCGCGAGAACACGGGCTTCCCGGGCAAGCAGAACTTCCGTTTCCCGCGCCTGGGCCTGAGCTGTCAGCCCGGCCAGCTCCTCCTCCGCTGCGGCAGCCTGCCGGGCTTTGCGCTCCTCCTGCCCGGTCAGTGAGTCACGCTCCCCAAGGCCGTTCCGCAAAGAGCGGTCGAGGCTCAAAGTCTTTTCAGAAATGGTTGCGAGGGCGATCCGCACCGAGGTCAAATCGGCCTGCAAACCGTCTCGTTCCAGGCTGAGGGTCGTCAGCTCTTCCGCGTCGGCAAGCTGGGTCTCGTCGGCATCGGCGGCGGCGACCGTGCCCGACGCCAACCCATCGGCGGCCTGGGCGGCCTGTGCCCGCGCCGCTTCCAGTGCAGCGGCGGCGGTCTCGACACGCCGGACCGACTGCAGCCGCGCCTCGTCGGAGCGGCGCAGATCGGAACTCCCCCGGTCCACCCGCCGCTCGGCATCGGTCCTGGCCCCGAGCGCAGCCTGTTTCGCCCCCTGGGCTTCGGCTAAAGCCGCGTCAGCGGCATCCCGCGACTTCTCCGTCTCGGCGAGTTCATTTTGACTGAGCTGCAGTGCTTTTTGCTTGGCGTCCAGCTCTTTGCGGCCCGTCGAGATCTCGACTTTGCGGCCTAAAATATTCGCGCTGCGGCCCGCCTGACGCCCCCCGGTGAGGGCACCCGTCGGCAGGACGATCTCGCCGGAGAGGGTCACGATCCGGTTCCATCCCCGGGCGGCATGCGATGCCCGCAAGGCATCGTCGAGCGTTTCGCAGATAAATACCCGGCCCAGCAGAACCTCGAGAGCAGGGCCGAACTTGGCATCGAACGACACGATATCGAGTGCCGCCCCGCGCACCCCCTGAAGCCCCATCGCCTGACGCAAATCCAGCGTGTCCCGGCTCGGACGCATCCGGTCCAGTGGCAGGAATGTCGCCCGTCCCGCCCTATTTTCGTGCAGGTAGGCAATCGCCGCTTTCGCCGCCGCTTCCGTATCGCTGATAATATCCTGCAGGCTGGCAGCTAGGGCCGTTTCCAGGGCCGTTTCGTAGCCCGCCGGGGTCTCGAACGAATCCGCCACGACCGTGAACTCACCCGACAAAGCCCCGTGCTTTTTGGCCTCGAAGACCGCTTTGACGCCCGCAAAGTAGCCGTCCTGCGCCGCTTCCATCTCCTGCAGCGTCCGCAGACGGGTGGACAGTGCCACCATCGCTGACTGCGCCGCCGTGCCCCGCCCCTGGGCGGCAAACACCGCTTGACGCACCTGATCGCGCTGCGTTTGGGCATCGGCCAGAGCCTTCTCAGCGGCGGCCTGGTCTGCCCGGGCGGCGTCTACGGCGGCTCGGGCATATTCGGCTTCCTCCCGCCCTTCGCCGAACGCCGCTTCGACCCGCGCGGCCTCTTCCCGCAGCCCCGGCAGGCCCGCTTCAAGCTCCGCCACACGTGCCGCCGTCCGGGCGGCCTCCGCTTCTCGCGCGGCCTGCTGGCGGGACAAGGCCAGCCCCTCGGCTCGCCGCCGATCCGCCTGCCGGGTCAAATGCGCGATCCGCTCCGACAGCTTCTGGACTTCGCCCTGCCTCTGCGCGACCGATCCGCGCAGCGTCTTCTCTTCCTGGCGTGCGCTTGCCAGCTCCTGCTCAAGCTCCCCGATCTGTGAATGCAGACGCAAGCGGCGTTCGACCAGCTCCTCGCGTTCGCCCGCGAGCATCCGGCCTGAGACGGCCAGCCCTTCGGCCCGCTGAGTCGCCAGGGCGCGGCCACTTTCGGCCCGCTCCGCGACACTCGCCGCCTCGGACAATCGGCGGCGGCTGACTTCCAGCGTCGATTCGGCCTCGCTGAGCTGCTGTCCCAGGTTCAACGCACGGTCCTCGGCCTCCGCGATCCGAACGCTTTGCCCCGCCGCCTCCGCTTCGCCCTCTTCGCGTGCGTCTTTCGCCGCCGTCATCTCCGCATGGGCGAAGCGCAGGTCGGTAATCAGCAGGCTGCTTTCGATCACCTGCAGCCGGTCCTTGACCGCCAGATGCTTCGCGGCAAGCTCCGCCTGACGGCGCAGCGGCTCGACCCGGCCTAATATTTCGCTCTGGATATCGCGTACCCGCAGCAGGTTCGTCTCCGTCGCATCCAGCTTCCGCAGGGCCTCCCGCTTCTTGACCCGGTACTTCTTGATCCCCGCCGCCTCTTCGAACAAGCCCCGCCGGTCTTCGGCGTTCACCGACAGCACGGCATCGATCTGGCCCTGATTGACCAGTGAATAGGACTCGCGCCCGACTCCGGTATCTAAGAACAGCTCGTAAATATCTTTCAGCCGACAGGGAACTTTGTTGATGAAGAATTCGCCCTCCCCGGTGCGGTACGCCCGGCGGGTGATTGTCACCTCCCCGAACTCCACCGGCAGGCCGCCGTCCGAATTGTCCACGGTCAGCGAGACTTCCGCCATGCCCATCGCGCGGCGGCCCTCACTGCCCGCAAAGATGACATCCGCCGCCTTCGTCCCGCGCAGGGCCGACGCCTTCTGCTCGCCCAGCACCCAAAGGATCGAATCGCCGATATTGGACTTCCCCGACCCATTGGGGCCGACAATCGCCGTGACACCTTCAGAGAACTCAATCTCCGTCCGCTCGGCAAATGTCTTAAACCCCTGTAATTGCAGTTTCTTCAGGCGCATTCGTGGAGAGAGTATAGCGTATCGGGGAGGGGGTTGTCAAAAGGGGGAAGCTCAATGACTATTCGGATCGTCTACAGCCAGCCCTTCGGCGCGAGCGGCGGCTGTCAATTCCCGGTCGGCGGTGATGAACACCGGATCGACTTGCCCGCTCAGTCGGCCCTGGTCGCGCAAAAACAAAGCGCAGGCCAATTGAACCGCATCATAGCCGCGCAGACCGTGACGCTCGGCGAGTACCATCGCTTCCTGCACACGCGACAACGAGACTTCGATCAACAAAAAATCTCGCAGGAAATCGGCGTTGATTTCTGTGATCGTTTGTATCCATGCCATGCCGGTCTCCAAGACATAACGTTTGACCAGGCCGCTGCTGTCAAAAAAGAAATTTGCCATTAACTGCTGTTCCTGCCCGCTTATCCACGCTACTCAATAATCGTTTCGGAGACGGGTTCTCCACGCACCGGAACAGGGCGCGGCGGGCCGGGCCGTCCTTCAGGGATAAATGGGATAACTCCCTGATCCAGCAGGTGTTGGAGAAATGCAGTCCGCGAAGCCCTTTCCACCGAGGGCGCGTTCAAACCGGCCCGCACAAACCCTCGCGCGACGGCTTCTGCCTCCTCGCCCCGCTGCCGGGCCTGTTCGCGCAGGCGGGCTTCTTCTTCCGGCGAAAGTTCAATGGTGAGTGTCACAGTGGTTTTCCTGCGATCTCTCCAGGCGCATTCCTGGAAAGAGTATAACGTATCGGGGAAGGGGTTGTACAGCGTTGTAACAGACTTGACACTAAAGTCGTAGCACTCATCGAGGCTTACGGACTGACACTGGACGGTGGGGAGGAGCTGCCGACTGAGGAGAATGAGGAATGAAGCAAGATTATCATATCAATGTTTTTACAGCAGTGAAGATGGAGGCTATATTGCCGATATTCCTGATCTCAAATTCTGTTCTGCCTTTGGGGAGACCCCCGGCGATGCTCTGCGAGAAGTGCTCCTGGCGAAAGACGCCTGGTTAGCCACTGCGCGTGACGCCCAAATGACTATTCCTCGCCCCCGCTACCGCCCCGCCATTTATCAGGCTGCCTAGACAGTGCAATGGTACGTGTCATTGCCTACCTCCAGCGTTCTCCATAATGAAGTGTACCCAATGCCGTCTCGCACAGCAAAAGTGAAAAAGTGTGCTACAATGACTACATGAATAGTCTTTCTGCGCTTCGTCTCCCTGCCACGCTTCTGCTCTTAGCGCTGTGCGCCCCGCTCCTCACGGCCGCTTCGTGCCAAAAGCAGTCCAGCCAAAAGCAGTCCAGCGCAGCACATCCAATCGTTGTGACACCTCAGGCAAAGCTCTCCGTTCCACCTGCGCCGCCCTCGCGTTTGCTCCCCCTGCTTCCCATCGCATTCCCAGCGATGGACACGGGCCAGATCAGCAGCGTGGAGTTCTCCCCGGACGGGCGGCGGCTGGCCTTCGGCTATGGAACCGATGCGGAAGTGACGGTCTGGAACCTGGAGACCGGGCAGCTGAGCTGGCAGCGGCATGTAGACGGCACCAACGGCGGGCCTCTGCTGATAGACCCTCGGGGCCGGTTTTTGGTGGTCGAAACATTCGATCCTGATGCCTCGGAGCCGATCTGGGTCTGTAAGCTTGATGGGCAGCTTCGAAAAAAACTGCCAGGCTATAGTTATGGCGGTCAAGCCTGGCTTGAGAAATCCGGCCGTTTTCTGGTCACCTCGGGAGACAGGGACCGTGCTGGGAACTACAACTACGTCCCACTGACCGAAGTCTGGAACACCCGCACTTGGCGGCGGGTAGATCATCTCCCCGCAAAGTCGGCCGCCTTGCCTCCGCTGACTGAGCAGGGGAAGATAATTCGCGGGGCGAAGCCGGTTCCGGCCTCGCACCTCCTGAACAGCGAGGGGCAGCCTGCGGGGGCGTGGTGGAAGCGTTTCGCGCCGGTTTATCACGATGCATACGATGCGTCGCAAGATCACTTCTTTGTCCGTGCGTGTGGAAACCACTCCGACAACTGGACTGCACTACGCACAAACCCCTTGCCGTGCTGAAAGCCGCATTTCCTCAGCATAGCGATACGGAGAAAGACTGGACCCTCGATCACCCGGACTGGTTTGTTTCGCTGCCTGACTTGTCGTATCTCGCCTCCGAGAGCGTGAAGCGGAAAATCCGCATGCCCGGCAAGACGCGCGACGCCGCGTTTATTCAGCGTTACGCGAGGTCGGAGCGCATTCGAGCGGCTCTGCGGCACTGCTATTCCCGGCAGTGAAGGCGGGCTTCCCGAGACCTCGGCGTTCCAGTGCCAGCAGAGCGGCTTTCCGCTCGATCCCCCCGCCGTAGCCCGTCAGCTTGCCCGATGCCCCGATGACCCGGTGACAGGGGACGATGAGGAAAATCGGGTTGCGCCCGTTCGCCAGACCGACCGCTCGGGCGGCATTCGGATCGCCGAGGCGGCGGGCCAGTTCGCCGTACGAGCAGGTCTCGCCGTAAGGGATTCGCCGCAGCGCGGCCCAGACTCGCTTCTGAAACTCCGTGCCCGTCGGCGCGAGGAGCAGAACAAAGTCCGTCAGCACGCCCGCGAAGTAGGCGTCGAGCTGCCGCTTCGTTTCGGCGAAGGGTGCGGCGTCCTGGTCGCAGACCCAGTCGGCGGCAATTGCCGGACCATGCGCGTGAGCGGTCAGATAAAGGCCGGTGAGAGCGGTGCCGTTGGAGGTCAGCAGAAGCGGGCCGAGGGGGCTGTCGTGGTGCGTGTAGTAGGTCTTCGGGTGAGTCATGGGTTTATTATAGCGCAGCCCCCCCCCGAACCGTTTCCCCCTCTTTCCCCGTTACCTATCGCATTACACCCCGCCGAAAGAAACACACTCATGCTGTCCCGCAAACGCCGCCGTGCCGCCACTATCGCCGCCTTTCTCATAATCATTTGCCTGACGCTGTGGCATAGCCACCGCCCCGCCCTGTCCTACCGCGTCACCGACCTCGGCGTACTGCCGGGGTACAACGAGTCCGACGCGAGAGTCGTGAATAGTCGGGGAATTGTGCTGGTTACCTCTGGTTCGGCGGTGCTTCCTCTCCGGCGTGAGGCGTTGTATCGGGGCGGCAGGCTCTTCGATATTGGGACTCTGCCGGGCGCGAGCGAGGTCCATGCGTGGGGTCTCAATGCACCGGGCGATGTAACGGGTACTGCCACGATCGGCGGAGTGCCTCATGCATTTTTGTATCACACCGGCAAGATGCGCGACCTCGGCACGCTGCCGGGTTTTCCCAACAGCGAAGGGAGAGGTATCAACGACACGGGCGAGATTGCCGGGAATTTGATTAACGACGACGCCCCGCCGGGGCAGGCGCAAAGTCACGTCTTTGTGGTTCGGCGCGGGAAAATGACTGACCTGGGTATCCCGCCCGGCTGCCGGACAATCGAGGCCTGGAGTATCAATGCCTCCGGGTTGATCTTCGGGGAATGCCGACAGATTTCAGCACTCAGCGGTAAGTATAAGCAGCAGCCGTTTGTCTGCGATAGTCGGACGGGAGAAATCACGGTATTTGCCGTGACGGCACCTTATACGGACGGTCACTTTGATCAGGGCAATGCCAGTGGGGAGAGTGTTGGTTCGGTGTTTGACAGCACTGGCCACGCCGCTCTCTGGAATGGAACTAAGATTACCGACATGGGAACACTTCCCGGCTACACCGGCGATTACGGGAGGGGTTTGAACAACCGGGGCCAGGCTGTCGGTTACTGTTTTCGAGACGAAAAAATGAGCATCGTCCAAAGTTTCCTGCATAACATCCTGCATTTTCCAGAACGTGATAGAGAGTGCGCTTTTCTCTACCAGGAGGGGGAAATGCAGGACCTGAACGAGCTGATTCCCGGCGATGCCGATTGGAAACTGGAAGAAGCGTGGTCGATCAACGACACGGGCCAGATTGTCGGGGCGGGCCTGCACCACGGGAACAGGCGGGCGTTTTTGCTGACGCCGGTGCGGTGAATTTGCTGCTTGACATTCCCCCCCCTGGCCCCTATAATTGTCCTACGACTCAACCCAAAGGACACTCCCCCGATGAAAGAAGTGATTTTGATCGCGAACGGCGACTTGCGCCTATCCGCCAACCAGGCGTGCGAAGACGCACAGGCGGCGATGGAAGCACAGCTCGGTGCGGCTTTAAAGCTGGAAGGGGCGACGGTCAAGCGCGGTCATGCGTTCGATCCGGTCAAAAAGCACGGGTTTATCGACAGCCAAAAATTCGGCATGGAGGTCTTTCGCAAGATCGACCCCGAGACGCCGCTGATTGTTGCCGAGGCCGTCTGGCAGTACAGCCACCATATCCTGCACGGCTTGATCACGCATAAAGGGCCGATCTTGACGGTCGCCAACTGGAGCGGTACCTGGCCGGGGCTGGTCGGGATGCTTAATTTGAACGGCTCGCTGACCAAAGCGGGAGTCAAGTACAGCACGCTCTGGAGCGAGGATTTCACCGATACGTTTTTCGTGAACGGCCTGCATTCCTGGCTGCGCGACGGGCGGGTGCGGCACAACACGGGCCATGTCCACCCCTGGGACGAAGACTCGGCCCCCCTCGAGGCGGTTCAGGCGGGTGTGGATATCGCGGAAACGCTGCAAAAAGACAAAGCGATCATAGGCATCTTCGACGAAGGCTGTATGGGGATGTACAATGCCATCATCCCGGACGAACTGCTGCACCACACAGGGGTCTACAAAGAGCGTCTGAGCCAGTCGGCCCTATACGCGAAGATGCTGACCGTCTCCGACAGCGATGCCCAGGCGGCCTATCAGTGGCTCGTGGACAAGGGGCTGACATTCCACTTTGGTCCCGATGAGGCAGCGGATCTGACCGAATCCCAGGTGTTGGACCAGTGCAAAATGTATATTGCCGCCGTGCGGATGGCCGACGAGTTCGGCTGCGCGGCGATTGGGATCCAGTACCAGCAGGGGCTGAAAGACCTGGCTCCGGCCTCCGACCTGGTGGAAGGCCTGCTAAACAATGTCGAGCGGCCGCCGGTCAAGCATGAAGAAACGGGCAAAGCTCTGTATGCCTGGTCCGCCCTGCCCCATTTCAATGAGGTGGATGAATGCGCGGGTCTCGATGCTTTGATTACGAACCGCCTCTGGAAGAAGCTGGGCTATGCCCCCGAAACCACCCTGCACGACCTGCGCTGGGGCCGTCAGTACACGGGAGACAACGGACTGGGCGAGAGCATCGACGAGTACGTCTGGGTCTTCGAGATCTCCGGGGCCGTGCCGCCCGCCCACTTCGCCGGCGGCTACAAGAGTGCGAGCAGCGAGCGTCAGCCGCCCATGTACTTTCCCGCCGGCGGCGGCACGCTGAAGGGGATCAGCAAGCCCGGCACCATCGTCTGGAGCCGGATTTTCGTGGAGGGCGGTATCCTGAAATGCGACCTCGGTTTAGCCGAAGTCGTCTCCCTGCCCGAAGCGGAGACCCAGGAGCGCTGGGACCTGACTACCCCCCAGTGGCCGATCATGCACGCCGTGCTGAAGGGCATCACGCGCAACCAGATGATGGCCCGCCACAAAGCCAACCACATCCAGGTCGTCTACGCCCCCGACCAGGCCGCCGCCCGCCACGGCCTCTACGCCAAAGCCGCCGCGATGGCGTGTCTGGGGATGGATGTCAACCTGTGCGGGGAGATCTAACCCGGCCCCGTGGGCGAGACATTCAGCTGTGCCGCGCCGATCGCCTTCACCGACACTTTGAAGCGGTATTGCAGGCGGTAGACCGACTCGCGCTCGGGTGCGCCGGGGACGCGCAGGTGCAGGGTAAACTCCTCGGCTTCGACGCGCGGCAGACGGACGCGAATGATCGGTCCGGCGAGGTTGGTGTTCGGCTCCAGGGGCGGATGGTTCCAGGCCAGCAGAAAGGTCTCCTGGCCGCCGATCCGCAGCGTGGCTTCGACGCAGCCTGCGGGCAGGGAGTCGGGGCCGTCGTGGAGCAGCCACAGCTCAGGGCAGAAGAGTTCGCCGTCGGTCCAGGAGAACCGGGGCAGACGAGCACTGGCGAGGGTCGGGCGGCAGGCGGCGGCGACTGCGGCGTAGGCAGGTTTGGGTGCCCGAGGCCAGCTGATCAGGCTGTTGCCTGCCGCGCTCGGCCAGGGTTCGTTATAGCACCAGTTCAAGGCCATCGCGCAGGCCGGTTTCTGGCGACGCGCTTCTTCAAACAGGCATTTGTATCCTTCGCACTGCAGCCATTCGCCGTTCGCAACCAGGGTTTCCAGATCTGGAGCCGGGCCGAAGTAGCTCTCGAGCATCTGCAGCTGGAGCCAGGTGTCTCCCACCCAGGCATTGAACGCGTGGTGCGTCTCCCAGGCCGTGCCGGGGCGCGGCGGGAAGAGCTGGTCGGCAGGGATAAACGTTTTCAGGTATTCGGCGGGAGACGGGCCGGGGCAGCCGAACTCGGTGTAGGCCGTCGCCGAGGCTTGCGGCATGACCTGGAACACTTCGCGGCCATCGGCATAGCGAAACAGGTAGTTTCCGTGGGCCATACCCATCACCGGGGCAGTCATCAGGAACGGTGTCTGCGGGTCCAGGTCGTAACAGTTGCGGTTCAGCAGGCGCAGGGCGGGCGACTGGTCGGTCATGCGCGACCAGCTGTTGAACAGCTCGTTGCCGCCGCACCACAGCGCAAGGCAGGCGTGGCGGCGCAGGCGGGTGAGTATGGCCCGCGACTCGCGGTCCAGGGTCGCCAGGTAGGCGGGCGTGCCTTCGTAGTCGTTGCAGGCCAGGGGGAATTCCTGCCAGACCAGCAGGCCCAGAGTGTCGCAGAGGTCGAAAAACGACTCTTTGTTGACGATGCCCCCACCCCAGACGCGCAGCAGATTGAAGTGAGCCTCTTTGGCGAGCGTCAGCAGGGGCCGATAGGTCTCCTCAGTGATCAGGCCGGGGAAGATCTCCGGGTTGACCCAGTTGGACCCTTTGCCGAATATCTGCCTCCCGTTGATCTCCAGCGTGATGGGCGGCTCGCTGCGCGTGGCGGGAAAGGGCACGGGCTTTTCCCAGGCTCCCGGGGCCATCACCAGGCGGATGCGCCGAAATCCGAGCTTTTGCTCCCGCGTCTCAGCGATCTCCCCCGCTTCGTTCCACAGCTCAACGACCGACGTGTACAAGGTCGGGTCGCCCTGACCATTCGGCCACCAGAGCTTCGGAGTGCCAAGATGCCCGGTGAGTGTGTTGACGGAAGAAAAAGTATCTGCCGAGGCACTGCACAGCACGGTCCCGGACGGGTCCAAAAGCCGCCAGTGCAGGCTTCCCCGCCCAGGCTGACTGACGCAGACACTCACAGTCAGCTCCGCGGCACTGTAATCCTCGGCAAGCACATACAAAGTCTCGGCGGACTGCAGGTGAACGGCGGGGCGAATTTCGAGTTTTGCCTCGTCCCAGATGCCCAGAGGGATGAGACGCGGGTGCCAGTCCCAGCCGTAGCTGACGGCAGGTTTACAGGACTGGTCGGCCTGCGCCCGGTCGTTAGGGAAGGGGCGGGATTTTGGAGCCGGAAAGACCAGCACTTCCAGCACGGCCCCAGGGGCGGCGAGGGGCGTAAGGTCTACTTCAGACGGGGCGAACATGCCCTCCTGCGTGTGAATCACCTGACCGTCCAGGCGCACTTCGAACCGGTAGTCAATTCCCAGGCAGGAAAAAAACAGACGCTGGGAGGCCGTCAAAGCCGGGAAGTCCAGCGGGGCACGGTAGAGCCAATGGACATCCTCCATCCAGCCGTACGCTTGGAAATTATCCCCAACCGTGTAATCCGGCCACCCCTGAGCGGCGGCCCAGTCGAGCTGCACCGCGCCGGGAACCCGCGCCGGAACGAACTCGGAAGGAACATCGGCCGGGTCCCGGCACCAGCCGACAGTCCAGTTCAAAGGCGTAATCATCTCCTACAGTTAGCGTGCGGCGACGGTTTCTCCTGCCTCAGATTTCTTCGCCGCTTCCGCGGCGCGGGCATCCCGAGCCGTATGGCGAGCATCGTTCCAGGGGAACTTCCGGCCATCGGTGCGCGGGGTCGGCGGGGTGCCGAAGATGAGGATATAGGCGCGGCGCGGGACTGCCGATTTGTTCGCCCCGGTGAAATGCAGGGTGCGCGAGTTGTGGAAGGTCGCTCCGCCGGGCGGCAGAGGGCAGGCAATGGCTTTGGACTCGTCGATGGGATTCAGCATTTCCAGGCCGTGAATACGCGTGTCGCCGCCGATACTCTGATGCGGCAGTATCTCCTGGTCATCCGGGCCGGGGACAAATGTCATGCAGCCGTTTTCGAGGGTCGCTTCCTGCAGGGGCATCCAAACGCTGAGTGAGTTGTAGCGGGTTCCGGCATCCCAGTAGGCTTCGTCCTGATGCCAGGGGGTCGGAGCACCGACACCCGCCGGTTTGAAGATCGCGTGGTCGCCGCTGAATGTGGCCTCGGCTCCCAGCAATTGCTTGACAATGGACGTGGCATTGGCTTCGTACAGCGTGGCCGCAAGCTCCGGAGCGTACTTGCGCGGGTTGAGGATCTGCGGCAGGGCGGCGGCTTTCCCCTCTTCATCGGTCCCGGCCAGGTCGAACTGGTTGCCCTCCTCGCGGCCCGCGTTGCGGTCGAAAATCTGGTCGTAGACCACGCGCAGCTTCGCGATCTCTTCGGGCGTGGTGATGGCGTCGATGGAAAGGTAGCCATTCTCGCGGTAAAAAGCGATCTGCTGGTCGGTCAGCGTCACGGTCGGTTTGATCTGCATCTTGGAATTCTCCTGTGCCCCTATTGTACGCTCCCGACGGTGCTCGATGCTTGCAGGAATTTCGGGCAAATGTATGGAATGTTCGGTAAATGCCTGAAACGTATTACTCGCGTCCCCCAAATCTGCTGGCGGGCTTCCATGCCGAGCTGCCGGACCCAGACGTCCCCGAGCTGCTGCAAACCGGCGAGCAGTGGGCCTCGCGGCGTCTGCAGATTCCCCTGCACAGCCATACGGTCTGGGAGTTTTACCTGCAAATCAGCGGCGTATCCTGCTGGGACGGCCCGGAGCGGGCCTACACTCTGGAGCCGGGCTGCTTCTTCGCGGCCCCGCCGGAGATGCTGCACCGGATGCACGAGCAGCCCGATGACAAGCACCATTTCTTTTATGCCGCGTTCGACGTTGCCCCTTCCCTGGCCCGTCTCGCTGCCCCCCTTCCTTTTTGGCCCGAAGATCGTATCGTTTTTCTGCCGTCGGCGGAAACGCTGTCCGCCCCGTTCCGGCAGCTCATCCGCGAGGTCTCTCTCACCCTGCCCCACCGGGCGGCGGGCATCCGCCTGGCCCTCGACGCCCTGCTGCTGGAAGCCCTGCGCCTGCACGGCTCCGGGCCGGAGATTCGTCCGTCTTCCCTGACCCTGCGCCACCCGGCGGTGCGGCTTGCCAAAGAGCTGCTGGACCATCAGCCGACCCGCGCGTGGCGCCTGGCGGACCTTTCGCGCCTGGCGGGGATCTCGGCGCATCACCTGGTGGAGTGCTTCACACGCGAAGTCGGCGTCTCCCCCCGGCAATATTTGCTTTCCGTCCGAGTGCAGACCGCGCGTGAAATGCTTTCGGGCACAGACATCGCCGTCACCGACCTGGCCCTGGAGCTGGGCTTTTCGTCCAGCCAGCACTTCGCGGCGACGTTCAAGCGTCTGACGGGGGAAACGGCAGTGGGGTATCGGGGACGAATGGGAAGAGAACGGGGTTCATTCTAAGGGTTCAGTGCCTCCTTGTTTGCGAGATTACCAAAGTAGGGCATCAGGTTGAAACAAAAACAGCTTTCCAACGTTACTTTTCCTTTGTTCTTGTTCAGCGACTCCATGCAGCACTCGTATTGTCATGATGTTCGGAAAACGTTCCAGAGTAGATCAAACCCATGCGAGTGCCTGTGATACTAAACTTGGTGCAGCGGCTGCTGATAATTGGAGCGGCCCAAACACGCGAGGCCGCCGAGGACCAGGACCGAGATTCCCTGGTCGCGGCGGCGGAGCGTGTGCTGAGGAAACTCCGTGAACATTTATCCAAGAAAGTAGGAGCAGAAGGGTCTCGAACGCTTCTCGCCCCTGCGCTCACCCTCACAAAAGCCCGTTTCCCGCAGCTTAGCACCGCCACGGTCGCGGCAGACGGTAGTCTGAGCGGGCTGCGCGAAGCCGAGGGAGCGACAGCACTCGTGGCGCAGCTTCTCGAACTACTCGTTACTTTTATCGGAGAGGATCTGACATGGCGCATCGTCACGACCGTTTGGCCCGATTTCGTCCGGGACGATGATTTCAGCGGAGACAACACTATTGACGCAGCGAGGGAAATACAATGAACGAGCCGAATCAGGTGGTTTTGAAAGGTGCTCAAGGGAGTACCGGACCTGGATGCAGTGCTCGGAGGGGACCTGCCGGAATATTCTTTCAACATCATTGCCGGGTCACCGGGGACCGGCAAGACGACCCTGGCCCACCAGATCATGTTCGCGAATGCCTCCCCCGAGAACCCGGCCCTTTACTTTACGACCCGGGGGAAGCCGACCCTGAAAATGCTGCGCTGCCAGCAGCAATTCAGCTTCTTCGACCCAAGCAAAGTCGACAGCTCGATCCGTTTCATCAATCTCAGTGACACCGTCCTGGAAAACGACCTTGGAGCCGTTATGGATCGCATCAAAGCCGAAGTCGAAGCGGCAGGCCTCGCCCTTGTCTTCGTGGACTCGTTTCGCACCTTGATCCGCAAAGCGCAGTCCGCGCCCGTCACCGAAATGGAGATGCAGGGTTTTGTGCAGCGGCTCGTGCTGTTCCTCACCAGCTGGCAGGCGACCACGTTCCTCATCGGCGAATACACGGAGGGAGAGATCCGCGACAATCCCGTCTTTGCGGTCGCCGACGGTCTTTTCTGGCTCCTGCAAAGTGTCGAGCGGAACTCCGTGGTCCGAAAGTTTCAGGTCATGAAGCTGCGCGGGCAGGAATCGATGCCGGGGCTGCATACGTTACGCATCACCGCGAAAGGACCCCAGGTTTTCCCGCGCACTTATGGCCTGATCGGTACCCAGCGCGGCCTGCAGGGAGGCAGGCGTCAGTTTGAAAGCACTTCGATTGAGCAGATAGGCCAGACCATCCTGGAGGAGGCGAAAGCCTTTTCAGGCGGAAGGCTCAGAGACGATGCGTGCGTTCTGCTCGCACGGCGACAGTAAAAAGATGCGGATCAAGAAAGATGAGATGCGGATCAAGAAAGATGAGCAAGAGGGCGGGGGCAAGCCCCGCCCCTACGGGGTAGAAATTGTAGGGGCGGGGCTTGCCCCCGCCCTCTGCTCTATCCCCGCCCTCTGCTCATCTTTCTTGATCCGCA
>JANXNV010000256.1 GCA_025353925.1 Armatimonadota bacterium
AATGCCTGGACAAAGACTTCGCGCGGGACGCCGCCGATTTTGGTATCAAGCTGCAAAGCCGTGATGCCTTCGGCAGTTCCGGCGACCTTGAAGTCCATGTCGCCCGAGAAGTCTTCCATGCCCTGGATGTCGGTCAGGACGGCGTATTTACGCCCCTGGCCGTTTTCGCCGCTGCCTTCCGGACCTTCAATGAGGCCCATGGCGATTCCGGCGACGGGAGCCTTGATCGGAACGCCCGCATCCATCAGTGCCAGGGTCGAGCCGCAGGTAGAACCCATCGAGGTGGAGCCGTTAGACTCCAGCACTTCCGACGTCAGCAGCATCGTGTAAGGGAACGACTCGCGGGAGGGGATAACTGCACGCAGAGCACGTTCAGCCAGCATTCCGTGGCCGATCTCGCGCCGACCAGGACCGCGCATCGGGCGGGCCTCGCCGACCGAATACGGTGGGAAGTTGTAGAAATGCATATAGTGCTTTTCGCTGTCTTCTTCCAGCGTATCCACCATCTGCGCGTCACTGCCGGAGCCGAGGACCAGCGTGGTCAGAACCTGAGTCTGGCCGCGTGTGAACAGGCCGGTGCCGTGAACACGGGGCAGCAAACCGACTTCGCAGGAGATCTTGCGGATGTCGGTCGTGCCGCGACCGTCGGGCCGCTTGCCTTCGGACAAAATCATGTCGCGAAGCTGATCCTTGACGGCTTTATCCGCCGCTTCTTTGATATCGGCGATGTTGTCGGGGTATTCGCCCTTCAGCTCGCTGACTACCTGATTGATCAGCAGAGTCAAACCCGCTTCGCGGCTGGACTTGTCGGGATCCGACAGGCCCGAGCGGAGCATCGGGTTGAAGCGGTCCTGGATTACTTTGAGAATCTCGGCATGCACTGTGTGAAGGTGGACTTCACTCTTCGGCTTGTTGACCTTCGCGGCCAGCTCGAACTGCATGGCGCAGAGCTTCTTGCAGGCTTCGTGGGCGAAGTCCATCGCTTCCAGCATCTTGGCTTCCGAGACTTCCGAGGCTCCCGCCTCGACCATGGCAATTGCATCGTCACTGGCCGCGACGATCAGATCCAGCGGGCTTTCCTGCTGCTGATCCCAGGTCGGGTTGAGGATAAAGTTTCCATCAGCATCGAGTCCAACGCGGACGCAGCCGATCGGGCAGCGGAAGGGAATATCGGAGACCATCAAAGCTGCCGAAGCCGCCGTGACTGAAAGAACATCGGGGGAGAATTCCGCCTGATACGAGAGCGGCATGGCGATGACCTGGGTCTCGTTGCGCATGCCGTATGGGAACAGGGGCCGCAGGGGCCGGTCGATCAAACGGGAAGTGAGTGTGGCTTTTTCGCCCGGTCGCCCGCCGCGCTTGATGAAGCCGCCGGGGATTTTACCGTTCGCGTATTTTCTTTCTTCGTAATCACAGGTAAGCGGGAAAAAGTCTAAGTTCGTCTTCGGCTCTTTGGACATCGTGGCGGTCGCCAGGATGATCGTATCGCCGTTTTGCAGCACAACGGAGCCATTGGCCTGCTGTGCGAGTTTACCGGTGCTGATACGGAGGGTTGCGCCGCACCATTCGGTCTCTACAAATTGTTCCATGTGTAAGTGTATTTCTCCAAAAAGAGGTCCTGCCGCCGAGGATCGGGGCAAGGAGCAAATGCAAAAATGCCTCTCGCGCTATTAAATCGCTGAGAAGCATTTGCATTGTAAAGCTGCACCAGGCATCGTGGCTTGGCACAGCAAAAAACTGGAAGCGAGCAGGTTAGTGCTTGCTGCGGATGCCAAGCTTCGCGACAAGTGCCCGGTAGCGGGAAATGTCTTTGTGCGCCAGATAGTTGAGCAGACGGCGCTGTTTGCCGATCTGTACCATCAAACCGCGCTGCGTGTGCTTGTCATGCCGATGAACTTTGAGATGCTCGGTCAAATTCTTGATCGAAGCATTCAGCAGTGCGACCTGCACCTCGGGCGAGCCGGTATCCGACTCGTGAGTCTTGTTGTCGATCACGACAACTTCTTTTTGTTCTTTGAGCAGAGCCATGTAGCTCTTGTCCTCCCCTGTACGTTTTTAAGCTATTGATATTCGCCTCAGTCTACCGTATAAAGAAGCAAAAAGTCAAGTTAGTGACGACGCACCTTCGGGAAGACTCAAGCCGCAGGAAACTCGCTGATCCGCAGGCGGGTGCTTCCATACGGGATAAGCGTGACGCGCTCCGCACCCGGCACACCGGTCTGCGCAGGGATCCGTGAAGGGACCGGCCCGGCGGAGTTGTCCTGGAGCGTCCATTCCGGCAGACACTGGGCGGGAGCCGTGACACTCAAAGGCGGTGCCTGTCCATCGAACGGCATCGCCGAGATCGGATCCTCCCAAGAGGAAAATCGCTCCGGGAAACTGTCCATCCGAAGTGCGTAATTCCAGGGCGTTTTCGGGTGAACTTCCCAGTCGGCATGCGGCAGGATCCCGCCGACCTGCTTGAACTCCTCCTCGATCTTGAGGGCCATCACCAGTGGCCCGCAATGAATGGCGACCGCACCATTCCCGCGGTCTTCCAGCCGCGGTGTCAGCGGCAGGTGCAGCGTGATCACATCTCCGTCGCGCCAGACCCGGCTGAGACGGTGGAATGTGCCGGGAGCGGCCTTTTCCCGCTGCCCACCGACAACAACGGTCGCGCCCTCCGCCCAGGCCGGGACCCGAAGCAGCAGAGGAAAGCTTGCCGCGCGGGCAAGCTTCAGGGTGAGCTTGATTTCATCCCGGAACGGGTACCCCGTCTGAGACTCAATCGTTACGGCGGCACCATCGATCTCCGTAGTCACAGTGCAGGGTGCATAAGCGACGGCGGCCAGGCCGTGATCAGGCGTTGTCATCCAGAGGTTTGCCGCAAACTTCGGCCAGCCTTGGTGGAAGTTCGCCGTGCAGCAGCCGAAATTTCCTTCTAGGCTGAAGAGGTTCGAGTACGGCCCATTGGAGACCCAGCTTCGCGGCGCGACGCTGCACAGCACCTGGTTGGGCTGCTGATCGTACTGCCGCGCCCACATGTCCGCCGTGAGAGCCGCCGGGAGTGCGTTGTATGCGATACGCTCAATCCGGTCCGCTAGAGCAGGCTCGCCCGTCAGGGCCAGCATCTGCTCCAGCGTAAACAGATACTCGGTGACCGTGCAGGTTTCCGTGCCCTGGGACGGATCGCGACCGGCCAGATGCTCATCCCCGCTGAACACGCCGGTCACCTGCCCGTGGTAGCGGTCCAAAACCTCGACCGCATGCAGGCTGGACGCCGCCTCGCCTATGTCGCCGCTCTGCCGCCCCCAAACGGCCCCGGATTTCGCTCCCATCGCGTTGTTGACCCCGTGCAGCGGCAGACAGCCCTCTTCGGACTGGGCAGCCAGCCAGGCCGGGTCAATCTTCTCCGTGGCCCGAAAATCGCTGAAGTATTTCCGCCAATCGAAGCCCTGCGCGTGTGCTTGCGCCGCCAGGCTCAGCAGCCATTCTTCGCTCGTCCGCTCATACAGCCAGTGGATCGACAGCACGAGATCGGCCCAGCGCATCTTGCCCCAGGAGCGCAAAGGCTTTTCCATCAGCAGCGTTTCCATGCGGTGCAGGCTGCGCTGCATCGCGGGGATGATACGTGCATCGCCCGTTGCCTCCTGCCACTGCGTAAAAGCTTTAAACAGTACAAACTGCGGCCACGGATCCAGCGCGACTTCGCCTGTTCCCTCATGCGGATCGGTTTTCGGCCCCAGCCAGCCGTCTGCGTGCTGGTGTTCCAAGATATAATCGATCCAGGACTGCGCTTTGCCCATCAGACGGGCATCGCCAAGCTGGACAGCCAGCGGAACCAGTCCGTCAAGCCAGTACGGCCCGCGCTCCCAGCCCTCACAGCGTCCGCCGATCCAGCGGCTGTCGGCGACGGACGGCCAGAATTCGTCGAGATGGCCCGAAAGGCCCTCCGCCTGGACTCGCAGCTGGTCTCGAAGCCAGCCGGTCGGCAGGACTGCTCCCAGGGGCAGCGGGTCAAATAGGCGCGGTGTCAGTTCTGTTTTGGTCATTAGAGTGTCTCACGAATTGATGAAAGATACCGGCATTCTACCCCGCCCCGTACGCTCCCAGCAAAATACCGGCGAGCGATGTCAAAACAACCGCCATCATGTTGCCGAGAATCAGGCCCAGAGAGAATGGCTTGAGCTGCGTGTAAGTCTTGAGACCGCCCCAGCGGCGGATCGCGGCGGAGCAGAGCCAGCCAACCAGCACGGAGCTCCAGATCTGGCTGCTCGTGTTCCAGCTTGTCGCGACTACCATCCCCACCGGGCTGAGCGGCCAGCCGGGGAACAGACCCGCCGCGCGGCAGGCCTTCATAGTAGTTTTTCGCGGCGGCAGCGTCGGTCACACGCAGCCACTCAGGCATTCGCCCGAAAAACAAGCTCTGCCAGTGATTCTCTGCACTGGAGAAGTAAGCGGGGGTCACCGCGACACTGACCACATTCTCGCACACCGCCGACTGCGGAATGGCGGCGGTCAGCAGCAGGCAGCCGAACATCAAAGCCATCTCCGCCCCGGTCAAGGCCGCCTTCGGCAGACGGCGTTTGAGAACGCGGTTGATCAGGCAGACCACCAGCAGCAGCACAATCGTGATCTGCGGCAGTGAGGAGGCCGCCAGGTACAAGTTGAAGTACAGGTGCGTCCGCAGGATCGTCACAGTCTGGACCACCAGCAGTATCGCCGTGAGGAGTGCGAGTCGACCTGTTCGGACCCGAGGCGGGACAGGGGCTGCCTGCATTTCAAGAGGGATTTGTTCTAAGACTGCCATAGTGCGGTGCGGATAAGAAAGAGCGGCCCACGAAGCGAAGTTCGCGGACCGCAGTTTGACCGAATGACTCCAACCAAGCGCCTCTACTTGTATCTGCTAGCAAGATCGCCAAGTTGTGCCAGTTGTAAAGGGGACGATGTATTCTCCGTAGAAATCCCGCAGTAGGCCCTTCTGAAAAAAAGCATACTGTGAAGATGGAAACGACAACGCTGATCACCCTGGCCTGGGAGTTGCCTATGCAGGGGCTGACCAAATCCTGCATTGCCGAACGGCTCGGCAAGGACCGAGGCACGATCCGCCTTTGGCTCGAGGCAGTCACAGAACAGGGGTTACTGCCTTTCTTGGAGCAGCACCAGAAAGCCAAAAAGCAGCCGCGTCCTGCCCGGCAGGTACGCCTCACGACTAAACAGCTTATCTGGGCTATCCGCGAACGTGAACACGGCTGCTGCGGGCAGAAAATCGCTTACTTCCTAGAAAAAGAGCATCACATCGTGCTGTCCGTAGATCATGCTGTCCGTGCCGAAGATCTGCGAGGTGCTGGCTGAAAAGTATGTCCTGCGCTCGAAGTGGACCACGAATCAAAAGCGCGGACAAGTCCCCAAAGCCGAGGCTCCGCGCCAGGTGGTCCAAATGGACACCGTGCATTTTGGGCAGGTGTTCGTCTTCACCGCCGTAGACATCTTCACCCATGAAGCCGATGTTCTGCTTCGCCCAAGCCTTCTGGCTTTAGACGGGGAAGCCTTCCTCAATTTTACGATGCCGCGTCGGTTCGGCGGCTTTGTGCAGATCATCCAGACCGAGGCGGCAGTGAGTTCGAGGCCGAGTTCGTCCAGAGCGTCCCGTACTTCTGCCGCCAGCACCGGATCGCCCGGCCTTACAAAAAGAACGAACAGTCGTTCATTGAGAGCTTCAACCGCACGTTCAGGAGCGAGTGCTTAGGCTGGGCTAAGTACCACATCGGGGAGATGCCGGAACTGACACAAGAGGTAGAAGCGTTTTTGGAGCGCTACCATCGCCCGCATCTGGCCTTTGACCCGATGCGACTACCCCTCACGGGGGGCTGAAAAACAAGAGAACCACTGCGGGATTTCTACGGAAACATTGCGGTGTTTGACCGATTGTTTTTCAGGGCAGAGGCTCGTGCTCCGCTTCCTGCCCTTCCACCCGTGCCACTCCGGCCAGCAGCGTGTCCGGCAGGTCCTGCCAGAGACGGTACAGATGCACCACAGCCACAATCGCCAGTGCGGTGACCGGCGCGGCAAACAGCACGCCGACGATGCCGCCGATCTCCAGGCCCGCAAACAAAACAAACAGCACCAGCACCGTGTGCAGGCCCAGAGCTTTGCCGACCAGCTTCGGATACAGGATTTTGGAGCCGGCTTCGTTGATGACCACGAACAGCAGGACTACCAGCCCCGCCGCAATTCCAGGGGCAAAGTGGGTATGCCCGACCAGTGCCGCAATAATGGCGGGTATCGCCCCGATATACGGCCCGAACACAGGAATCAGTGACGCCGCCACGACAAACAGCCCGATTAGCAGCCAGGGCTTGATCCCAATCCCCAGACAGCCGACCGCCGCCGCCGCTCCGATAATCAGGGCGATAATCAGCTGTCCGCGTACGAAACCGCCGAGAATGCGGTTGACATCCGTTTCCAGCAGGTCCGCCCGAGGCCGCAGGCTCTCTGGCAGGAGGCCGTTGAACCGCTCCCGCATCTCCGCCGCAAACAGCAAAAAGTAAAGCGCGATCAGCAGCACGATCACCGACTCACCGATGTCGGTCGCGAGGTGCCGCAGCAGCGGCACGACATCTTTGCCGAGCGTCTCGCCGACCGCCACCGCCTCTTTAGGCGGATGCAGCAAAGTTTGCGTCAGGCTGAAATGAACGTTGCGGGCTGCCAGCACTTTGTCGAAACTGGCCGCCCGGTCCAGCGCCATCTGCCGATCTTTCGGGAAGTTCTGCTGCAAGTCGCTGACCTGATGCACCAGCGCACCGCCCAGCGACCAGAAGCCCAGACCGATCAGGGCAAACAGGACCACAAACACCGACGCCACGCAGATCTCGCGCGACGGCACCTGATGCGACTTCGGCAAGTGTATCCGCCGCAGCAGCTCCACCAGGGGGTCGAGCGCATAGGCGATCAAAGCCCCCAACGAAAACAGCAAAAGCGTGTGGTGTATGTAGGTGCCGAGGTGAATGACAAGTCCGAGAAGAGTCAGCAGCAGCAGCACGGTCGCGGTCACGATCAGCAGGCGAGTCCATTTTTCCATTGAGAACTTATACCCTGTCGACAGTGGAAAGACACGCACCCGCTTCTTCAACGTCTTTGCCCATCTGTGCTGCCAGCGCGTCTAAACTCTCGAATTTCTCTTCGCCGCGAATCTTCTGCCGAAAGTCCAGCGCGAAAGCATGGTCATAAAGATCTTCCGAAAAGCCGTCCATCAGGAACGCTTCGACTTTACGCCCGCCGTCGGTATCCGTAGTCGGATTCGTGCCCACACTCACCGCCGCGCGGACCGAGCGGCCATCGGCCAGAATAGCATAGGCCGCATAGACCCCATCCCCCGGCAAAAGCTGGTGCGGCTGGGTCGGCAGGAGATTGGCGGTCGGGTAGCCCAGAGTCCGGCCCAGCTTTTTCCCATGACCGACGACGCCTTGAACGATAAAGGCATGCCCCAGAAGCTCCGTTGCCGCCGGAACGTCGCCGCCTGCGATCAGGCCGCGCACCTGCGTACTGCTGACCCGCTCCCCGCTCAGCAGAAATGGCGGCACGACAGTCACGGCAAAGCCATTGTCCGCCCCGGCCCCCAGCAGTGTCGTCACCGTCCCGGCCCGGCTCTTGCCGTAGCAAAAGTCCGCCCCGACCAGAACGTGACGCGCCCCCAGTCGGCCTTCCAGAATATCGCCGACAAACGCCGCCGGGGACAATGCCGAAAACGCCGCATCGAACCGGGCGATCGCCACCGCTTCGATCCCGCCGCCGTGCGTTTCGATAAGCTGCATGCGCTGAGACAGAGACGCGATGTAGGTAGGGGATTGATCCGGGGCAAACAGCTCCGAAGGGTGAATATCGAATGTCAGCACAATCGGTGTCAGGTTCAGCGAACGGGCCTCGCGCACCGTCTGATGCAGTATCTCCTGATGCCCGCGATGGACGCCGTCAAAAACGCCGATGGCGACCACGGTATCTTCGAGGCTTTTTTCTAGCTGCTGAACCGGATGGATGACTCGCATGGTGATTATCCAAACACCTTGAATGGGTGCAGCCGTTCCCCGTCAGTCCGGCCCAGCGCGAGCAGGCTGTTCTCGGCATCGACAATGCGCACCACCGCCGCCTCCGGCAGAGTGCAGAGCAGAGAACGCCCATGCGCAATATCATGAGCCTCGGACTCCAAGGTCAGCCGAAACAATGGAAAGTGCGCCAGTGCTTCCGACGGCGAAACCAGCGACGCCGCAATGTTCTCGGGCGTCAGGTCCTCCAAAGCAATCGCCGTCTCGATCCCAAACGCCCCAATCCGTGTCCGCCGCAAGGCTGCCATATGCCCCCCGACCCCCAGAGCCGCCCCGAGGTCGGCGCAGAGCGTGCGGATGTAAGTCCCCTTGCCGCAGGCCACGTCCAGCGTCGCCGTCGCTGAAATACCCGGCCTGAAGTCACTCAGCACAAGTCTCTCAATCGTGATCGTTCGCGCCACCCGCTCCACCGTAATCCCCTGCCGCGCCAGCTCGTACAGACGCTTGCCCTCATGGTGCAGCGCACTGACCATCGGCGGGACCTGCGCAATCTCTCCGATGAAACGCGGCAGCAATCCTGCTAAGTCCGCCTCGGTGACCTGGCTCGCATCCACGCGCGTCAAAACCTCGCCCGACGCATCCTCCGTCGTCGTCGTCGCTCCGAGAGCCAGCACCGCTCGGTAGGCTTTCCCCTCCGCCGCCAGATAATCGGCCAGACGGGTGGCCACCCCCAGACAGACCAGCAGCACCCCAGTCGCATCCGGGTCCAACGTCCCCGCATGCCCCACCCGCTTCAGGTGCGCCACGCGCCGGACACGCCCCACCACATCATGGGAAGTCATCCCAGCGGGCTTATCAATGTTAAGAATGCCGTTCATAAATGGTTGCCGCGAACTGATTAACTAACTTCACGCACAGCAGCCGGCATTCAAATGCCGGTCTACCCGGAGAAAGTGTCTCCGACACTGAGGAGATACGGATGAAGAGATACGGATGAAGAAAAACGAGCAAGTAAAACGAGTAAGTAATACGGCGCGGCAGAATAATAAGGTGCAGCAGAATAAGAGGGCACGGCAGAATGAGAGGGCGCGGCAGAATAAGAGGGCGCGGCAAGCAGCGCCCCTACGAGTCAGCCAGTCCCAGTCACGGAGTGACTTTCTCCAAGTAGACCGGCATTTGAATGCCGGTTCTGAACCCCAGGCAGGATCCGCCCACGATTGTGCAGCAAATTCCCCACACATTATACTGCAAAGCCCACCCGATACCGCTCTTTTTCGACGCAGGTCGGAACCAGGCGTCTGCGCCACACAGCGTAGAACTTCGGTTCCACGTCTTTCGCTATCGACCTTTATTGCCTTGCACTGCTCAAGCTCGCCCCGCTACCGCCCCAAAATACCCGTTACGCTCCCGCACCGTGATCCGCTCCCCAAACAACTCCGACAGATTTTCAGAAGTCAGTACCTCTCTCTTAGCCCCCTCATGAAACACCCGTCCCTCCTGCATCAGCACAACGGACTCGATCTCCGGGAGGATCTCTTCCGCATGGTGCGTGACCAGCAGGATCGTTCGGCCCAGACGGGCCAGGGAGCGCAGGGTCTCTAAAAAGTGGCGGCGGGCAGCGAGGTCCAGGCCGGTGGTCGGCTCATCGAGCAGCAGGGCGCGGGGATCGTTGACCAGTGCCCGCGCGATCAGGACGCGGCGCACTTCGCCGGTGGACATCTGGCTGAGGGGCTTGCCCACGAGAGCACTTGCCCCTACTTCTTCCAGAGCCTGCTTGGCGCGTGTCTGCATGGCGGGGGTGACGGCATCCTGCCGGGCCAGACCCAAAATGGCGAAGAATCCGGAAAGGACCGCTTCCAAACCTGGAAGAGAGTTTACATCGGTAAATGCCGAATGCAGGTCGGCGGAAACGATCCCCAGCAGCGTTCGCAGCTCGAATATGTTCCAGCGTTCATGCCCAAAGACCGACACGGAAGGCTGAATACCCTCATGCACCAGCGGATACAGCTGCCGAGTGATCAGCTTGATCAGTGAGGACTTGCCGGAGCCGTTCGGGCCGAGGATCGCCGTGTGCCGCCCGGCAGGAATCTCTAAATGGAGGTCGTTCAGGAGAAACTGGCCGTTTCTAACGACGGAGGCGTTCTCGATTTTCAGCAGCGGAGGCGATTCGGACATGGAAAGTCAGTCTGGATATTAATCTGGAAAGAGGCGGGAGACCGAAAGCTGGGCGGCGGCGACCAGTACCTTCTCGGCTTCCGGGAGCGGGACGTTTAAAGTGCAGCCCGAGGCCATGCGGTGCCCGCCACCGCCGAACTCCTGGGCCAGCTCGGCCACATTCACACTTTCACGGGAACGCAGGGAGACGCGGATGCGGCCATTGTCCATCTCGCGAAAGAGCAGCCCGACTTCGGCCCCGCGAATGCCGCGCACGTAGTTGACTACCCCTTCCGTCTCCGCATCGATGGCTCCGAGGCTGCGGAAATCGGCGGCGGTGATATGTGCCCAAACGACGCGCCCGTCAGGGGATTGAGACAGGGACGAGAGCGCATGGCCGAGCAGCCGGGTCCCGGCGAAGGTCTTATTCTCGAAAACGTTCTCCGAAATCACCGGCGGCGATGCTCCTGCTTCCACCAGCAGTGCGGCGACGCGCAGGGTACCTGGCTTGACGTTCTGAAAGCGGAACGAGCCGGTATCGGTAATAATCCCGGTGAATAGGCAGGTCGCGATCTCGGGGGTTAGCGGAATTTGGAGTGTCTGCAGCAGGTCGTAAATGATCTCGGCGGTCGAAGCGGATCCGGAGTCGAGTACCCGGACGTCGCCGAATGTCCCGGCAACCACATGGTGGTCGATATTGACGGCCCGCTTCGCCCGGCTGACCATCGGACGTACCTGCTCCCCCACCCGGCTCAGCTCACCGCTGTCGACCACCAGAGCCAGATCGAAAGAGGGGATGTCCGTCGAGCGCAAAATCAAGTCGGATCCCGGCAGAAAGCGCAGGATATCCGGAACTCCGTCCTCCGAGAGGCAGGTCACTTCTTTGCCCAGGGGTTTCAGTGCCAATGCCAGGCTGAGCAGAGAGCCAAGCGCGTCTCCATCCGGGTTGACATGGCAGGCCAGGACGATCGTTTTGCTTTCGCGAATCGCCTGAGCCGCTTCCGCGAGTGCCTTGGGAGACGCACTCATTTTGCTTCTTCCTCTATCACTTCTTCCGGCGGCTTCGGGCGGGCTTCGTCCTCGCGCCGGACCTGTTCCAGCACGTCGAACATATGGCTGCCGTTCGCCAGGGCATCGTCATATTTAAACGTCAGTGACGGCAGCGTAATAAACGCTTTGCTGCGCTTCAGCTCATCGCGCAGAACGCCGCTCGCCCCGCGCAGAAGGTTGAGCTTGTCCTTCTGGGCCTGCTCGCTGCCCAGAACGCTGATAAACACCGTGGCGTGCTTGTAGTCCGAAGTCACTTCGACTTCGGTGATAGTCAGCAGGCCATCGGAGAAGCGCGGGTCGCGCATCTCGCGCCGAATAACTTCAGACAGCACTTCTCTGAGCTGGTCCTGTAATCGCTGTTTTCTTGTTGCCGGCATAATCTTTTCGAACTTTCAGACTTAGAAGTTATCTCAATTTGCTTTGGGCACGGTCAGGATTTGCCGCGCGGGTAAAACCTTGCCAGACCCGAGATTGCGCCCGATGACGGCAACCGTATCCCCCGTGTGAAGAACAGTGCTCAGCTTCACCAATCGGGCCAGACCGGTTCCAAGACGGGTCTTTTTGTTCAGCACTACCGTTTTGGGACGCGGCTCCGAAAGGTCCTGCTTTGCCCCACTTGGTTCCATCGTCCGCATCACCAGCAGAACGAACGAGCCGTCCGCAAAACGCGTCTCCCGAACCGTGCCTTCGAGACGGATCTCCCCAACACCGGGCAGTTCTGTGGGCAGCGCGGGCTGTGCCGATGAACCGGACAGCGTCGCGGGCGATTTGCTGAGATCGTCCGTGCTGGTCGTCACGCGGTCAATCCAGACCGTGCCCGGCGTATGGCCCAGGAGGAACTGCGGGAACAGAACCGGCCTGCCGCCGATGTCGTGCGGGGTGACGACTAGGGAATAGTCCTGCCAGTCTTTACCCACGGCCTCCCAGGTGTCTTTGACGATCCCGTGATAGTCGCCCCCGACCACCTGTCCGGACACCAGCAGATCGGTCGAAGCAGCCGCACGCGCACGGAACCGGACTGTGACCGGCTGTCCTTCCGTAAGGACGCTGTTCAGACGGTTGAGCTGCACGTGCCATGCGGTCCCATCAGTGCTGGCAGTCGTCACGACCTGGGCCGTACCCTCTTGCCGGAGCGAGCCGACGCTAGGATCGAAGTTGCGAAATTCCCAGGAGAGGCCCGCAGGCGGGGGCGGCGGGAACGCCCCCATCAGGACCGTCCCTGGCGGGGCTTCCTTAAGGAGGATGTCGGCAAGCGAAACGATGCCGGTCTGGCTGCCCAGCAGGAACTGGGGGCACCTCACATGCTTTGGCTCGACTCCGGTCGCCTTGAAGGAAAACTTGTAGTCACTCCACTGCCCCCTCAGCTGCACAGGGATGTCCAGGCCTATTCCATGAAAATCGTTGTGGTCAGTCTGGCCGTAGACTTTGATTACTCGAGGCTGGTCCGCCTTTGCCCGAAAGCTGACGGTGTAGATCTTTCCCTCAATGAGACTCACCGGTGCCCGGGCCAGCCGGACATGGTAGTCCGTGCTGTCAACAGCACTGATCGTGATCGATACGCTCCCGTCTTCGGCCCGATTGAGCGTAGCCTGGGCATCCCCGGCCAGTTCCAGTCCCCAGACACCTGGGGCTTGGCCGGGTTTGGCTGGGAGAGGAATGGGCAGTTTGGCACTACGGACGTCTGGTGCGGCTGACGCTGGCAGGACGCAGAGGCCAAGGGCGACCAACGCGAGAAACGAAGTGACTTGACGGGCCGTTTGCATGTGTTTCAGTACCTTTCATTACTCAAAGGTGATTCGGTTCTGAGCGCATCTCGTAACTTAAAGCATCTCGATCTCGCTGTGGCCTAAATCCACGCGCGGATTGCTCTCAATATGGTCAATCACTTTGTCCAGCACCTGATGGGCAAAGGCATTATCGGTGGCGACGACGGCCACGCCGATCGTCGCCCGCCGCCAGATATCATGGTCACCGACTTCCGTCGCCGAGATGTTGAACTCGCTCCGCAGGTGCGCCAGCAGGCTTTTGAGCACCTGACGCTTGTCCTTGAGCGAGTCCGCTTCCTCGATTTGCAGTTCCGCCGTCAAGAGGCCAATGGTCATTTTGCAACCGAACGGGAGTTACAGCGTCCGCTCGACACGCTTCATCTCGTAGCACTCGATCGTATCCTGCGGGACTTCGTTGACCGGCTCCGCCGGATCGTAGCCAGGGATCAGAATGCCGCATTCGAAGCCCTGGGCCACTTCGCGGGCATCGTCCTTTTCGCGCTTCAGCGTCGTAATCTTCCCCTCGAAGATCATCTTGCCGCCGCGTTTGATCCGCACATTCGCACCCCGCACCACTTTGCCGCTCGTGATGTAGGAACCCGCGATGGAGCCGCCCGCACGCGGCAGCTTGAAGACCGCACGGACTTCAGCGGTCCCGAGAGGAACCTCTTCATAGATCGGCTCGAGCAGACCGGCCATGGCCCGCTTCACATCATCGATCAAATCATAGATCACGCGGTATTCGCGGATCTCGACATGCTCGGCTTCCGCCAGCCGCACGGCGGCAGGCTCGGCTTTCGTGTTGAAGGCTACGATCAGTGCCGATGAAGCCGATGCCAGCAGGACATCCGAATCGCTGACCCCACCGACGCCCGACGAGATAAACTTGATCCCGACTTCCGCATGCTTGATCTTTTCCAGTGACTGCCGGATGGCCTCGACGGACCCCTGAACATCGCCCTTGATAATTAGGTTCAGCTCGTTCAAAGACCCCGACTGGAACTGCTTCTGCAGGTCTTCCAAAGTCACCGGGCGGCGCGTGTTCAGCTTCTCATCGCGTGAAGTCACGGCGCGGCTTTCCGCCAGCTGGCGGGCCGATTTCTCGTCTTTAGCGACTTCAATCCGGTCCCCAGCCCCCGGCACGCTGCCGAGGCCCAAAACGACTACGGGAGTCGCCGGGGTGGCCGACGTGATCCGCTGCCCCCGGTCGTCCAGCATGGCTTTGATGCGCCCGAACGTCGCCCCGGCCACGATGGAATCGCCCATTTTGAGAGTTCCCTGGTCCACCAGGATCGTCGCAACAACGCCGCGTCCCCGGTCCAGCTCGGCTTCGATCACGGTGCCCGTCGCCGGAGCACTCGGGTCGGCCTTCGGCTCGACTTCGGCATCGGCCACCAGCAGGATCTTCTCCAGCAAGTCGTCCAGGCCCAGCTTCTCCTTGGCGGAGACTTCAACCGTCTGCACTTCGCCGCCATACGCCTCCGGCATGACATCGTATTCGGTCAATTGCGTGAGGACTCGGGTCGGGTTGGCGTCCTCTTTGTCAATCTTGTTGACGGCCACGATGATCGGCACACCCGCCGCTTTGGCATGGTTGATCGCTTCAACGGTCTGCGGCATGATGCCGTCATCGGCGGCGACTACCAGGATCGCAATATCCGTGACCTGTGCGCCCCGTGCCCGCATGGCCGTGAACGCTTCATGCCCGGGCGTGTCCAAAAACGTGATCTTGCGCTTCTGACCGGCATGCTCGGGATCATCGATCTCGACTTGATACGCTCCGATATGCTGCGTGATCCCGCCGAACTCTCCGGCGGCGACTTTGGCACTGCGCAGCGCATCCAGCAGGGTCGTTTTGCCGTGATCGACATGACCCATAATCGTGACGACCGGAGGCCGTGTCACCGGCCCGACCGGCTTCTGCCGAGGCTTGGCGGCGACGACGGCGACCTTCGGAGCGACCGGGACGGCTTCCGGGGCGGCATCCCCCGCCGCCGGCTTAACACTCGTGGAAACGATGGTCACCGCGACTTTGTAGCTCTTACCCAGCCGCGTCGTGACTTCCGGGCTAAGCTTCTGGTTCAGCGATGCCAGCACGCCCAGGCCCATGAGTTTTTTCTGGATATCGGGAGCGGCGACGCCGATTAGGGCCGCGAAGTCTTTCAGGGTGATGACATCGGGGACATCGACCGCGCGGGGCGGCTCAGCAGCCGCCGGAGCAGCGGGTTTCGCGGGAGCGGACACACCATTGGTGGGAGCCGTGCCGTTCGCCGGGGCCGTGCCGTTGGTCACCGCGAGGGTGGGAGCAGGAGAAACAGCAGTGGGAGCAGGAGGAGCTTCCGCCACGGCGGCGGTCGCGCCGGCTGCCAGACGGGCACGCAGCACCCCTGCCGTCTCCTCGGGGATCGCGCTGGACGCCGCCTTGGCAGGCTGTCCCAATTCCTTCAGCACTCCCAGCAGGTCATTACTGGAAACGTTCAGTTCTTTCGCTAAGTCGTAAATTCGCACACCGGACATAAATTCAGTTACCCTCTCAATCGCTTCAATTAACTCATGTTGCAGTCGCTCCTGTGGATGTGGCTGCGGCCAATACTTTTTCGCTCGATACTTTTTCGGTCATCATCTTTAAATCTTCGGCCAAATTCGGCGGCAGGGGAGAGGCCGACAAAGCCCGCTCGAAACGTTTCTGTTTCACGGCCTTGTCGATACACTCCGCCGATGCGCACACATATGCCCCGCGCCCATTCGCTTTCCCGGTCGCGTCGGCAAACACCCCGCCGCCGTCCTTCTCCGGAGCACGGACCACCCGGAGCAGCGTCTTCTTATCGGAAGGCTCCCGGCAGACCACGCACGAGCGCAGCGGTGTTCGGCGAATTTTCTGAGTTGTTGCCATTTCGTTGACCGGGCCTCGGATTTCCAATCCGTGGCTCTCCTACTTAACTACGCTGTTAGCTACTCTTCATCCTCGTCATCAAACGCCTTCAGCATGTCTGCGGTGATCGTGATCTCCTCACCGTAGGAAATCGCCTCGCCGTTTTCATCGGTTTCCGGCGGGACGCCTTCTCCGGTCCGGGCTTGCAGCGGCGCACCGCGCTCCTCGGCTTCGACTTCTTCCTCGGCACGGGTAAAGGCTGCCTTGGCCTCCTGCGACTCGGAGCGGATGTCGATGCGCTGACCGGTCAGACGGGCCGCCAGCCGCACGTTCTGGCCGGACTTGCCGATTGCCAGAGACAGCATCGCATCGGGGACCAGTACGAAGCAGGACTTCTTCTCTTCGTTGACCCGCACCTGCACGCTCTTCGCCGGAGAAAGACTCTCCGCCACAAACTGCTTGACATCCGCGCTCCAGCGCACGATGTCGATCTTTTCGTCGTACAGCTCGGCGACTACCGCCTGTACACGCGCTCCGCGATGGCCGACACACGCCCCCACCGGATCGATCTGCTCGGACTCGGAAACGACCGCGATCTTCGAACGCGCCCCCGCCTCCCGGGCCACGCTTTTGATCACCACGGACCCATCGGCGATTTCCGGCACTTCCAGCTCGAACAAGCGCCGAATCAGGCTCGGATGCGAGCGCGAAACGATCACCTGCGGGCCGCGCGTGGACTTGCGCGCTTCCAGTAAGTATACCTTAATCCGGTCGTTAAACCGGTACGGCTCCGTCGGCACCTGCTCCTGTTTGGGCAGCAGTACCTCCAGCTTGCCGATATTGATATACACATTGCCCATCTCGGTGCGCTGCACGATTCCGGTCGCAACCTGCCCGATCTTCGCGTTGTATTCGTCGAAGATCTTCTCCCGCTCGGTCTCCCGGAACTCCTGCATCATCACCTGCCGGGCCGTTTGCGCTGCAATGCGCCCGAAGTTCTCCGGCGTGACGGTCACGGGGATCATGTCCCCGACCACTGCATCAGCCTTGAACTTGTACGCGGTCGTCAGCGACATCTCCGCGTGCTCGTTCTCGACCGTCTCCACCACCATCTTCTCCGCCTGAAACTTGAAGGCGTTTTTGGTCGTGTCGATATGCACCGCGACATCCCCGGCGATCCCGTAGTGCTTCTTGTAAGCTTTCCCCAGGGCCACTTCCAGCGTTTTCAGCAGGGTCGCAAAGGGTATTTCTTTTTCTTTTTCAATTTGCCGCAGGGCTTCGATAAAATCGCCATTCATAGTGTAATTCCGTGCTCCCCCGTGTTTCGTCCAATTTCCCACCTAAACGACTGACACGAAACAGAAAGAAAGAGCGGGCGCAAGCCCGCTCTTTCAGAAGTGTGTTCTCTGAAATTGATACCATATTATAGCATATCGCCCAGCAGTTTTGCAAGCCGCAGATCAGGGTGCAGACCGAACCCCGAGTGTCCGTCTCCAGTGTCCGTCTGTCGCTGCTGCACGCTCCCTGGCGGGTCGTACACGAATTGGTACACCAGGCTTCCCTGCTTGCGGGCACGCCAGCCGTCCGCGGTGATCCCGTTGAGCGCGGTGAACGTTGCCGAAGTCCCGTTGAAGGTTTCTTCGGCAATGGGAGTGCTGCCGTCGTAGACGTAGTAAGTCGTCACGCCCCCCGCCGTCGTCTTCTTGGCCCGCAGTCCGTCCCCATCGTGGCTATAGGAACTACCTTTGTTGAACTGACTTAGGAGTTACGCAGTTGAACCGATTTTGAGCGCGAACCCGACGTTGTTTTGAGTTCAATTCACGCTCAACTGCGTAACTCCTATGACTATTGGTTTGAAGGCAAGAGTGAGCGGGTCGTGAATACTGACCTCTTAGTTACCAGTCAGTAAGTTACTGCCGCACCACGGGCAAAATTGTATACCAACGATTCCTTCCAGCGACACTGGTATATCTGATTCGATTGACACTTGGCTCTCCTGACCAAAATCGTAGGCTCTGAACATCAAATGGGGAAGTCTCAAATTGGCTTCACCAGAAAGAGGACTTTTTCGGTCAGGTAAAAAAGCAGAGAAACCACGCTGGCGGTATATCTGAATAAGCTCCTGCATTGTCTCACAGCAAGGTGTCATAGTCATTTCACTCTGTAATTTTCTAGAGATTGTTGAGCTTGGGGAGAAAAAGCACGTTCTCGTATAGTTTTCCCACCCATCTGCGTCGTTGAGTCTCTGTACCAGCCCTTCAGAAACCACTGATCGAGAACACTCTGAGGAACAACAAATTCGTGTACGGTTGCACTCCCCTTTATGACTGCATTGACATCTTCTTCGGAAAAGCCAGTGGAAAAGGCTTTCATTCTGACACCAACCGTGCCGCCGGATAAATTTCCC
>JANXNV010000286.1 GCA_025353925.1 Armatimonadota bacterium
GACGATGACCTTCTCCGAGTTCGGGCGGCGTGTCAAAGAAAACGGCTCGGCAGGAACCGACCACGGTGCTGCCAGCGTCATGTTCCTCGCCGGAGGCGGCATCAAAGGCGGCATCTACGGCGACTACCCCAGCCTGACCGATCTCGACGACGGCGACCTGCGCATGCACACCGACTACCGCAGCGTCTACGCCACCCTGCTCGACAAATGGCTGGCGACCAATTCCCAGCCGGTCCTGGGCGGCAGCTTCCCGCACTTGAATTTTGTGTAGCACTAAAATCGAGAGAGGCCGGGGCATTTGCCCCGGCCTCTATTTTTATGCCGCTGGTCTCTTTGGAGCGGGGGGCCAAACTTGGCCTGGAATCCCGTTAGCCGCATTCGGTGGAATGGCAGTCTGTTTAGACTTATTGACCATGACAAAATCGACATACGCCAATACGAAAAGCCCTAGCAGCATTAGTCCCGCTCCCGTCAAGAAGCTTAGCTGTGCCAGATTTCGCCAATGAAGAGCATCTGAAGCCCAATGTGTGCCTTCCACCTTCAGCATAAAGCCTCGTTCGAGCCAGCTAACACACCATCCAATTACCGTCATTCCGAATCCCAGAGGCGCGAGTATGCGCCCCTTTCGCTCGAGCACCTTAGTCCGAAGCCATAGATACCACCCTAGAGTAACAAGCACAAGTACTGGTAATCGGTAGAAATACGAAAGACCAGCCGCAATTACTCCAAATGTCAACAAAGCCGCTGAAAGTGCAAACTTAAGCATTTTTTGCCGCCTTTCTCAAAAATCAATGTTCATGGTTAGTTTTTTCAAGGCGCATACTTGCTTGTCCAGCTTGGGTAACTTGGATTTTGCTGGTGTCCAAGTAATTTAATTGAACCAGGAGGATTTGGGGTCCAATTACTGAAGATGTTTGGGCGTGTCATATTTCCGCTGAACTCCCATTGGTAGAGGTAGAGGGGTACCCAATTGACACCGTTTCCCACGTTAGGCGGCTGAAACATGACGTAGAGGTTGAAGTCGTCGGCGAAGGCTACGGCAGTTTGGTAATCATAATACGGGATTGTCGGAGAGTCATCAATTTCACTGTATTGTTGGAGAATGGAAGTACTTCTGGCTACCTGCGTTGGCCCAGGAACACCATTTGCTGTACCAGCACCCAGGGTATAGGGAAATGCACTATCAAGTTGAGGCGACACCATTTGCAGACCATTACTTCCCTGTGTCTCATTGATCTGCACTAACTGTAGCCAAGCCCAACTCCCAAAGACAGTTCGACTGGCGGTAAATAGGTCAGGAGTGCCTACTGCGACTTCAAAGGCGAAACCAAGTGTGTTATTTGCGCTAGTAGTGACAGTACCATTCTCCAAGCCCACAGTACCAAGCTCAGGGTTCGGGATTGCAACGCCAGCATGAGAAGGGGTGTCGTATTCTGCCGGACTCCAAACATTGATCATTTTAGAGGCAACAACAGTTCCGATATAAGCACTTGCTGGAAGCACCGGATGTTGAGACAGACTACCTGCGGGGTCCGTGTATAGGTCTGCCGATGCTTGGACTACCTGGAGTTGGCCTTGAATATCGCCATCCTTCCAATAGAATGTAGGAGGTATGTAAACAGTTGGCGGAGGCAATAACGTATCCGCAGGATTGGGGTACGGGACTGCACCGCCAGTCTGTTGGCCTTTAGAAACATTAAAGACTGGGGCGATATCGAAACTCTTATAAGTGTTGCCGGAGATACTCCACTGCGGCCACCCGACGTAGACCCCGGCGGGAAGACCGGAAACAGCTAGATGCGGCGTACAGTTTTGGCCGACCAGGATGTTGTCCTGTCCATTGGCACCGAGTGTCTTGCCAGACAGAGTAATCGTCGCATCGACTAACTTAACGCCGTAACTGACAGTCATACCAGGTGCTGCGTGCCCACCGACAGCGGCCGAGCTCAGGGAAAGGGACGTACTGAGAGAGCGCGTGGGCAGCGAAACCGAGAGTTGACCGGCAGGTATTGTCAAACCAATGAGATGGCTCCCGCTGGAAGATGCGCTCTACACCGAAGATGTCCCATATGTCACCGGATCGCCAAATCCATCTGCGGCCTTTGCAATAACGCCCACGGGGTTGCCCGATGAATGACTGGAAAACGCGGAGGCGTTTTCCAGCACCTGGATGGTAGACGGCGGCACAGACGTGTCCCCCAGGCCGCTGCGGACCCAGGTGAATTTAGCAGTGATTGTCAAGCTTATCGGACCTTTGGTATATCCCCCGAATGAGTAGTAATCACCAGACTTAGACTGATCTGTAAACGAGTAATTTAAAAAAGGGTAGGTCGGATCGGTCGTACTTCCGCTAAAGGTGGCGGCCCACTGCCCCACTCGTGATGATTGGGGAAAGAGAAGGAGAAAAAAGCCGCACAAGATCAACAGTGACGAAGGAGCGGTAAGACGAAGAGGCATAACTTTCTCCCATCAACGCAATAAGAGGTCGCCCGGCGTTCAGCGATGAGCAATCATATCACGAATGCACCGTAATGTCAAGCACTATTTTTCGAGATGGGGCGTTTCCCCCGCCGTTGACATCCCCGCCTCAATCCGCCATACTAATCCCGTATGCTGACCTCAACGTTTATCCATGCCCCGGGGGTCGGACCGGCGACCGAGCAGACCCTTTGGGCACAGGGAGTCACCGACTGGCAAGGCTATCTCGA
>JANXNV010000297.1 GCA_025353925.1 Armatimonadota bacterium
TCCCCCCTCACCTGGTCCCACGCCACCGTCGTGATGACCGTGCGCGAGTACCTGGCCAAGCTGGACAAACTCTGCGAGTCGGCGTCGAAGAACGCGCTTCTGACGGGGGATATGGACCTGTATGAGATGGCGGATTAAGGGGCTAGGCCCTCCTGACACAATTTTGGGGAGTCGGAGGAAGACTGGGGGAGTCAGAATAAGAATGGATAGGAGGGCGCAGCAAGCAGCGCACCCTACGAGAGTTTGGCCGTAGGGCACAGGCGCATGTTGGTGCGAGTCAGCAATGGACGAGCAAAGGACCATGCCAAAGTCTTATTATGTCATCTGCGTGGATAACGCAGGGTACCCCGCCTCTCTGGAACGGCGCAAGATTTATCAGGTTATGCTGGATGAACAAGCGCAGCAGCACGGGATGTTGCGGGTCATCGATGAGAGTGGCGAAGACTGTCTTTATCCCGCTAATTACTTTCTCTCTATCAAGCTGCCTCAGCCAGTTCGACAGGCCTTGGCTCTGGCCGCTTGAATTTAGGTACTAAGTGCCGACGATCATACTGCGCGAACTATTCGAAGACGATTGCCTTGCGCTCACCCGCAGTTTGGGTGACCCACAGGTTATCCGGTATACGGAGTTCGAGGCGATGACGGAAACGTCTGCGCGGGAAATGATCCGCTGGGCAAAAGCGAAGTCGTGCGAGGAGCCGCGGGCGGTTTTTGTGCTGGGAGTGGAGCTGGCGGGAAGCGCGGAATTGGTAGGGATCGCGAGTCTGACCGTGCGGGATTTTGCACTCCGTGAGGCTGACATCGGCTTTATTCTCGCACGGGAGCATTGGGGCAAGGGTTATGCCACAGAGGCGGTGAGAACGCTGCTGGCAAAGGGTTTTGGGCCGCTGAACCTGCACCGCATTTACGGGGAGTGTGATCCCGCCAATCCTGGATCGGCGCGTGTGATGGAGAAAGCCGGGATGCGGCGCGAAGGATACATGCGAGAAAGTCGCCGGCAAAAGGGGCAGTGGGTGGATCGCCTGCTGTACGCGATGATTGAAAGTGATTGGCCCGGAGGCCTCTCGGCCGGAGCGGCAGAGTGACCAGATAAATGCCTCAACCCGTTGCACAGTCGGATTTCGAGGGCTGCGGCTGCATCTTTGGATTGGTGCCTGCCCTTGGCTTTACCGCTCTCTTGATGCATTTACTGAAAGTCATCCCGGAGCGTCAGCGGATGACGCGTTTGATGGTGGAATTCGTGATGGGGACGGACCGCAGCCGGGAAACTGTCCAGCAAATACATTTTATCCTGCTGCACCGCTTCGCCCATGATATGAAATATGACGATCTCGCGGCGGCGGTGGACTCCTTTGTGCCCGGCGGGGCGGCCCCGTTCTTCAACGAAGTGCGGCTGGCCGACACATTTCGGGTATTCTTAAGGGCACACAAGATTTCCGTGCCGGACGAGCCGCAGGACAGGACTGGTGTCTGGCCGCCTCCGCCGAGGTGGTGAGTGAAGATGGGGTTGTATGGCGTGAAGC
>JANXNV010000304.1 GCA_025353925.1 Armatimonadota bacterium
GTACGCCCAATATAAGTATAGCGAGTAAACGACCAGAAATCAAGACACACGAAAAAGCCCCAGCCATTTCTGACCGGGGCTTTTCACTCTTAACTCTAAGCTATAACCTATGCTGTAAACTGCGACTTGAAATCCGCAATCGCTTTCTTCAGTGCATCTACCGTCGTCTCGGAAAGCGTCTTATCGCGGGCGATGGTCTCCGGGACTTCCGGGTACTTATCGGCCAGGAACGCGATAAACTCTTTCTCAAAGCGGCGGACCGCTTCCACCGGCACATCGTCGAGGGCACCCGTATTGGCGGCGTAGATGATCGGCACCTGCTTCTCCAGCGGCAGAGGCTGGTACTGCGGCTGCTTCAGGACTTCCACCAACCGCAGGCCGCGTGCGAGCTGGGCCTGAGTTGCTTTGTCGAGGTCCGAGGCGAACTGGGAGAAGGCCTGGACTTCGCGGAACTGGGCGAGCTGCAGCTTGAGCTGACCGCCGACGTTCTTGTCCTTCATCGCCTTGGTCTGCGCACTGCCGCCGACGCGGGAGACGGAGATGCCGACGTTGATCGCCGGGCGAACGCCGGAGTTGAACAGGTCGGCTTCCAGGAAGATCTGGCCATCCGTGATGGAGATGACGTTGGTCGGGATGTACGCCGAAACGTCGCCTGCCTGAGTCTCGATGATCGGCAGGGCCGTCAGGGAGCCGCCGCCCAGTTCTTTGGACAGCTTCGACGACCGCTCCAAGAGCCGAGAGTGCAGGTAAAACACGTCGCCGGGATACGCTTCGCGGCCCGGAGGACGGCGCAGAAGCAGGGAGACCTGGCGGTACGCGACAGCCTGTTTGGAAAGGTCATCGTAGACAATCAAAGCATGCTTGCCGTTGTCCCGGAACCACTCGCCGATACAGGCCCCGGTATACGGGGAGATATACTGCTGAGAGGCAGGATCGTCGGCGGTAGACGCTACGACGGTCGTGTATTCCATCGCTCCGGCCAGCTCGAGCTGCCGGACGACGTTCGCCACGGTGCTGGACTTCTGGCCGATAGCGACATAGATGCAGTAAACGTCGGTATCTTTCTGGTTGATGATCGTGTCGAGGGCCACGGCGGTCTTGCCCGTACCACGGTCGCCGATGATCAGCTCGCGCTGACCACGCCCGATCGGAATCATCGAGTCAACGGCTTTGATCCCCGTTTGCAGCGGCTCTTTGACCGGCTGACGCTCGACGACGCCCGGAGCGCGTGTTTCCAGCAGGCGGTATTCGGTCGCCGCAATGGGGCCTTTGCTGTCCAGGGGCTGCCCAAGAGCATTCACGATGCGGCCAATCAGAGCCTCGCCGACGGGGATCTGAACGATCTTGCCCGTCCGTTTGACGGTGTCGCCCTCTTTGATTCCCACTTCGGAACCCAGCAGCACTGCGCCGACATTATCTTCTTCAAGGTTCAGCGCCATACCCTGCACGCCGCCGGGGAACTCGAGAAGCTCTCCGACCATGCATTCTTGAAGGCCGTAGATCCGGGCGATGCCGTCTCCGACCTGCAGAATGGTGCCGACACCGACTTCTTCGATTTCCGATTTATAGGCATCCAGTTCTCGTTCGAGAATGGATGTGATTTCTTCAGGCTTGATGGCCACTTAAACGATTCCTCCCAGGGAGTTTGAACCCAATAATTGCTGTTCCAGACGTACCAGGCTGCCCCGCACGCTGCCGTCCAAAACGGTGTCGCCGATCCGTACGATGATGCCGCCGACGAGTGTCGTATCTTGGTGGGTGGTCAGGCGCACGGTCTTGCCGGTCATGGTTTGAAGGCTTGCGGTCAGCCGCGCCGCCTGATCCGCCGACAACGGAACGGCGGAGGCCGCCTCCGCATCCACGGTGTTCTCATATTCCGCCAGCAGCACCCGGAATTCGCGCAGCGATTCCTCGATCAGGTCTTCGCGCCGCTTCCGTATCAGCAGCTTGAGGAACGAAAGCGAAGAAGCCGTCACGCGGTCCCCGAAGGCGTCATCCACGACTTTGTACTTGCGCTCATCCGAGACCAGCGGCTGCAAGAGCATGGCACGCAGGTACGGCACCTCGGCAAAAAACCGGCCAACGAGCAGCAGGTCCGCTTCGACGGCATCTAAGATGCCGTCGCGTTTAGCGACCCCGAACAGGGCGGCGGCATAGCG
>JANXNV010000009.1 GCA_025353925.1 Armatimonadota bacterium
TCGGGGCTGAACGGCGGAACACTCACCGATCTGGGCACGCTGGGCGGAGCAAACAGCACGGCCCATTCCGTCAATAACGGTGGGCTGGTAGTTGGCGACGCCGGGCTGGCGAATGGAAAAGATCGCGCGTTTCTGTTCTCAAACGGCGTGATGTCCGACTTGAACAGCTTGATCGCGCCAACGTCCGCCTTCACGCTGACCTCCGCCCAGAGCATCAGCAATACCGGCTACATCGCCGGATACGGCCTGGATGCCGGAAATGGTCAGTATGCCTACCTGCTCACTCCCAATATCCCGGCGGTGCCGGAAGTGTCGTCGGTGGCTTCACTCAGCATACTATTGCTATTGGGTCTTGGCGGAGTGATTGTCGGGTCGCGGCAGAAGAAATCCCGCAAAATCGCAGCGGCCGCTCTGCTCGGGCTGACCGCTCTGGCTCCTTTGACCGCCCATGCGGCGACTCCGACTTCCCCTTACGCGGTGACGATATTTCCGACGTCCGGCGGGGGAGTCAACTTTTCGTATGGGGTCAATGCCTCCGGGCAGGTGACGGGGCAGACGTACACAACGGGTGATGTCAATTATCGCGCGTTTCTGGCGACGGCTCAAAGCGACAAAACCTATTCTACTTATGAGCTGCAGACGCTCGGCGGAGATTATGCGGTAGGCTACGGGGTCAATACCCGCGGGCAGGTTGCCGGTCTTTCGTATATCATGCATGACACCGGGAACCATGCCCCTCTCTACGACCATGCCTTCCTGTCCGAGCCGAGCAGCATAGTGCCGGGCCAGGTCGGTACGCCGGGGATGCTGAAAGACCTGGGAACACTGGGCGGGCTGCAAAGCGAGGCGTTTGGATTAAATGATAGCGGGCAGGTCACCGGATATGCCGAAACCGCCAGCCGGGCGCAGCATGCCTTCCTGTCCAATGCAAACGGCGGTACGCTGCACGATCTGGGCACACTTGGCGGAAAGTCCAGTGCCGGGCGGGGCGTCAATGCGGCGGGTCAGGTGATCGGGGAGAGCAGCCTCGTCGGCGGCGCGACACACGCGTTCCTCTCCGGGGCAAATGGCGGGCCGCTGAAAGATCTGGGCACGCTGGGCGGCACGACGAGCTTCGCGCATGGGGTAAACGCTACGGGTCAGGTCGCAGGAACTGCGACGACCGCCGGTGGTGCAAGCCATGCCTTCCTCTCCGCACTGAACGGGGGCGTGCTGCGCGATTTGGGCACGCTCGGCGGGACGACCAGTTCCGCTCTCGGGGTTAACGACAGCGGGCAGGTGGTGGGGAGTGCGACCCTTGCCAATGGCAAGACCCACGCCTTTCTGTTCTCGAACGGGGTGATGACGGACCTGAACTCGCTGATCCCGTCGGGCTTTCTGGGTACCAGTTACCTGACGTCGGCAACGGCGATCAGCAACACGGGCTACATCGTCGGGTATACTTCGGGTTCCCCAGACCGCACGCGTGCCTTTCTGCTGACCTCGAATGTTCCGGCGGTTCCAGAAGCGTCTTCGGTAGTCTCGCTGGGTTTGTCATTATGTCTCGGTGGTGTCGTTGTCGCTGCGAGGCGAAAGAAAGCGTAGGAGACTACCCCCGCCAGATCACTCCCACAGCGCCTGCAAGCCCAACGATCCCCAGCACCGGAACGCGTTTCGTCAGGGTCAGCCCTACGGCAGCCAGCAGGATCACAACGTTTCGGGCATGGATGCCGGCACTGGCGAAAATGCCGTAAAGTGCCACGAGGAAGATACCGACGACAGCCAGCCCCAGGCCGTGGACGAATCCTTCGACGGCGGGATGGTTTTGAACGCGGCGGTAGAGCCGTTCGATTCCGAGAATAAGCAGGGGTGGCAGCAGAATCGCGAGCAGGGCCATCAGGGTGCCGCGCAGCCCGCCAGTGAGGTAGCCGAGGCTGATGACCCAGAGGCCGGTCGGGCCCGGGGACACGCTGCCGATCGTCAGCGACTCCCCGAACTGCTGCTCCGTCGCCCAGTGGCGAGCCAGCAGGTCGGCGTGCAGGCTGGGAAGGTTGCCGATACCGCTTGTCGAGGAGAGAGACGCCTTCAGAAACAGCCAGAAGTATAAGAGAGGGTTCAATGAGCATCACCCGATCTTCGGTTTCTCCAACTGCTCCAGAGGGCATATATACCGCCTGCTCCGCCTATAATGACCAGCACTGGAACATGCCCCAGCCGGTCGACCAGGATGCTGGCCACGAGCAGGCCGAGGCTTAAAACGGTGCTGCTTCGGCCTGCGCGACGGCTTTGTTCCAGCGGTGGACGTGCGATCTGCCAGGCTGTGACGAGGCCAAGGCCGACAATGGCTGGGATCACACCGCTGAGGACTGTATGCACGATCGGTGCGTGCTGAATTCGGGTGTAACAAACCGTCAGCACGACCGTGATGCCGACACTCGGCAGCAGCAGGCCCAGCAGTGCCAAGCAGATCCCCAGCCCGCCGCCGACTTTGCGCCCGATTAGTACCGTCAAGGCCAGCAGGTTGATGCCGGGGGCAAGCTGTACCAGCGACCAGAACCGGGTGAACTCTTCCTCCGCGACCCATTGCTCCTGCTCGACCGCCGAACGGCGAATCAGGGCAAGGGTTGCCATGCCGCCGCCAAACGACTGCAGACCCAGCGCGAGCCAGACCCGTAAAAAGTACAGGGCGGAAGAACGGCTCACCAGGCCCGGCCATATTGCACCGGGGCGGCGATCTCAGCTCCGAGCTCCTTTGCGGCGCGGCGCGGCCAGTACGGGTCGCGCAGCAGCTCTCGGGCCAGCAGGACAAGATCGGCCTGTCCCTTCCGAATGATGCCGTCGGCTTGATGCGGATCGGTGATCATGCCGACGGCTCCAGTCAGTACCTCCGCGTCGCGTTTGATCTGCTCGGCAAATGGCACCTGATACCCCGGCCCGACCGGGATTTTGGCGTGGGGAACGTTGCCTCCGGTGGAGGTGTCTATCAGGTCCACGCCCAGCGGCTTGAGCATTCGGGACAACTCCACAGACTGCGCAATATCCCATCCGCCCTCAGTCCAGTCGGTAGCGGAGAGGCGTACGAACAGGGGGAATTGCTCTGGCCAGACACCGCGCACGGCTTCGACGGTCTCGCGGAGGATCCGAGTGCGGTTCTCGAAGCTGCCGCCGTACCGGTCGGTGCGCTGGTTGCTGAGGGGTGACAGAAATTCATGCAGCAGGTAGCCATGGGCGGCGTGCAGCTCCGCGACGCGAAACCCGGCGTCGGCGGCCCGTCTCGCAGCCTGCGCGAAATCCTGGATGACCTGCGAAATACCGTCTTCGCTCAGGGGTTCGGGGAGGAGGTAGCCATCGTCGAAGGTCAAAGCACTCGGACCGACCACTGGCCTCCACCCGCCGTTTTCCACTGAGACAGCGTTTTTGCCTTCCCAGGGGCGGGCGGTGCTGGCTTTTCGTCCGGCGTGGGCAAGCTGGATTCCAGCCACCGCGCCTTGCTCGTCGATAAAGCGGGTGATGCGCCGCAAAGGCTCGATGTGCTCGTCGCAGTAGATGCCCAGGTCCTGCGGGCTGATTCGGCCCTCCGCCGCGACCGCCGCGGCTTCAGTCAGGACAAGTCCTGCCCCGCCGACGGCCCGACTGCCGAGATGCACCAGGTGCCAGTCGGTGGGGAAGCCATCTGTGCTGGAATACTCGCACATGGGTGAGACGGCGATGCGGTTTCGCAGGGTGATGCCCCGCAGGGGCAACGGGTCGAAAAGATGAGGCACGATGCTGTTTCCTTCAGTTTGTGAGAGTATAACTGGAAAAGAAACAATCCCGTGAGCGGAATAGTTTCCTGCCTATGGCAATTTGACGACCAGCGTCTTTGGCGGTGCCGCCTCCGGAAACGTAACGGTTTGGGTCACGCTGCGGCCACTGCTGCCAGTGACCGTCACGGTATAATCGCCGTAGAAGACGCGGCCCGTGTAGCTTCCCTGGGCACTTGTCCTTCCAACTTTTTTCGTCCACCACTGGGTGTGGATCAGGTTCAGAAGCTGCGTGTAGGCGGGCTTCGGCGACATATCTTTCCGAACCAAACCCGCCGGGGCATTCAGCCAGGCGTACTTGTCACTGAAGTCCCACCAGGTGATCGCCCGGAGGGAGGGGTGACTGAACAGGATGGTGTAAAAGCGGGAGACGTACGCCGCCTGCTTTGCCTCGTCCTCTGGGGTCGATTCCCAGCCGGGATTCGGATCGGTCATGCTGTAGACCCGCTGCGGCCCGCTGATTACGGTCGTCTCCGTGAAATGAACAGGCTTGCCGAATTGCGCGAAGCTTTGACAGACCGACCAGATCTTCTCTTCCGACCAGGTGCCGCCGTGCATATGCGACTGGATACCGATGGCGTCGGGCAGCCTATCATCTTTTTGCAGCGCGGTGAGCAGAGCGACATTCGCCTCGCCTGTATCGTAATCGTTGTAAAGAAATGTCTCTGGAATCCCCTGCCCTGCCGCTCGTGCCCAGCCCAGGGCGGTACCTACGACGGGGGCGGGTCCATCGCGTTTGATCCATTCGCTTTCACCGTTCGCCGGGCTGAAGCTTGCCGCACTGTTAGCTTCATTGAGTACATCCCAGTAGTGGATCGTACTCTTGTAGCGCGGGATGAGGTCGGTGACGCGGGCTTGAAGCAGTGGGATAGCACTGTCGGGATCTTTGGGTGCCCAGCCGGGCCAGACTATATGCCAGACAAGTGGATGGCCTTTGGGCGTGATGCCATGGCCTTTGCAGTACTGCGCCATCGCTTCGAGCCTGGCATACTCGGGCTTACCCTGCGTGTATTCAAACCCTCCCCAATAAAAGGGCAGCGTGGCGTAATTAAAGAGGGCCTCAAACTCCTTCCGATACGTCGTTTGCTCGGGGGACGTGTCCGCCGGGTCGAACGCAAAGAAGTTGCAGCCAAACAAAAATGCATGGCGCGTCTGGGTCACTTTGACCACCGCTCCGCGCACCGGTTTACCCTGTGCGTCCCGAACGGAGATAGTCAAATTGCCCTTGCGATACTTTTCGATCCGGGCCGCCATCACCGATGGAACCAGGGCCGCCCGGGCCTCCGCGATGGCCGGATCGACTCCGAGGTCGGTCACACCAATGTCGGACAGCTCCACCGAGCCGGCCTGCTGACCCATCTGGAAGTGCGCATTGATGCCCGCCGGACCGTAGCCAGGCGAGTTCCCGACGAGCGTAAACTCCTGCCACTGCGGGGTCAGAGTGACATTCTTATCCAGGACCGGGTCGTAGGGCGGCCCGCTGCGCTCGATCGTCACCCGGATTGGGTTTTTTGCCGCCGAGCGTGCCCGAAAATGCATCTGCACTCGATCCCCTTCGGGAATGGCCGCCGGCAAGTCCCGCGTGATCTGAATCAGATAATAGGGACTGGCGGGAGTCTTGACCGTGACTGTGACGGCGGAGGTGGCAGGATCCACCGTCAGCACGGCATCTTCGGGATGGGGGGTGCTCAAGTTCCAGCCGCTAGGGCCGAGCAGATCGGGGGGCGTGGCGGCAAGCACCTGTCCAGTAAGACCATAGGCAGTAAGCGATACTGCAATCACCGCAAAAATGTAGGCGACTCGATTCATCTTGGATTCTCTTTTCTGTAGGGGCGCTGCTTGCCGCGCCCTCTTGGGTACTTGCGCCCTTTTTGACTTCTACGCTCTTTTTGACTTCTACGCTCGGTTTTGCTTTATATTCTTTTCGCACAGTCCCGGCAGACACCGAAAAGCTGACCGGAAGCGTGACATCCGTCGGCGGCAGGCAGATCTTATCGTTGCACGTTTGATAATGCACCGTCACGGACTGCCCCGCTGTCGTGCCGACCTTGAACTGTCTCTGGAACGTGGCTGCGCCCTCATGGAAGGTGACCTGACGCCCGAAGTTCGCGTCAAACTTGCTGACAGGCGCATCTTCCGTCGTTAAACCGGCCGGTTCTGCTCCGGCCAGAGACACGATCTCAGTCGCCGCTGGGCCGTTTTCAGCGGGAACGACGGAATAGACGTGCCATCCAGGATCCACTGCCGCTTTCACCGACACGGTGACCGCTTCGCCGGGATGGGCTGGACCGGGACTGATCGACGCCGTAAAATGGATCGGAACCGGTGTTCCCGCCTGGGCACCGGTCACCAGAGAAAGCAGGACGAACGACAACACGCTGAGAAGAAAGTGTTTCACTTGACGGTGACCACCGCAT
>JANXNV010000026.1 GCA_025353925.1 Armatimonadota bacterium
CCATCACCAAACTCATCCACAATCAGAATATCGTCCCGGCCCCGCGCATTCAGCGCGGAGACCAGGACACTGCCGATAAACCCGGCTCCACCCGTCACAACCAGCATACTCTTCCTCCGATTAGTCGACCGTCAAAATTAAGCACTTCAAGTATTCCGACTCAGGCGCATCCAAAAGAACCGGATGGTCGGCGGGCTGGCCGCGCTGCTCGATCAGCTTCAGGGACCGGCCCGCGTCGCGTGCCGCCCCCTGGACGATCTCTCGGAACTCGGTGGCTCCCAAATGATGCGAACAGGAACAGGTGACCAGCACGCCCCCCGGCTTCAGCAGCCGCACAGCTCCCCGATTGATCTCATTGTAACCGCGGATCGCCCCGTCACGGCTGCCCCGATTTTTCGTGAAGGCAGGCGGGTCCAGCACCACCATGTCCGTTCGGTAAGTCTTGGCATCCAGAGCACGCAGATAATCGAAGACATTTTCCGTGATCGTCGTGTGGGAGACATCCAGCTCATTTCGCACCCACTGGGCGCGGTTCGAAGCGTTGAACTCCGGGCTGATCTCTACATCGGTGACGCTTTTCGCCCCGGCACGGGCGGCCCGCAGGCCGAAGAGACCTGTATAGGAGAAGCAATTCAAGACGTCGCGTCCCTTCGCCTGACGTGCCGCCGCCTTCTGGTTTAAGTTCTGATCTAAAAAGAGTCCGGTCTTAGCTCCGGTTTTTAGGTTCGCCAGCACCGTGGCGCCGTCTTCGGTCCAGTCTAAAACGTCCGGCGGCTCTTCCCCGGCCAGCACCCCTACCCGCTCCTCCAGCCCTTCCAGCTTGCGGACCGTGCTGTCCGAGCGCTCGTAGATCCCCTTCAGGGGCAGCATTTCCATCAAAGACTGCACCAAGACCTCCCGCCACGGTTCCAGGCCCAGTGCTAAAAACTGCATGACGGCCCATTCGCCGTAGACATCCACCACCAGGCCTGGCAGGCCATCGGACTCACCGTGGATCAGCCGGTATGCGGGAGGCAGAGTGCCCGATTCGCCGGTGAAATGGGCCTGTCGGTACTGGAAAGCCGCTGTCACACGCTCACGCCAAAACGACGCGTCAATTGCAACATCGCCCCGCCGAGTCAGGTAGCGGACAATGATCTTGCTGCGGCTGTTCAGGTAGCCAAGCCCCATGGTTTTGCTGCGTGCGTCCTGCACCCGCACCACGCCGCCGTTTTCGAATCCCGCCGGCGGCCCGGTCGCGATCTCATTATCGTAGACCCAGGGATGCCGGAACCGTTCCGGCCGCTGGGGTTTCAGTTTCACAATTGGAAATGCCATGCCCCTATTGTACCCGGTGCCTGTTCGCGCTATAATAAACCATGTTTGATGACAAATCGGGAGTGCTGACTGGGATCGATGTCCTCGTTCGGGAAAACTTCGCCCAGCTTCGAGGCTGCCACATCGGCCTGGTCACCAATCATACCGGGCTGACGCGTGAGGGGCTGCCGACGATCGACGTTTTGCACCAGTCTCCAAACGTTTCGCTGGAAGCACTCTTCGGCCCGGAACATGGGATACGCGGCGATCACGACGAAAATGTGGCCGATGGGGTGGATGCCAGGACAAACCTCCCCATCTTCTCCCTCTTTGGTGCAAGGACTCAGCCGTCCGCCGAGCAGCTTCAGGGCCTGGACACCCTGGTCTTTGACATTCAGGACATCGGCTGCCGCTTTTATACTTATCTGAGTACGCTGGGAAATGTGCTGGAAGCGGCAAGTACGCACGCCCTGCGGGTGGTTGTACTGGATCGGCCTAATCCGATTACCGGATTACGTGCTGAAGGGCCGATTGCCGACAGCGACGCCCTTTCGTTTGTGGCCTATCATCCCATCCCCGTTCGGCACGGCCTGACCCTGGGTGAATTGGCCCGCTTGATTCATGCAGAAAAGTCTCTGACCTGTCCTCTGGAGGTCGTGGCCTGCGAAAATTGGTCCCGCGGGGATTGGTACGATGCGACCGGACTACTCTGGACAAATCCCTCGCCGAATATGCGGCGTCTGTCCGCAGCGGCGTTGTACCCCGGCGTCGGCCTTTTGGAATTCACCAATGTTTCCGTCGGGCGCGGGACAGATACCCCATTCGAGGTTTTCGGTGCCCCCTATCTCAACCCGCGTCAATTTGCGGCTGCGCTGAACGCGGGAGATGTGCCGGGGGTGCGTTTCATTCCAACGTCCTTCACGCCGAATGCCAGCGTCTTCGCCGGAGAGGTTTGCGGCGGAGTGCAGATTCTTGTCACGGACTGGGAGTGTCTGAATGCCGTGCAAGTGGGACTGGCGCTGGCCGTCGTTCTGCGCCGTCTTTACTCCAACAGATGGCAGCCGGAGAAGCTCCAAACTTTGCTGTGCCATGCGGACACCTATCAGCGTTTGATCGAGGGAGAATCGCCTGGGCGGATTGCCGCCTCCTGGCAAAGTGACTTACAGAGTTTCGCGGGCCGCACCCTCCCACATCTCCTGTATTCTGCCGGCGTCGGATCCGAATAAGAAGGCAGCCGATTCTGGTTGGACCAACGCGCGGCGAGCACCCAGAAATGCTTCCACGCACTCCCTATCCCACTGCTCCCCAGCCCCCTTGGTCAGAATTTCCAATGCCCGCTCGGCTTCCATCCCTTTCCGGTAAGGCCGGTCTGTCGTCAGTGCCGAATAGGCATCGGCCACCGCCATCAGACGGGCCATCAGCGGGATCGCTTTACCCGCCAGACCATCCGGGTAGCCTCCGCCATCCCAGCGCTCATGGTGGTGGCGAATGGCATCGAGCGTTCCCTCCAGCCCGGTCACGGCTCCGACAATCACCGCACCCATGATTGGGTGCTGCTTGACGGCCCGGTATTCTTCCTCACTGAGAACGCCGGGCTTACGCAGGATAAAGTTTGGGACACCGATCTTGCCGACATCGTGCAGCAGTGCCGCCATCAGCACCGTATTGCAGGCTTTCTCGTCCAGATGCAGGGCTTGGGCGATCTGGTAGCTGTAGGCCATCACATCTTCCGAATGGCGACGGGTATAGCGGTCTTTTGTGTCTACCGCCGTGACCAGCGCATTCAGCATGGAGAAGTTCGCCATGGAGCAGGAAAGCTGCGTGCGAAGCTGCTCGGTCAGCTCCCCCGCCCCGCCTGCCCCGCACTTGATCCGCATCAGGCGGGCATCCGCCGCTTCCAGAGCCTCCAGCCGTCCGGGTCCGTCCTCGGGGAACAAGGCCACGCCCAGCGACAGCGTGAGCGGAATCGGTGGGCCTGTCTCCGGACGGTATTCGATGTCCTCGAACGCTTCCGTCAAACGGGCGGTGATCTCCGCTGCGCTTTGCTCCCCCACTCCCGGCAGCAGCATCGCGAACTCGTCCCCACCATACCGCGCCAGCGTGTCATAAGAGCGTGAGCTGCGGCGCAGAGCACTCGCCACCAATGTTAGAACCTCATCGCCAACCAAATGCCCGTACGCATCGTTGAAGAACTTGAAGTTGTCCAGATCGATCACGACCAGCGCGACGCTCTCGCCCGTGCGGTGTGCCCGGTCCGCCTCCTCTTCCAGATGCTTGTGGAACGCCCGGTGGTTCAGCAGCCCCGTCAGCGGGTCTTTATCCGCCTGCGCCCGAGCCTCCGCGAGAAGATAATCCTGTTGGGCCAGCAGCTCCTGTTTCGCGTCGAACTCCGCCGCATGGCTCATAGCGGCGGCAATCAGCCCGGCCATCAGCTGCAGCGTCTGCTCGTCCAGTGCCGAGAAAGCGTGGATTTCAGCGGACATCACCTGAAGAACGCCGACCACGACGCGATCATGGCGCAGAGGAACCACGATCATCGAGCGCACTCCCAGGCGGCGGCAGGCAGGCAGATCGACCCGCGCGTCGCCCTCGGCATCATCACAGCGCAGGATTTGCCCGGTGGAGACACATTCCCCGACTAGGCTCCTGTCACGCGGCTGCCGGTGTCCCAGAAACGGTGTGGCTCGACCCGCAACCGCACGATAGGTCAGAATGTCGCCGTCCACCCAGAGCAGTACCGCCCCGTCTGCCCGTGTCAGCTTCTGAGAACGCCCTACGATCAAATCCATCATTGCCGACAGGTCACGGTCCGCCGTCGCAATATCGTACTGTGTCGCAATGATAGCGGAAAAACGCTCGCTGTCCAGCTTCAGGGCTTCCTCCGCTCGCCGCCGTTCCGCGACCTCTGCCTCAAGGTCCGCCACACGCCGGTCGACCAGCATCGAGAGACGGCGTTTTTCCTGACGCAGCGCATCCTCGGCACAAAGCCGCTTCTCGAAGATGCTGCCGATGATCGCCATGCCCAGTGCCAAAAGCGCGGAAAGGCCAAAAATCTCCGCTTCGGCGAAAATATCCGAAAGCAGTATTGGATCGTGCGACATCAGCCGAAAGTACCCCAGATAGGATCGGAGGCCCGCCGCCGGCATAGACAGAGCAATGAAGAGCCAGACCCAGTGACGCCCATACGTGCGGTACGTTTTGATGGCCAGCAGTACGCAGAGAAACTGCGTCAGCAGCGAAGCGCAGAGAATGAGCAATGAAGTCATAATCGTTATTATTGGCAGGTGAGTAGTGAGAAAAGAGGTGACGTATCGGATTGAGGATAGTTTGAGGCAGGAATACGGAATCGGATGCCGTAAGTTAGGGTGTGTCCGTAACAACCCAATCACCGGAAGCCGCCCCACCCGGCCTCTCTCGCCTGCAAATTCGTCGTTCCCTGCGCCTTTGGACAGTCGAAGGCTGCATCGCCACGGTTCAAGGCTCCCTCACCACCGGAGCATTTCAAACCGGCTTCGCCCTCTTTTTAGGGTGCAGCCCTTTCTGGATCGGGGCTTTGGGCGGCATCCCGGCACTCGCCGGGCTGGTCCAGCTCTTTTCTTCCTACCTGGCCCAGCGGTACGGGGATCGCAAGCCGCTCGCCATGTGGTTCTCATTCGCTGCCCGAGCCTTCTGGGTTCCGATGCTGTTCATCCCGTTCGTTCTTCCACCGACATTGTGGGTGGGGGCGTTTCTGGCGCTGACACTCCTGTCCGCACTCTGCACCAATGTCTCCGCCCCTCTGTGGACCGCCTGGATCACCGATCTGGTGCCGGAGAATAATCGCGGCCGCTATTTCGGGCGGCGAAATATGTTTGCCGGATGGGTCGGGATGCTCGTTCCTATCCTCGGCGGTTATTTTTTGGACGGGGCGACAAAGAGCCATGCCTTCAGCCGGCCGATCGCGTTTGCCGTGATTTTCGCGTCGGCGACACTCTTTGCCTTTGGGTCCCTGGGGCTGGGACTGCAAAGCCCGGATGTGCCGACGGCAAAGCGGGATCGGAGTGAAGCTCCGGAGAGTGCCCTCTCATTTTACCGGGCACCATTCGCCGACCAGAACTTCCGGCGCATCATTGCGGCTTTCGCCATGATGGTCATCGCCCAGTCGGTCGCCGGACAGTTTTTCGTCGTCTATCAACTGGAATATCTAAAACTGAATTATACGGCATTTCAGCTCCTGGCTGCCGTCGCAACTCTTGGATCGCTGGCCTCCATGCCGCTTTGGGGCTATCTGGCGGACAAGTACGGCAACAAGCCTGTTCTGATGATCAGCACCGGCCTGGTACTGCTGCCGCCTCTGCTATGGATACTGGCTGCCCCGGACGGCATTCCCGGCCTGTGGGGATTCGACCCGGCCCACGGATTTTATCTGTCTCTGACCAAGCTGGATATTATTGTTCTCAACACACTGGCGGGGATCGGCTGGGCGGGAGTCGGCCTCTCCCAATTCAACCTCATGATTGGGGCTTCCCCGTCCGAAAAGCGCACGGTTTATGTGAGTGCCATGGCGGCGGTCTCCGGTCTGGCGGGCGGGCTGGCTCCGCTGGCCGGAGGAGCGATGATGGAGCTTCTGGCACATGTCGCGTTTCCGGATCACGGGCTTGTCCGCAGCAACTACCATGTGCTGTTTGTGCTGTCCGCACTCCTGCGCGTCGCGGCACTTCTGATGATCAGCCCTATCCGTGAAGATGGAAGTCGGCAGACGGGCTACGTGCTGAAACAGCTCAAAGCTTCCAAGCCCGTCGGCTCGTTTACAAATATCCAAAAGCTCTCCAAAGCAGGGACTTCGACCGCACGGGTCCAGGCAGCGGAGAAGCTCGGCCTGCTCAAGACTCCTCTGGCCGTCGAGGAGTTAGTATATGCGCTCGATGACGTTTCCCTGCCGGTGCGCGAAGGGGCGGCTATCGCACTGGGAGAGATTCGTGATGCCCGGGCGACAGCCCCGCTGGTCCGAAAGCTGACCGATCCGGCTTCCGGCATCATGGGACCTGCCGCTACGGCCCTGGGGAAGATCGGCGATAAAGCCGCCCTACCTTCACTGGCCGCCGCGGCGCAGCTGGGGCCGCCGCCGCGTCAGCTTGCCGCCATGGAAGCATTGGGCCGTTTGAACGACCCCTCGGTCAGCGAAATCCTGAACCATTTAATGCATGATCCGGACTCCTCTGTTCGCACCGCCGCGATCCGCGCCCTAGCCGAGCGCGAAGACCCCGGAAGTCTGCCGGGGCTGATCGATCAGCTCGGTCAGGAGCGCGAACCGGCGAACCTGGCTGTCCTGGCCGATGCTCTGGGCCGCCTGGCATCTCCGGAGGCGGCTCGCCCTCTGCTGGCGGCGCTGGACCGCACCCAATCACCCACGGTCCGGCGGGAGATTTTGAACGCCGTCGGCAGCATCGGCGGCGGGCGGGATGCCTTTTACCCCTATTTAGCCCTGGATTCGTATGCCCGAGATGAGACTGTGGGGAAAATACTCCTGAATATTCAGCGGAGGAACCGGGTACGTGCCGCCCAGGCGAAAGAGCCGCATGCCGCCCGTATCTTCGCCCTAGCGAAGGGTGCTTTGCTGGCGTATACGCTGGGAGACAATGCACTTTGTACCTCTCGACTCAACCGACTGGCACAGCTGATTTCCACAGAAACGCGGACCGCTGCGGCGCACGAGATCTTGAGCATCTTAGCGAGCCCAGGTGCAGAGAATAATTCTCCGTCGTCCCCGGATGAAGCGTTGCTCGCCGTGTTTCTCGTTCGGCATCTGGCAGGGTAGAGCTGGCATGAAAAAAGCGAGTGGCTGAAAACCACTCGCTAGGTTAAGCACCCTTCGGGTGTCGGAGTCTGTATCTGATCGTCCGGAGGACGCGTCACCTAGCGAGTGGTTTTCAATCACTCGTCCTAGCTCCTAATCCCCCAAATTAGACCCCAATACTGACAGCCGTGCCGTTTGCCGTCACGTTGTAGCCGTAGGCATTGTGGAAGAACTCGGCAGGGACGTACAGCTCGCCGTTGTCCACATAGGAGGGGGCAGGGAACTGCACGGTTGTGCCGTTGACATCGGCGGTGTCGGCGGACAGCATGAATGTCGCGGTCCACTGACCGACCGTGCCGGCCGCCGTCTTCGTCGAATTGTCCCAAGTCACCGTGCCGCCCAAGGCTTCGAGAACCTGCTTGTAGGGCACATAAACCGTTCCGTCCTGATCGTGCGGCTCTTCTGCAATTGCGGAAGGCTGACCGTTGATTGTGTAGGGCATGGAGAACTCCTTTGTCGGTGCTGAGTGTCGTAGGTTCGGCTAGGGCTTAATTGTCAGCTGGTCGATGACGTTCTTGACGCCCTCAATCTTTTTGGTGTCGCCAATCGCCGTGGCTTTATCCGCAGCATTCGCAACGGTGCCCCTTAAGACGACTGTCCCGCTTTTCGTATCCACATTGATCGACTTGGCGATGGTGTCTTTGATCAAGGCACTCGTGACTTTCGCTTTGATCAGTGCGTCGCCCGGTGCCCCGTTCGGATTCATCGACGGCTTATTCATCATGGTCCCGCCGGGGCCGCCGGGAGCGGCACCGGGAGTGGTGGTCTGCGGGTTTGTTCCCGGGGTCGAAGCGACCGGCCCGGAAGGCGCAGTGGTGACCGGGGTGGTCGCCGGAGCTGCCGCCTCGTCCTCTTTGCCCTTGCAGCCGGCAAGCGCAGCGGTCATCATGAGCGCGGCGACCGGCAGGACAATTGCCCAGCGGCCCGAGTGATTCATAGGTGTTCGCATAGTATTCTCCTTCGCTGACAAACTTCTACCCAGGAAGCCGAGAAACATAAACGCCGCTCGCTACTTCAATGGGTCGTACGAAGAAATACTGGTCATGTGCGGCTTTCCAATCGTTGACTGCACCAGAAGCGCATGCGTCAGCCGGGCGGACTCCGACCCAAGGAGGCGGCGAGAGCCAGTCAAACCCAGCACGGAGGTGCGCTGACCATCGATTGCCAGAACCTCGTCAAACGTGTTCAAACCGGAGGTGTTTGCCGGAGCGCTCGCGGCGATCTCGGCGACGATCACATGCGGATGCCCTGCTTGGTCCTTCGTCTCGATCAATGTCAAACCGGTCGTTTTGCTGACGAATGCAGCCCGGACATTGGGTGCCGGGGCGAAGAACACGCGGCTGCGCGGGTAGTCGAAAGTCACCACGAACCGGGACAGCAGCTTGACGCCGAGCGACCCGGCATTGATCAGCGAGGCCCCCCCCTTCGGGTCCAGCGAGAAGTCCGTCGGCAGCGATGCGAACTTCACACCGGCAATTGTAAACGCTCCGATCCGCGTGACCCGCGAGCGTGAAACCCCACCGATCCCCCCGCCGACGGAAACGACGCCGCGCGGGTAGCGTTTATCCAGGCCATGTGCGGCGACAAACGGGCTGTAGAGGCGCAGGGCTGCTTCATCACCGGTATCCAGCAGGAATCGACCCGGCGGCAGACTGTCCACCTGAGCCGTCACCGACGGGACATCGCTGTCCAGCTCGATCGGTAGAGCTTTCCCATCAGCAGCCGTAGGGTGAAACGCCTCCGGTGCAATAAACGTGAGCTGCTTGCGCGGAAAATCGATCTTCACGACGAAATGCGCCAGCAGGTCGTAGCCGACAAACCCCGCCAGTGGGCGCGTGAAGTAAGAGTTCAGGGTATCGGGCAGATCGATCGCGATTGCCGTAATATCCGTCAGCTGCACGGCACCGGGAACCTCAAAGCGATTGATCAAAATCGGCCGCAGATCAGTCGAGCCGCCGTATCCCCGTGCTTCCAGAAAGCCCGCCGTCTTCAGCCCGAGCTTTGTCGCCACCGTCTGCGAGAGCGCGATGCCGCTGGCCCCACTGTCCAGGAACACCCGCGAAGGCTGCCCATTGATCTTGACCGTGAACCCGATCTCCCCATCTTCCATATCAAACGGGACCGTCGCCTGAGTCGCTCCGGCTTTGAGGAAGCCGAACTGTTTCCCGCTCACCGGCGGCACAAACAGGCTTGGTGAGAGCGTCACATTATTCTCGATTTTGGTGACGTTCCCCACAATATCATACCGGGCCGTGCCGTTGGTCGTGACCTGACGCGAGGGGAATTGGACCCCATCGACCGTTTGATACGCGCTGAAGCTGGTGGTCACGGCGACGTTATCATCGAAATGCCGCTCTTTTGCGATCAGCCAGGTTTTGGGATCGAAGAACAGCGTCGTCTGCTTACCACCCACCGGCAGCGCATCCACGATGTAGTTCCCCGTCCCCAGCTCGGAGCCTGGTCGCAGGGTCATTTTGCCGGGGATGCGCCCCGGAATGACGTACGAATTGGTATCGAAGTAGAGCTGCACGCGCAGGTCTTTCAGCTCCTCCCCGGCCAGCGGTCGGACATTGCCGTTGGAATCGCGCTGCCAGGCATATTTGCCATTATAGCCCTGCAAAATGTGCAGGATGCCCAGATTGTCCTCTTCATACTCCGAGTCCGGCGCGGCATAGATCGTCGTGATGGTCCCATGAATACCCCCGGTCAGCACATCGGAAGTCATCTTCGTGTTTTGGATCGCCGCCACCGCTTCTTTGCCACCCAATGCTGCCAGATGCTTTTGCAGAAGCACTTGCAAAGTCATCAACCCCGTAGGGGCGGGGCTTGCCCCCGCCCTCTCTATCTTCTCCGTCTCTATCTTCTCCGTCCCCGTCTTCTCCAGCCGTACCGCCCCATGCGCATAATCGAACGTCACCACGAAGCCTTGCAGGGCCTGACTGCCAATGCCTCCGGCAAGCGTGGAAATGCGTGTGATCCCCGGCCCGGACATCGTCGCCAAAGAGAGGTTCGGGATTTGAGCCGTACCCAGCCGCAGCGTATGCCCCGGCGTCGCCGTCTCCGTCAGCATCCCGCCGACCCCGACCCCGATCCGGGTCTGCGCCGTCGGATCGCCGACTTTCGGTGCCAACCCGCTTACCGAGGCATACTGAGAGTACAGATGGATGGCCCCGGCATCCCCCGTATCCAGCAGGAACCGAGCGAGGGGGCGGCCATCCACCGATGCCTGCACGGTCGGCATCCGGTTTTCCAGCTTCAAGGGCAGCGTGACTGCACTCAAACCCGCTTTTCCAGCTGTCGCGGCGGCTTCCCGGAAGACCACTGTCTTCTGAGCGTAATCGATCTGCACGGCAAAGCGTGTGAACAGCTCGTAGCCCAACGCCCCGTCCACATGGCCCCGCTCACTGAGTAGCTTCGCAACCGCCGGATCCTTGATCACGACCAGCGGCTGATGCTTTAATCGAATCGCAATCCCAACATCGATGGTCGCGGCAGTCGCCACCCCGGTCGCCGAGGCCCCGCCGTAACCAAGTGCCTGGAGATTGCCCTGCGTGGTGATACCGGCAGTCTGCGCCGCCAGGGACGTGATAAACGACCCGCCCGCCCCGCTGTCCAGCAGCAGCCGCAGCGGATGCCCATTCACGGAAGCCGCCAGGACGATCTCGCCTGCTTCCAGCGTAAACGGAACCGTGACTTCGCTGCCCGCGCCGGGAACTAGAAACTCCCAGTCTTTCGGCAGAGTAGGCGGCGAAAATAATGCTTCCGCCACGGTCGTCAGCCGAACCGCTTTTTGCAGATCGGCCTGGATCGCCAGCGGCAGCCCGCCGTACTGGATTTCCAGATGCGCCGGAATCTTTTCCCCGAAGAAAGTCCGATAGGATTGAATCTCGATTGTCCCGGCGATTCCGCCCTTACGCTCGATGAACTTTCGGACCAAATACGTTTTTGGATCGATGTAAATCGTCTGCCGCGTTCCGCCCTTAGGCCGCGCCTCTAGAACGTAGCACCCGGTTTTCGAATCACGCTTGGCAGCCAGGGTGACAGTCCCCGCCGCACCTTTCTTGAACGGATCAAAGCTTTCCAGCGAGAACGACATGTCGGCTTTGTGCTCCGCTAGTTCCTCACCGCCCAAAATGCGCACCGTGCCGCTGCCGTCCTGCTCCCAGTTGACTTTGCCGTTGCTGCCCGTCGTGATCGAGAGCGGCCCCAGCACCAGTTCCGTCCGCAGGCGGTGCGGCGCGGCTTCGTAGCTCGTCATGGTCCCGGAGAGGCCCCCGGCACTGATGTCATAAACGATTTGGTGCGCCGATTTGTCCTGGCCCGCCTTCGGCGTTCCGGCGGCCGCCCTGTGACGCGCGATAATCTGCGCCAGGGTCGGAGAAGCCGCTTGCGCCGGAGCGGCGACAAGCGAAGTGCAGAAGAGAACGACGCAGAATGCGGCGCGGAAGCTAAGTAGTAATTTCACGCCGTCAGTGTACCCGAAATGCGCAAAATCCCCCCCTGTCGGAAGCGTGTTGCGGCAGTGATGCTTATTCTGTTATAATAGAGCGTAGGAGAACATGTGTATGGCCGTTAAATCCCCCCCAGGCCGACCCGCCGCTCGCCAGCCGCGCCCCTCGCAGGCGACAAAGGTACGCCGTCCGAAACCACCGCGCAACAATGACCGCTTCCCGCATGATATGTGGGGGCTGTCTCTGGTTGCGCTTGGGGTAATTTTGCTGGTCAGCCTGATTCTGGGTTCACGCGCGGGCCTGCTCGGTACGGCACTCGGCACGGGCCTGCGCGAGATCGTCGGCATCGGGGCCTGGGTCTTCCCAGTTGTGCTCGCCGCCATTGGCGTGATGCTGATTACCGGACGGGAGCAGCACACGCGGACAAACTTCGCGGGAGGTGCCGCCCTGCTGTTTGTGATCGGCATCGCCTGGTGGCACTTGGGCCATACCACGCCGGCAAATGCGTTCGACACCGCCCAGCTGATGCTGGGCGGCGGCTGGGTCGGAGCAGCCCTTTCCTCCGGGCTTCGCGCCCTGGTCAGTGATCTGGGCAGCCACGTCTTTTTGTTCTTCGTCACCGTCGGCGGCATTGTCTGGGCCACCGATATGCGGCTGCTGCACCTCTTCGATCACGCAGTGGAAGGGGGACGGCGCGTGACGGCGCCGCTGTCCGATGGGGCGAAGGCTGGGGCGGCGGCGGTGAAGGAGAAGGTAGGGAAGACAAGACAGGAACCTAACCCCGCTGCAAGCAGCGAACCTTTTCTAAGAGGGAAGGGTGAGGAGCTGGGAAAGAATGACAGGAGGGTGGCTGCGCCGGTGGTCGAGGATTTGCCGACGGTGCCGCGTGTCAGTCTGCCTGTCAGTCTGCCGGCAGTCATGAAGCCACTCGCCGGGCTGCCGACGCCAATTGAGAAGCCTAAGACTCCTGCCGGGCCGCTGATGATTCCGGAAGCCCTCGGCAACGACGGCACGAAGCATGAGTATGTTCTGCCGCCGCTGGAGCTTCTCAACGAATCACCGCCCAAACCGATAGTTCAGGAAAAAGACGCCCAGGAGAAACAGGCCGTTTTGATGCAGACGCTCAACGACTTCAAAATCGGGGCCAATGTCTCTCAGGTCGCCATCGGCCCCACCGTCACGCGCTACGAAGTCCAGCTCGAGCCGGGCATTCTCGTCAAGAAGATCGTCTCCCTCGCTGACAACCTCGCCATGTCCCTAGCCGCCATCGATGTGCGCGTCGAAGCTCCCATCCCCGGTAAGGCCGCCATCGGCATCGAGGTCCCAAACGATGTCCGCCAGATGGTGTCGCTGCGCGAGTGTTTAGCCACTAACGAGTTTATGAACGCCCCCTCCAAGCTGACCTTCGCCCTCGGCAAAGATGTCTCCGGCGAGTTCAAGTACGCTGACCTCACCCGCATGCCCCACCTGCTGGTCGGCGGAAGCACCAACTCCGGCAAAAGCGTCTGTTTGAACGTCATCATCAGCAGCATTCTTTACCGGGCCACGCCGCGCGAAGTCAAGTTTGTGATGATTGACCCCAAGCGCGTCGAGCTGTCCCTGTACGACGGCATCCCCCACCTGTTGTCACCGGTGGTCAAAGATGTGAAACAAGCGGCGGGCATTTTTCGCAGCGTCCTCAAAGAGATGGAGGAGCGCTACGACCGCTTCGCCCGCATGGGCACCCGCAACATCGAAGGCTTCAACAGCCGCGTCCCCCCCGATGAGCGGCTGCCGTTTATCGTAGTCGTTGTGGACGAGCTGGCGGACCTGATGATGCAGCAGGGGCCGGAGGTGGAGACCTCCATCTGCCGCCTGGCCCAGCTCGCCCGCGCGACTGGCATTCACCTAGTCATCGCGACTCAGCGGCCCTCGGTGGACGTCATCACCGGTACC
>JANXNV010000037.1 GCA_025353925.1 Armatimonadota bacterium
TGACCAACGGCAAGTACAAGTTCTACTTCGCCCATGATGGGATGAGCTGGGACATTCCGGGGGGTGCGACGGGGGTGAACGTGCCCTTGCAGCAGTACCCGGACAACGGGTTTGCTTGGCAGCAGTTCTCGCTGGAGCGGACGCCGTAGAAATAAGCCAAGAGTAAGCCAAGGCCGCTGGGCATCGCCCGGCGGCCTTTCTGATATCTACTCCTTGCTCCAATCCTGCCAGTCAAGGCCGGGGACTGTTGAAAAGTCTCTCCCATTGCAGGTGACCACAGTCAACCCGGCCGTGATGGCACTGGCAGCAATGCGGCAGTCATTGGGACCGGCTCGCTTCTGCCGAGCTGACCATGTTTGGTAGAGTTGTTCTGCTTCGTCCGTATAAGGCAGTATTTGGAACACAGCTAATGATTTCATTAGGGCTGCCAGAAATTGACATTCTCTGCCGAGGGACTTGCGCTGTGACCGCAAAGAATTGATATGGCTGATCTGCTTACCCAGCAATTCTTCGATGACGATCGTTCAGATCCATCGGTCAGCAGGTTCAGTCTCCCGGATCCGCCGCACGATACTTGTATTTCCCTTGACGATGCCATTGATGATGTCTGAGTCGAGAGAATACAATTAGCTCGCGCCTTCAGCATTCATTTCAATACGCCTGTCTTCCCGAACTCGCTCTATGAGAGCATCCATCAGCGGCTCGTCTTGGAAGACACCAATGACTCGTTCCAACGGATCAATTTCTACCGTTTGTATCAGTGCCGCTGCCGTAAAATCGGGGACGCTGAGGCCAGCCGAAAAAGCAGCTTGCTCCAGTTTTTCTCGCTGGCCTTGGGTGAGATTAACACTCAAAGGCCGCGTGATCTCTCGTTCCGCGATTGCCATAACTTTTCTCCTGCCTCATCGTACACAAAGCGCAGACAGGCCGCCGGGCAATGCCCGGCGGCCTGTCGAGAGTTGCTTTCTTACCCTGCCAGCTTGCCCGCCTGGTCGGTCTTTTCCCACCCGAACTCCGCATGGCCGAAGTGACCGTTTTTGGCGGTCTGGGAGTAGATGGGACGGGTCAGGTTCAGAAGCTGGATGATCCCGCGCGGGGTCAGATCGAAGTTCGCGCGGACCCGCCGGCTGATCTCGTCCTCCGGGATTTTATTGGTGCCGAACGTATCCACGAAGACGGAGACCGGCTCGGCGACGCCGATGGCGTAAGCCAATTGGATCTCGACTTTGTCGGCGAGGCCCGCCGCCACGATGTTTTTCGCGATGAAGCGGGCGGCGTAGGCCGCCGAGCGGTCCACTTTCGAGGGGTCTTTGCCGGAGAACGCTCCGCCGCCGTGGCGGGCATAGCCGCCGTAGGTGTCGACGATGATCTTGCGGCCGGTGACTCCCGTATCGGCCTGCGGGCCGCCGATGACGAAGATACCGGTCGGGTTGATATGGTACTTGATGTCATGCGTGACGTACTGAGCATACTCGGCCAGCACCGGCTGGACGACATGCTCCATGATCAGAGCCTGAACATCCCGCTGCTTGAGATCAGGATCGTGCTGGGCGGAGAGGACGATCGTGTCGATGGACAGGGGCCGGTCAGTGGCGGGATCGTAGGCAATAGTTACCTGCGATTTGGCATCCGGGCGCAGACCCAGGCCGCTGGCCTTGCGGATCGCCGTGTAGCGGGCCATGAGCTGGTGGGCAACGGTCACAGGCAGCGGCATCAGCTCCGGGGTCTCATTGACGGCGAACCCGAACATCATGCCCTGGTCGCCCGCGCCCTGGGCTTTGTCGCCTTTGGCTCCGGCATCCACGCCGACGGCGATATCCGGGGACTGCTTCTGGAGCGCAATCAAGACGCCGGTCGTGTTGCCGTCGAAACCGTAGTCGGTCTTGGTGTAGCCGACTTCGTTGATGGTCTCGCGGACCACATCGCTGATCTCAACGTAGCCATTCGTGGTAACTTCCCCCGCAATCACGGCCAGGCCGCGTGTCAGCAGGGTTTCGACGGCGACGCGGCTTTTGACGTCCTGCGCCAGCAGCGCATCGAGGATGGAATCGCTGATCTGGTCGGCCAGCTTATCCGGATGGCCCTCGGAGACGGACTCGGAGGTAAAGAGCTTGGTATCGGGCATGGGTGGTTCGCTTCCTATTCTTGGTGTGATGCAAAGTCAGGGAGCAGCGGCGGGGTTATCAAGAAGTGTTCAGAAGAAAGTCGCGAGACCACGGGGTGCTTTCGCTGTTTTCTTATCTTGCGCAGCCACGATTTAAAAACGATTTAAAGCGTGTGCGCCGGAATTAGCACCTGCCTGTACGAAGTCGATAAAAGAGAAATATCGAAAAAATACAGGTGGTTGTTGTGGTTTCGTCGGGCCGGTCCCTCCACCACTCTTGATAAGAACGTCGTGCTTCACTATTGAATTATCTTCCTGATAATAGCACAATGCAGGGCGTCTTGTCAATTCAATGGCTCTGGATGCTCGCAAAAAAACCATTGAAACCCAGTATAATTTACATGGATATTCACCGGGAATCGGCATTGACTCTTTCGAAACTCGGGTATAATGGCCGTGCAAACAGGAGTCTTGCTTCGTCAGAGCTTTCAGAATTCGTGCCGTATCTGTTTGAAGTCTGTTGCAAGGGAATACAAAAAGAAAGAAAAGCAAACACCATGACACGCTCCCCATTTGGCCTGTGCCTGTCCGCTTATTCGCTGATGGCTTTCAGTGCTGGTGCAGTTGCGGCACAGACGCCTAATACGACTCAAAATTCTGGCACGATAGCAAGTCCCGACTTACCGAGCAACAATTCAAATACCAGCGAGAAATCAGAAAAGTCCTCCAAACATTCGGACTCTTCCGGCATGCTTCTCCTAGGGGCAGTTCTCGGCGGCGCAGCCCTGATGGGCGGCAGTCACGGCGGCGGCTCCTCGAGCACCGACCTGGCCCCATCGGCAGTCTCCCCGCAAGTTATTTATACCCCCGGGACAGGCACCGCAGCGGCTCCAGTCGTCGTGACCGCACCTATCCCCAAGGTCGTCACGACGACGACGACCGATCCGATAGCCAATCCGGGTGTCGACCCGACTCCGGTCTCGGTCAGCGTATTTGACCCGGCCTCCCCGGTGGTCACGATCACTGTACCAACTGCGGGATCGACGACAGGGGATCCAACTGTCTTCACGCCTGAGCCGGTAAGCAGCATCCCGGATCCTGGCCTGTTCCCGACCACTGACCCGCTCACCCCATCAGTTCCTGAGCCGACCGCAACAGTCTCGCTCGGCGTGGGAGCACTGATGCTGGGAATGCTGGTCATACGGGCACACCGAAAGTCCTATAAGTCTGCTTCGTAGCTCGCATGTTCGACGAAAAGCCCGCCTCAATCGAGGCGGGCTTTTTTTGTTTTTACGCGGCTGCCATAAAGCTTAATCTTCTCTTAACAGAAAACCTGTCATATGCTTGCCATAATCATAGGCATGACAACAAAACGCGCGATACGTCGCCGCATTCAAAAAGCAGCACTTCTTCTCAGCCCGATCAGCCTTTTGGCCCTCTCAGGTTCGACCCGGGCGCAGACATTCGACTCAGGCAATATTGTCGTGAGCCGCAGTGTTTATCAGAACACCGGCGACGCTGCAAATCTTCAAATTGGGTCTAATCTACCAGATTCCAAAGATGGAAAGACGCCCTACAAAGCTGTTGCCGACGGCTCTTACCCGAACGTCTTCAGCAATGCCAAATCGGATCCCAGCTTCAGTGTTTCTTCGGCGATCTTCCTAGACCAACTGACTATCTCGGGTTCCTACATCAATACTTACGCCATTCCAACCAGCCAGATCGTCACCAGCTTCCCCTCGAAATCGGAGCTTGGCCTGAATCTCTCGACGAATGGCACGTCGCTGACGTTCATGGGCTACACGGCCCCTGCCGGGCGGCTCGATGTCTCGAATTCTTTCACGCCGGGCAGCAGCGAAACCGGCAACTTCGTCACGACGACGCCGACTTACCGCGCCGTATACCAATTGAATGCCGACGGCAGCCACTCGATTACGCAGACCCAGGCCTACTCGGGCAATAATGGCCGCAATGCTATCCTCGACAATGCTAATAATCAGTACTTGACGGTGGGCAACGCCGGAAATGGCAGCGGGGACGGCACAATTCCGAATGACAACGGCGTTCAAAGCGTCACTCCCGGACAGAATCCGGTGACCGCCGGGACGACCCCAGTAGGGAGTTACAGCATCACTCAGAACGGGTACCCGGCGGATAAGCAGACCAAAGACAATAACTTCCGCGGGGAAACGATTTTCAATAACACGCTTTATGTGACCAAAGGCAGCGGCGGAAACGGTATCAATACCGTCTACCAGGTCGGCGCGGCGGGTACCCTGCCCACGGGCACGGGCAACGCGATCAATATCCTGCCCGGCTTCTCCACCACACTGGCTAAGAGTACAACCGGAACCGTATTCCACCCGTTCGGCCTGTTTTTCGCAAATGCCAGCACGCTCTACGTGGCCGACGAAGGCAATCAGAGCCTCAGCGATACCGCAGGCAACAACGTAAATGCCGGACTGCAAAAATGGAGCTTCAGCAGCGGCTCCTGGAATTTGGCCTACACGCTCCAAACGGGCCTCGGGCTGGGGCTGCAGTACACGGTGAGTGACCCGAACAGCGCAAACACATACACAGCGGCGACGGACGGTCTGCGCAACCTCACGGGCAAAGTCAATACGGATGGGACAGTCACCCTCTTTGGCATTACCTCCACTGTCAGCAATGGCGGCGATCAAGGTGCCGATCCGAACCGACTGGTGGCTATCAGCGATATTCTGCTGAACACGAGCGAGGCGGTCGGGGCAGGCGAATCCTTCTCCACGCTCGGCTCCGCTAAATACGGCGAGGTTCTTCGCGGCGTCTCGTTTGCCCCAAATGCGCCCGCCGTTCCCGAAGCTTCGCAGATGGCGGGTCTTGGCATCGGGCTGATCGGACTGGCAGGGCTGGCTCTGCGCAAAGGAAGGGCTGCAAAAAATCTGGCGCGAGCCAGTTGACATAGCATGATCAATGCCAAAAGCCCGCCGCTGCTAAGTGCAGAGGCGGGCTTTTGGCATATCTTTCTTGCGCTTAATTTGCCTTCAGAATGAACTGGTCCACAAACGTACTCAAATCACTGGAATTGTCGGTCGCGGAGAACATCAGTGTATGAGTTCCAGCTTTAGCAATGCCGAAGACCGCCGTAGACATTGGGCCGAAGCTGCTGCTGGGCGGGGTCATCAGCCCGCCCACCTGCACGCCGTCCACGCTGAACTTGAGCGGCTGCGCTCCCCCCTCGCGCCGCGCGGCTTGGAACGTCAGCACATAATTCCCGGCGGCTGGGAACGTGATGCT
>JANXNV010000084.1 GCA_025353925.1 Armatimonadota bacterium
TCAATCACTACTGGGCGGGCGATCCCCGGCTGCGTGTGGTCGTAGATGGAATGAAAGTCCGTGTCCATGATCAATGCCTGGTTGCCGATCGCGCACCGCGCTCCGATCTTCACCGACTCCTGCGCACAGATCGACGCCCCGCTGTTGATATAAGTTTGGTCTCCGATTTCGAGCACGCCGCCCGGCAGAGAGCCAAGCTCTACCGGCAGATGCGTTCCGCGGATGCGCACTCGCTCACCTAAATGGATCTCTCCACCGTTGTTAACCTGAACACGACCATCGACGCGGCCCCAGGGACCGACCGAGGTGCATTTGCGTGTCTTCCACCGGCTAGACGCAAAGAAACCGGCTAAGTTCAGCGCAGAAAGTGGACTCATGCCGGTGTGCCCTCCAGCATCCGCAGCAGCTTCGCGGGAACGCCGCCGACCAGGGCACCGGGCATCACGTCTCTCGTCACGACGGCCCCAGCCGCCACGACCGCCCCGCGCCCGACTGTCACACCCGGCAGGAGCATCGCCCCGGCGGCAATCCAAGCACCGTCTTCGATGGTGACCGGCAGTGCCTGTACCATGCCGGCCCGGAATTCCGGCGGCCCAAATGCATGGTCCGAAGTGACAATCACGACATGGTGCCCGATGGAAACCCCATTTCCGAGGGTAACCGGCGCGGCAAGATCGATAAAGATATGGCTATTCAAGAAGCACCGTGTTCCAATCCGTAAATTCCGATGGGCAAAGCGTACCTGCGCCAGCTCCAGAGGGCCGTAAATGAGCGTCTGCGGGCCAAGATGCAGGCCGCAAAGGCGGTAGGCAGCCGCGCGAAGCCGACCCGCCATGCCGGTGGGCAGCGGAGAGATCAGTAGGTTTGCTAGCCCGAAGCGAAGATTGAAACCGCCCAGCTCTGCCCGAACGATTGAGGCAGCTTTCATACCGGCTCCCGCACGGGTTCCACGCGTAAAACCGAGGCGGAAGCCTGCCTTCGCCGCAGCATCTGCCGCAGCGTCTCAAGCTCATCTCTGCTGATACAGCCCAAAACCAGGCACACCCCGGCGTAGATCAACGCGGCGGGCAGCAGGCTCCACAGCCCCCAGCCATGAGCAATCAACACCGCCAGCAGCGCGGCCATCGGCAGAGACGCCCCTAGGCACAGGCCCGCCGTGCGCAGACTCTCCCCGCCGAACGTCCCTCGGGGCACCAGCCGCGCATACGCACAGACCAGAAAGACTTCCAGGAGAACATCGCTCGCCATCGCCCCAATCGCCCCGTTGTGCCAGAGGCGATCCGTCACCAGTACTCCGAGAATGCAGGCCGGAACACCCAACAGAACCGCGAAAATCGAAGTTTTAAACATCTTCGCCTGACCGTCGGCCGCAAAGATCGTCGTGCCCAAAGCATTGCCGATAAACCACAGCAAGACGCCGATGCCGCCGACACGCAGCACGGGAATGCTATGCGCGAAGCCCCGCCCCGGATAGATTATCTCCACCAGACGGTCCGAAAGTGCCAGCAGGACGACCGAGATCGGAACGCCGCACAAGATCACCAAAGTGAGCATTCGGCGGGCCATCTGACGAAATTCGGCCTCATTTTCCCGGTGCAGGCGCGACAGAGTCGGCAGCAAAGACATGGTCAGGGCCGTCGGCAGAAACATCGTCGTGCCGATCAGGCGAAACGCCACGGCATACCAGCCGACCGTCTGATCGCTGGTCACGAGGCTCAGTACAATCGGGTCCGCCTGCCCGTACAGGGTTTGGCAGACGGTCCAGCCCATGAACGGCAGGCCTGCGAGAGCAAGCGTTCGAACGGTCACCCAGCGTGGCAGGCGCAGGGTCGGCAGCAGGGAACGGAAGGCAGTCGCATTGACGGCAAGCGAGGCCAGACAAGTCCAGATTCCCACCGCTGCCAAGGCCCACAGCGGGGCATGCCGTATGATCAAAAAGATCGTCAGGCCCGACGACAGAAACCGATCCACCAGGACGCCCACACTCTGGCGCGGCATATTCTCCTGCCCCTGCAAGGCGGCACTGAAGGCCTCATTGATGGACATGACGAAAATCGCCACGGCACCGACAAGCACGAGAATACGTGTCTGGCTCGGGTAACCGAGCAGCGTCACGATTCCGACGGCAAGAGTGCCCATGAGTATTGCCAACGGAATACGTAGAGCCAGGGCCGCAGGCAGCAGCTCTCCCGTGCGGGAACGATCCCGCGCGATCTCTTTAACCAGCAGAGTCGTCGTGCCGAGAGGGATGAAAACGCCGAACACGGTCATGAAAGACGAGGCAAATGTCAGCTTGCCCAGCCCTGCGTCCCCGACATAACGCGGCAGGAAGAGGGTCACGGCAAATGTCAGTCCCCAGGAAATTATCTGTGTCGCCAGCGTCGATAGGACGTTCTTCGCGACCCGCTGAGAGCTGCTGCCGGTCGGCACCACCTCGGTGACAGCGTCGACCGGGGCACCAGGCGAGGAAGGCGGGTCGGGGCGACGGACGGAGTGTGACAGCTTCTTCCGCAGCCGGGCGCAGGGCTTTTCCACAAAGTGATAGATCAGCACCGCCAGACCCAGAGACACGAGCAGAGAGACGAAGCCGACCCTCGGGGCACGCCAGTGGGTCCAGTGTGCAACAGCGTACAGGACCGTCGTATGCAGCAGGTAGAGAGAGTAAGAGAGCAGGCCGACGAAACGTATCCAGGGAACGTTCAGCCAGCGAAACACCCCCCACCAGGGGTACCGCACGGCGGCGATGAAGATGGGAATCAGCGCGGCCCCCTGCACCGTGTAGCGCAGAGTCTGGTCGAAGTCATGCCAGACACGGCCCAGACCAAACGAGGCGATCAGGACAACAGAGGCAAGCGGCACCCAGAAATTCTTGATTCGCTCGGCGGAGCAGGTCGGCATGTCGAGAAATGGATTGCCGTAGACCGCGAGCAGGCAGCCGAACAGGATCGAGTCGACGCGCGTGTCCGAGGCGACATAAGTACGCTCTTTGGTGACATGGAACCCAAATACCAGCAGGCAGCGCCAGACCAGCACGGCAGCGCATAGGCCGAGAAGTGCCGACATCTGCTGCTTTGGGGTCATCCTCCGGCGGCGCATCAGCAGATAAACCAGGGGGAACACGAGATAGAAGTGTTCTTCAACAGCCAGCGACCAGAAGATCCAGCTTCCCGGAGCCAGGCCATACCACCATCCCGCATCCGCTGCGTGGCTGTGGACGACGATCCAGTAATTCGTCAAGTGAAACGCCTGCGCCAGCACCGCCGACGGCCAGAGGGTGTTATCTAGGCCGTGAGTCAGGGTAAGAACGCAGTCCAGACCGAGAATGAGGTAAAAAGGCGGGAAGATGCGCAGCACACGGCGCAGGTAGAAGTCGCGGAAGGCGATTTTCTCCGTCCGGTCGAACTCCATCCGCAGCAAGGTCGTAATCAGATAGCCGCTGAGAAAAAAGAAGGTCGCCAAGCCGAAGTAGCCTGGGATCCACTTCCCGATCCCCGTCGAGGCCGCCGCATGGGCCAGGAACACGATGCCGAACGAGGCGGCACGGATGCCGTCCAGTGTCGGGATATGCTGCGGAGCTTTTGCGGGGCTGGGCGGAACATCCGTCTTCGCCGCGGACGGAGACGCGGTCATCGAGCAGTCCCCCTAGGTCTCCGCTCAGTCAATTCGCGCGGCTGCATCCCTGGGGTCACCGCCAAAGCTCCGGTCCAGACACCCACAAACAGAACATCCCGGAAGTTCGACAGCTGCAAGTCCAGCAGGCCGAAGATGATCAGCAGAAAGACCAGCAGCAGCACGAAGAGGCCGACCGCTTTAGTGACGTTGTCCGCCCCCGGCATCCGCAGAGTTTGGGCGGCGAAGATGATGATGGCCGAAATCATCATCCAGAAGACCAGAAACCCGATCGTCCCGACACGCTCCCATACCCAGAGGATTTGATTGTGCGGAATGAAGTCTTCCAAGGCATAAATCTTGCTGATATCCGCCATCGCCACCACATGATAGAATCGCCGACCATACCCATAGCCGAGGACAGGGTTCGCCCGGATGGTTGCCATCAGGTTGGCGTTTTCCGCATCACGGGCCGCATTCGAGGAGGCATCGCGGGCATCCGGCTGGAAATTCGAGCGGATAGCGCGGGCGGGCTGAGCAATCGTACTGTCGCTGTTTTTGAAGGCCGGATAGTAGATCGAGAACGCCAGGGCAACTGCAACCCCGAGGCCGACAATCAGCCGCCGCCGGTCCGGAAGTGCCTGGTAGAGAGCTAGCAGAATCAGCGGGAAGACGATCACCATCGCCGCCGTGGCCGCGCGGCGGTTGCAGGCGAGGTTCGCCGTTATCACAAACGGCAGCAGGGACCACATCAGCCATTGCAGGCGCGGCAGGACTTTACACAGCACCAAAGTCATCAGGAGCAGAATAAAGACATCGAAGAAGAACGCTTCTTCATGCGCCCCTACCCCCTGATCCGGCAGCGGCAGTCCATGCAGCGTGACATACCGCCGAAATGTCAGCAAAATCGCTTTCAGGCCGATACAGCCGACCGTCACCCAGAGCAGTGCGAATATCTGCCGACGCTCACGCACAATATTGACCGCCATCAGATAAATAATCCCAAAGTAGATTTGGGAGCGTACTTCCTGCAGCGAAATCTTGAAATCGCCCCCGGCAGCCACAGATCCAATCCACCCAAGCAGCACAAACCCCAGGTAGATGCCGATCGGCAGGAAGAGCGCACCGACGCGCAGCGTCGTCGTGCGGTTATAGACTGTTCGCAGCAGCGAGCAGACGGAGGCGATCACGAGGAAGAACTCAAACAGACTCAGCGGGATCCCCTTGAAGTTCGCATGCGCGTAAGTCTGAAAGATTGTGTTGACGTTCCAGAAGAACGGCACACGGTCCGTAAGAGCGTCGGCATACTCCAGGCCAGTCGGAGAGTTCACGAGGTCCAGCTCAAAGAGGCAGGCGGCGGCCAGCGTAAAGAAAAGCACGAACCGCGGAAACCGCCAGAGCAGGATCGGCGTGATCACCGCCAGCAGCAGGGCGATCGGCAGCAGCGTGTTATCCATGCCGAAGGCAACATAGGCCGAGGCGACAAAGCCTGCCAGCACGCCGCCGCCAAGCATGAAGCCGAGCGTCCGCCGCCGAGTCGCCATGACGTAGTCGTCAGACGACGGAATGGCATACAGCGAAGGCATTTCCTGGTCGGCGAGCTTTTTCTGCGCGGCACGTTGTTGTGTGGAGGTGTACATGAATCGTGAATTTACTTACTTTTGAGCCGGAATACGCAGGAGCGTGATCGACTGCGGTGGCAATGTGATCGTGCGCTTCAAGGCGGTCTTCGGCAGAACCGTAAGACTTCTGGGATTATCGGCATCGCAGCGCCACATCTTCACGGTTCCCGCCGGGTCGAAGCCCCCGAAAGAAATGGGCGCGGAGACGGTCGCTTTGAACATCTTGTTGATCAGCATCAGGGTCAAGTCCCCGCTGCCGCTGTCGGTGGCAGCGTAACAGGCCAGCTTGCTCTGGTCGGTGCTGGCGGCGGTGCAGGCGATGTCGCCGAAACCATGCCCAAGACCGTCGGCGTTGCGGAAGAGCTTGAAGGCCTGATACCCCGGCCCATTCTTGGCCGGACAGGCCCAGTAGTTCGCCAGATAGATATTTTCGCGCCCATAGATGCCCAGGACATCCGCGATTGCCAGACCGCCGTTGATGTGGTCATCCGCGCCGAAGTTCCACTCGGTGATCCCGATCTTCGTGCCCGGATAGTTTGCCGCCACCCATCCCCGTAGACGAGGAATTATATAGAGGGACGTGGCGATCCACGACTCGTCTTTGTATGTCGGATCCCACAGGCTGCGCACCGAGCGCAGACGCAGGGCCTGCGTGTCTTTATCGGTCTGCCCGCTGAATGTGCCGCTCGCCTGCGGGTAATAATGGACATCGAGAATGTCCAGGCTGCGTTTCCCGGCTTTGACATCGTGTGCATGGACCTGCTTCAGGAACCAGGGCAGGAACATTTCGCCGCCGTGCGCCGTGCGATCCGCATGGGTCGCGAAATTGTCGTCGCCCCGGTCCTTGGCCGAGAAGACGTACCCTGTCCAGCCCCAGGAGACAGGCCCTGTCACCATGACGCTCGGGGCGACATCCTTGACGGCGGTGGAGTAGTCCAGAAAGTTTTTCAGCACGTCGTCGTAGCCCATACGGGCCGGGTGAACATCCGTATGCGTGTAGTCCCAGATATCCGGCTCGTTGTCCATCGAGAAGAACTGCACCCCGCCGTGTCCGGCAGTGCCAAATGTTTTTTGCAGGTGCGCGATCCATTCATCCTGGTAGATCATGCCGCTCGCCTGAGTCGGATTGTTCGTGAACGGCGCATTTTTGCGCGGCAGAGAGCGGACACTAGTCGCAAGGCGGTTGGCCGCCGGGTCATACCCGGCAATCGGGCCATCGACGCCCCGCAGGCCATTCCCGCCGGAATTGGGCACATTCGCCGAGGCATGCGAATTGTCGTCATCCCGCGCGACCCAGCCGATCGTCGGTACGGTCAACAGGGTCGCCGCTCCGGCGGCGGTGTTGCTGCGCACAAAGCGGTCAGCAGCCGAGGACGTTCCCGGAGGAACACTGCCGTCGGAAGCATAGCGGTTCCGGTATCCCCAGTCACGGGCCGCGTTGTCGGCATTGCCCTGCACCCAATTGTAACGCGTCTTATCGTTACCGCCCCAGCGGTTGACGGAGACTTTCAGATCGGAGAGGATCTCAGGTGGGGCGAACGCCATCCCGTAGATATAAGGCGAGATCGGGTGCCGACCCGTCGCCGCATTGACTGTCAGCGAGACCGTCGCCGTGGTCGGGGCGGTCGGCAGGGAAGTGTCCGGCAGCAGGGAGATGTCATCCAGGCTGATCGCGGGATAGCTCTGCGCTGAGGCCGTCTGGAAGATCAGGCCGGTGATGGTCTGACCCGAGCGGTCCGCCCCCAAATCTTCCAGGGGGATACGTGCGACCTGCCAGCCTCCCGTCGCCGGGTGACAATATTTGGCGAGCGACACTTTCGTGCCCCAGCTCCCGCTTTCCAGCGGCAGAGCCACGAGGAGCGAGCGGGGATCGCCCGATACGTAGAGCTGGAGTGCCGCATAGCCGCGCGTGCTGAAATTCCCGTGATGCAGCGACAGGCCCGAAAAGTTTTTCGGCGTGACGCGAAGGGCTGCGCTTCCGGTATGCACTGGGGACTTCGAGGCGAGGTCGCGGTCGCACCAGGACCAATCCGCCCAGCCGTCGCCCAGCTTGTCTGTGTAAATCACCATCGGCCCATCCGCCCGCTCCGCCGGCAGGGCGGCCGCCTGGACTGAAGAGCCTTTGATCTCGTGGTACAGGCCCTTTGCAAGCTGGTGCAGGTGCCCATGCCCGTGCAGAGCACGCGGAACGATGACCACGGCCATTGCCGAGGCGGCGGCCAGTGTTGTCAAGCCGACCAGAAGAGCTTTGCGAAGTTTGGGTGATGTGCCGGTACGTTGGGGAGAATTCATGAAGATACTGCCTCAAATGCCATAATCAGAGCGAGATCTGCCCTCGGGGCAGTGCTGTTATTCTTCACACTCTGCAAAAATCGTGCCAACTTCGGGGCTGAGCTGTTCTACGAGCCGCAAGCCCAGCCGCGCCGTCATGGAATCGGTCCAGGGTGCCGCCCGGTTTTCGTGTACGGAGAGCCAGAGCCTTCCTTCCGAAGGCCAATGCGTGGCTTCCAGCGTGCCGTTTTCCTTGCCGCGCTTCCAGTGCCAATGCATGCTGCCGGGATATTCCCGCAGCGGGGCTTTGAGACCGATGACCAGCCCTTCCCGGCGGCAGGTCTCTTCGAGAAGTGCATCGATCAACGTGTGATCGATTTCAGGCGGCAGCAGGATTTCGCGGTGAAGCATAGGATTGATTATACCATTAGATTATCTTCATAATAATGCACACCTTCTTGGACAAAACAGACGAATTATCGCAATCGGCATTGCCGTATCCATTTTAATTTGGGTCCACCTGCACCGGCTGCCAGCTCACGCGCAGGTGGGCAGCCACGCAAAACTGGTGGAACCGCTGTGAGGCCACCGGGTAATGCGCCACATTTTGTCCAATAGGTTCAAATGTCCGCGCCAGATCGAACGGCTCGATGGCCGCTAGCGACCGGGCCGAGTAGTGCAGCTCGGCAGGGAAATACAATGCCTCTGGCACGGATAAACCTTCACGCGGCAGACACATCTGCCCTGGCCTGCCAGTGTATGGCGCACAATCGTTGTCAATCAGCACGTTCCTGTCCGAGAGCGGCGGCATCCGCAACTCCGTCGTCAGTTCCCATAGGGGCTCCGGCACCCGAAAGGAGGGCTTTTCCAAGCGGGCCTCTAGGAATACCAGGTTCAGAAGTCCGGCCTCCTCCATCATCCGGCGCAGGTCGTCGGTGACGATGATGTTGCCGTCCTCGGCGTAGGTCATGCGATCCGCCGCGATGGCACGGGCACGGTCGTGCGCGAGGATGAGGATGCCGTTTTTGCGTCTCAAAGCTCCTGCCATCGTCTTCGGCGTCGGCACCAGATAAGCTATCTGGTCCAAATCCCGATTGCTGTATTCTCGCGTGATCTGCAAATTGTAGTACTTCTGGCTGGGGTCGAACTCTTCATGATGGTTCCTAATTTTGTAGCCATGTTCTTCCATGATCCGCATGACGGCCAGGGTGCGTGAGTCCTCTTTGGGCAGTTTCGATCCAAAGTGACGTGGGCTGAGTCGCCCTTCGGGGTAAACGGCTGAGATCTCGTCATAGAGTTCCTGGCCGACTTCGGAGGCATGGATAGACCCTATGTAGTAAATTGTTTGCATTTGTGAAAACCTCAGTTAGGATAGTTCGTCGGAAGCGGGAAACCATGGGCATTGTGAAGCCACTGGACTGCCACCTTTCCCCAATCCCGATAGTGTTTACTGGATTATCATCCGCACTTTCGGGCAAACAAGCTGCTTGCCCGAGCGATTGGTGAAGTAGAGATCGCTTCATCCGTCGACGGCGGGGCGGCATCACTAAGAAAGACCGAGAAATGTCTTCACGAACTGCACCGTGGCAAAAAACTGAAACTCGATATTCTTCTTTTTGGCGAAGCCGTGCCCCTCGTCGTCCGCCATGAGGAACCAGACCGGGATGGCATTGCCGCGCAGGGTCGCCACCATCTGCAAAGCCTCCCCGGCGGGGACACGAGGGTCGTTTTTGCCCTGAATGACGAACAGCGGTTTGCGAATCTCCCCCGCGTGATTGAGCGGCGCGATCCGCTCCAGAAAAGCCCGCATCTCCGGGTCGCGCTCATCGCCGTATTCGGCCCGGCGCAGGTCCCGGCGGTAGCTCTCGGTGTTCTCCAGAAACGTCACCAGGCTGGACATGCCCACGATATCCACCGAAGCTGCAATTCTGTCGCTGTACAGGTAAGCACACGCCAGAGTCATATGCCCGCCGTAGCTGCCGCCGCTGACGAGAATTCGCTCCGCGTCGAGGTCCGGCTGCGAAGCGATCCAGTCCAGCAGTGCCCCAATGTCTTTGTAGGAATCTTCGCGCAGAAAGCCGTTGTCCAGGTCGAGAAAGCTCTTGCCGTAGCCCGACGATCCCCGGATGTTCGGCAGGATCAGTGCAGCGCCCAGCTCATTCAAATAGTAGTTGCTCTGCCCCAGAAAGCTGGGCCGGGCCTGCGCCTCCGGACCGCCGTGGATGACGATCATCACGGGTCGTTTCCCAGTGAACTTCGGAGCGGGGCGATACAGGAAGCCCGAAATGGAGCGTCCGTCGAAGCTCGGCCAGCGCACCAGCTCCGGCTCGGAGAACGTCTCCGTCACCAGGCCGCCGGTCTCGCTGCGTGTCCAGCGGTCGATTTGTCCGGTCGCGAGCGTCAGCGAATAAACGTCTGACGGAGACCGGGCGGAGACCAAACCAAACGCCAGCACTTCGCCGCTTGCATGCCAGGAGAGTGAGCCGAGAACGCCGAGGGGGAGACCTGCCGGGCGGGTCATCTCCCCGGTAGGTAAATCGAGCAGACGCAGGACACTCACACCGTCTTCGTTTGTCGTAAATGCGACCGTGCCGCCGTCCGGAGAGACGTCGAAGTCTTCCACCCCCCATCCCAGACCGGCGGTCAATGGTGTCAGCGCGAGCGTCGCCGGGTCCAGCCGCATCAGCCGGTCGAACTCACCGCCCGAGTCGGTGACGACCACAAAGCTCGCACCGTCCGGAGCAAACTTCGCCCCTTTGTACGAGACCTTCGGGCCGCCCTTGGGAGTAAGAATCGTCTTATTTCCATTGTGGGCGTCTAGAAGCCACAGATAGCTTTCGTTGATGGAGACGTACTCCATCACCAGGATCCGCGCATCATCCGGTGACCAGTCCAGCCCGTACCAGCCGCCCCCCTCCATTTCCGCCAGCAGGGCATCGCTTTCGGGGTGCATTGGGTCCAGGGTGTAAAAATCCACGTCTTTGCCGGTGCGCCGGGTCGACGTATACACTCGGCGACTGCCCGCGTTCGACCAGAGGCCGTGGCTATTCTTCGAGCTGCCGTCGGTCAGGAGCGTGATCGCTCCGTCGGCCAGGTCATAGCGGTAGTTCTGGGAGAACTCATTGCCGCCGGTGTCTTTGCTGAATACGAAGTACTCGCCGGTATTCGGCTCATAGGAGGCCGCGCCGACCGCGTCCGCGAAGAATGTCACCTGCCGCCGGTCCCCGCCGGGGAATGCGACATGATGCACCTGGAACGTGTCGGCAAAGCGGGTGCGAATCAGCATCTCGCGCCGGATCGGGTGCCAGTCGGCAAAGCCCGCCGCCCGAAACTCCGTGTAACGGCGCAGCGTCTCCGCCAGGGACTTGGGCAGCGGCGGAATGCCTTCCACGGTCAGATTGTCGCCGGGAGTGAGAAAATCAGTCGGAGAGAGTGCAGGCATGAGGTGACTTTCTAGAGGGATCCGCGGAAACCCGGCAGCATTACCGGGAAGGAAACGCGGAGTACCTGCCGAATGGGATAAGACAGAGTTGCTTCTGTCATCGTGTTTCTCTTTTTGCCCCCCTGGAGACAGGGGGGACTTTTTTTGCCTATTTCGTTTTAACGTAAACCCGCAGGATTTCCGCGACGCTCCAGGCCTGGGCCGGGCAGCCGTTCGGCGCGTAGGGAGCATCTCCGTCGAAGATCTCCGCCAGCGTGCCGACCCCGTATTCCGTTAGGCCGTCGTTCAGCAGCGAGGAGAGCAGGGCGCGGGTCTTTGCTTTGTCTCCATGAACCTGAAGGTGCGCGTCGGCGAATGCTCCGAGCAGCCAGGGCCAGACTGTGCCCTGATGGTACGCTCCGTCGCGGAACGTTGGGTCGCCGGGGCCGTAGCGCAGGCGGTACTCGGGGGAGCTGGGCGCGAGCGTTCGCAGGCCGAAGGGTGTCAGCAGATGTTTGGCGACGGCATCCACCACCAATTTCGCTTTTTCGCCTTCAATCACCGGGAACGGCAGGCTGACGGCGAAGATCTGGTTGGGCCGCAGCGAGGCGTCGGGATGGCCATCGTCGCCGATCACGTCGAACAGAGAGTTCGCGTCGGAGTTCCAAAAGACTTTACCGAACGAAGTTTTCGCCAGCTCGGCACGGCTGCGGCAATCCGCGGCGCACTCTCCCTGCCCGGCTCGCTCGGCCAGCGTCGCCGTGACACACAGGGCATTGTGCCAAAGGGCATTGATCTCGACCGGCTTGCCACTGCGCGGCGTCACCACCCAGTCTCCGACTTTGGCGTCCATCCAGGTGAGCTGCACCCCCGGCTCGCCCGCATGCAGCAGACCGTCGGCGGAATCGACCCCGATGTGGTAGTCCGTGCCGTCGATATGGGCGGTCAGCATCTTCTGCAGTACCGGCAGCATCTCCGTCTGGGCAAACCGCCAGTCGCCCGAGGCCTCGGCATACGCATGGACCGCGTGGAAGAACCACAGGCTGGCGTCGACCGTGTTGTACTCGGCCCCGCCGCCGTTGTCGGAGAAGCGGTTCGGCAGCAGGCCGTCATGCACCGCCCCGGCAAACGAGGACAGAATATTTCGGGCAATGTCGAAGCGGCCCGTCGCGAGGCACAATCCCGGCAGGGCGATCATGGTGTCCCGGCCCCAGTCGGCGAACCACGGATATCCGGCCAGGATGGTGGCCCGGGGTACGCGCTCCGATTTCTCGACCACGAACTGATCGGCTGCCAGAACCAGCGTTTCGTGCGCCTTGTCCGCGCGTCCGACATCCGCCCGTGCCAAAAGCTTTTGCTGCCGCGCTTCTTCACCCTTCAGTGCCGCATCGGCCTCCACCGGCGGCTCGCTCTCAACCGTGGCGATAAAAGTCACCGTTTGACCAGGAGAGAGCAGGCCATCAAAACGTCCCGGGCAGAACAGGTCCTCGGTGCAGTCCAGCCCGCGCTCCTGCTCCCGAGGATGCTCGAAATTGAAGAACCAGCCGCTGTGCTCCGAAAAGGCGAACGGCGGCGGCATCGCCATGTGCAGCGGATGGGCCGTCGGATAGGCAAGAAACTGCACCCGCCCCTCGCCCTCGGCGGTCGTCACCCCCAAGAAGCCGTCCCAGCGGTGCTGCTCCGAATGGTAGTCCTTGTACGCCAGCAGGGGCACGACCCCGAACTTCACCGGCTCCGGGGCCTTGACCAGCGTGTACTGCAAGTACACGGTGTTTTTGCCGTGCGCCATCCAGACACGCTTCTCCAGCACGACAGTCTCTTCATGGAAAATGTAGGTGAAACAGGGAACCGGGCGGGAGCCGTAATAGCTGAGGTGCCGAAAGCCCTGCGGCTGCACGACGCTCGGGTATTTGTTGGCGGAGAGCTGGTACAGCTGGTCTTCGACCCGTACTTCTTCCTCGAGTTTGGAGAGCAGCACGGCCCGGCCCAGGGGCGGAGAGAAGGCGGGGACCAGCAGGCCATGATAGCGGCGCGTATTGGCCCCGGAGAGCGTGGAGGAGGCGTAACCGCCGATGCCGTTGGTGACGAGCCATTCGCGACGCGACGACTCGTCCCAATTCTGAAGCACATCACCCGAGATCTGTATCATAATTCGTGTTCACTGACTTCGCTCACTAATGGCTTTTGGTAAACGCTTCCAGCCGCCGCACCGTATCTACGGCCCCCCGGCGACGCTCGACCGCCTGCTGGACTTTCAAGCACAGAAGCTCGAAGACGTCGACATTCGGCATGTTCTTTTCGACGTAATCAAATGCCCCGCGCTTCATGCACTCCACGGCATTGGCGACATTGCCGTAGGCGGTCAGGATGATGACTTCGGTAAAAACGTCCCGGGCCACGGCATTCTCTAGGATCCGTATGCCAGACCCGGAGTCCTCCATGCTCATATCGGTCACGACGATGTCATACGCCCGCTCGGCGGACTTCATCCTCTCGACCCCGGCCTCTTCCCCGGAAGCCGTGTCAACCTGATAGCCTTCGCGCGAGAGCCGCCGCTGCACGGCCTCCCGGACTTCTTCTTCATCATCCACCACAAGTATTCGGCACATAGTGCGGCTATTATACCTGAGTGGATTTGCTTTCCGCCTGCATTCGTTCGAGTTCCATCAGATGCGCAAAGTCTTTCGGACGCCCTGCAGCACGTTTCATTGCGATCAAAGAGGCAATAGAAGCAACCCGAACCGGAATGTTATCGCGAAGGATAATTGTCGCTTCTTCCCAAAGGCTCTCGAATGAAGAGATACCGGCAGGCTCCCCCAACAGGTCAACGTTTCCTATGTCAGTTTCAAGTGTCATATTAACCAAGGTTTTGAGGGTGCGTACATCCCAGAAAAAAGGCAGATCGGGCGGAGTACCTCTCAAATGCGGGTGGAAGGGTGCAAGTGCTCTGACAAGTGCTTCCAGGTTATCCGCATCACGCGAAAAAGCAAAATTAATATCGTCGGTTAAGTGCGCTGAACCTTGTAAACGCATGGCTATCCCTCCGATGATGACAAACCTCATCCCGGCGGCGCTCAATGCTTCGACGGACGCTTGAAAATCGTTAGTTGTTTCCATACAACCTTCCTGGAAAAAAGTCAGGCCACGCTCCATTTTTTTCAGTCGTTCCCACGGTGCAAGCTTGAAGTTTTGGCGAATTAATGAGACATCTATCCCATTTACGTCCTGGTCGCCATAACCGCGCGAATAAGCTTGCCACTGCGCCCACTGCACGTCGGTCATTCCGAGCCGATCCTCCGGTTCGTTGTTGTGGGTGTCTGTCATGCGGTTATTGTACCTAACGCAAAAACTTTCGGAACCCACCCCTCAGCTTGCTGCGGGGTGGGTTCCCAGTTCCCCAGACTCGGCACCAGCCGTTTTCATCACAGGCAAAGTGGTCGAAGCATAGGGTAGCTCCTGGGGCAAAATTTCTCAAGGCCTGCCTGCTCGCGCCTGATCAACAATGATCCTTTCTGCCCCCCTAGTACTCAGGCATAGTTATAAAATCATTTCACATAAAATACCGGTTTTTCGGCACTTTGGCATGGATAATGCACAAAGAAGTTCTTTGTAGTGTCATCGGGATGCTTAAGGAGACTCTTTATGAGCAACACGAAAAATGCAGCAAATGCAAAGCGGCCCGCCACCGGGCGGATCCTGGGCACAGCAGCCCTGGCCCTCGGCGCGGTTCTGGTTTCAGGTGTGAGCGCAAAAGCCGGCACGGTGATTGTGACACCGAGCAATGCCACATCTCTCTTCTGGGGTCCGACGGACTTACAGAGTGGCGGTACAGCAGGCTTCTCCAGTGTGCAGCCCCGGAGTGGGAACGCCTCTTATGAGCTTTCTCTGGCAAATGACAACAACAGCAAAGCCACGCTGTTTCATGCGAGCGGAGATGGCCTTTCTTTCGCCAGCCTCGTCGGTGACGCAGGCAACGCGCTTGGTTTTGACGCTTACAAAAACAGCAGCCTCAGTTCATCGACAGTTGTCGCGCCTGCATTCCACTTGTATATCGGAAGTTATTCGAATCAGCTTGTCTGGGAAGCGGCATACAACGGTATCACACCATCCACCGATGCCTGGAATACTTTGGACATCAAGAGCGGCCAGTTCTGGGCGCGGACAGGTAATGCCAATTATACAGGTGCTGGCCAAACCAAGACTTTATCTCAGTGGCTCAATAACCAGACAATCACGGGCACATCAACCAATATCAATTTCGGCGATGGATTCATTAAAGACTACAGCGTCGGCGTCGGCTCCGGTTGGGGCGGTAGCTACAAAGGCTACGTCGATAATGTGACATTCGGCACGACCACCACGAACTTTGAGAACGTGGCCGCCGCACCGGAACCGTCCCAGTGGGCGGGACTGGGCTTTACGGCGTTTGGCGCACTTGGGCTGATTTTGAAGGCTCGGAAGAAAAAAGCGACGGCTTCGGCGTCTTAATCCCTTCCGGTCAAAGCCCCCGCTCTTCTTTTGGAAGAAAGGGGGCTTTCTCTTGTCTACTTTCGGGGACTACCGGGGCGGGCGGCGGGGCGAGATCGGCTGCAGGATCGCCCGCCGCTCGGGGGAGAGCCGGTCCAGCAGGGTATGGGAATATTCGTAGCCGTGGCGGGTGCTGCCCCAGGAGACGCCGTAGCGGAAGATCGTGACGCGGCGTTCGCCGGGATTGGTCCGGGCGGAGGCACCGTGCGCAAGCCCGTCGACGAACAGCAGGGCATCGCCCTTTTTCAAATGCACTTCGACCGCGCCGGGCAGTGCGTCCATCGGAGTGATGCCCGAATACTCGGCGGCCAGCGGATGCGGCAGGTGGGATTTGTGGCTGCCGGGAACCACCATCGTGCCGCCGTCCCCCGGCCCGATGTCGGTCAGGGCAAGCAGGATATTGACCTGGCCGCAGCGGAAGACGCCTTCCTGATACCGGTACTGACCGCGAGCCGCCCCGTGGTAACCGCCGGAATGGATGGGAAAGAAGCCGCCGGTGCGGCGAACAGACGCAAAGCATTCATCGATATACAGGCCTTCGACGTAAGACCGCTCCTCGCCGCAGTAGTGGCGCAGTAGCGGGATCCAGGAAGGATGGTCAATCAGCCGCTCGAACGGCTCGCCTCCCTCGACGATATTTTGCAGCTCGACCCCGGCGGCCCCGTTGTTGTCGAAGTGCTGGACATTGCCGTGCCACTCGCCCCATTCCAGCTTCGGAAACTCATCCAGAGCTGTGTTCAGTTCCTGGAGATGGACGGCGTCAACGGCATTTTCCAGAACCAGGTAACCGCGCAGGTCGAATAAATAATCTTGCAGTGTATGTTCCATAGAGTTCCTCGGTGTGGTGGTATACTGCCATTCTGACACTTAAAAAATCCTATGTCTTCTCGTTTCCAGTAATTGTGTTATGGTTTCATGCGATGAAAGAGATTTTACGAATACCAGGAGAGCGCGACGGCTTTGTTATTGTGGGGGATCCGCGCCCGATGACCTGGCCGCACCGGCATGAGAAGCTGGAGCTGAATTTAGTGCTCCAGGGCAGGGCGGCGTACCTGCTGGGCGACACGCGCTATGAACTCAGTCGGCACGGGATAGTTTGGCTGTTTCCCGGGCAGGAGCACCTCTTTCTGAGCTGCTCCGAGGATTACTGCGCTTATATACTCGTCTTCAAGCCGCAGCTTTTGGCACGTGTCTGCTCCGATCCCATCAGCGAGACCCTGCAGCAAAGCGATCCGGCCAGGCACTTTTATAAATCCCTGCCACCGGAGGCAGCCCTGCGGCTGGCCAATCTTTGCGAGAGGCTGGCAGAGGACACCGACGCCGGGCTTTTCAATGCCGGCCTCGGCTACGCCCTGCTGCTGGCATGGAACGCCTACCTTTCCTCCGGAGAGACCGCGCACGGGGCGGCGATCCATCCCGGCGTGGAGCAGGTCGTCCGGTGGCTGCAAGAGGAAACGGAGCCGGAGACGGTGGAGGCACTTGCCCGGCGGGTTGGCCTGAGCGCGTCGCATCTGAGCCGCCTGTTTGGGCGGCAGATGGGGATGACACTGACCGACTTCCGCAATACGAAGCGGCTGGAGCGTTTTTTGCGGCTGATTCAAGTGCAGCCCGAGCTCAATCTCGGGCAGGCGGCACTGGAAGCCGGGTTTGGCAGCTACGCCCAGTTTTACTGCGTTTTCTTGCAGCACATGGGGTGCAGCCCCGCCGCCTATCGGGCCGATCCGAACGGGCAAAGCTCTCGCACGGGGCAGCGTCCGCAGGCGGGGTTTTGATAAAAGCAGCATCTCTGCCCATGCAGCATCAGGACTTCGTGGTTGTCATAAACCTGCTGGGCGGACCACTCCGGCGGCAGCATGGCCTCCAAAATCGCGTGTGACGGGCCGACGGCGACGCTCGGCGGAATTAGCCCGAGCCGGACCGCCACGCGGTGGTGGTGACTGTCTACCGGCAGGGCGCGGCGGTGCAGACGGCTGAACGACAGCACGGCGGCACTGGTTTTCGGGCCAACCCCGGGCAGCCCTTCCAGCCACGCCCGGGCCTCAGGAACAGTGAGGTCGGCGAGAAAGTCCAGTGACAGCGTACTGCACTTCTCGGTGATCAAACGCAGGACCTCCTGCAAACGGGGAGCCTTCTGCTCCGGCCAGGTGCAGGGGGCGACTGCCGCTTCCACTTCCGGGGTCGGGGCATCACGGACATCGGCCCAGCCACCAGGAAAACGCGCCAGCAGGTTTTGGTAGGCCCGATGCGAGTCGGCGTTTTTGGTCCGGTGCGAGAGCAGCGATGAAACCAGCTCGCTGAGCGGGTCCAGCGCATGAAAGTAGGCGATCGGACAGCCATACTCGGCGCAGAGCAGGTCGTGAACGCGCAGGACTTTTTCCGCCGGGGGCAGCGAGACAAGAGGAAGTTCGGTCATAGCTGTCTTTACCAATATTCGCGCAGAAGCTAACTCGTTTTGCCTCCAAGTAGTGTAAAATAAAGGGATGCGTATTGTCTCCGTCACAGCCCGGCCCTGGACTCTGCCCCTGGTGTCGCCGTTTATCATCGCCGCCCGGACAGCGACAGAAGCGCGGAATGTACGGATCGAGGTCCGAACCGAAGGCATCATTTCAGGGAATGGCGCATCGGCTCCGGTGAGCTATGTCACTGGGGAAAGTGTCGAGACGGTGCTGAGTGCCATCGAGAGCCTTGCTCCTAGGTTCGAGGGCCTTACGCTGGACCGTCTGGGACCACTGTTGTCCGTCGCAAATCTCGGGCTGGCTGAAGCTCCCGCCGCCCGGGCGGGGCTGGAAATGGCTCTTTACGATGCCTGGGCGAAGCACTGGAACCTGCCCCTCTGGCAGCATTTCGGCGGGGCGTCACCCGCACTGACCACGGACATGACCGTGCCGCTGGTCGCGCCTGAAGAAGCCGCCGCGCTTGCCGTAAACGCCTGGCATGAGGGTTTCCGGGCACTCAAGATCAAAGTCGGCGATCCGCTCGGGGCCGATGCCGACCTGGCCCGGATCGCGGCGATAGTGCAGGCAGTTCCGAATGTACGTCTGCGGATTGATGCCAACCAGGCGTTTGCCCCGGACGCTGCTGTTAAGTTCGCCCACGCTTTGACCGCATCAGGTGCCATCATCGAGCTGCTGGAACAACCTGTGCCGAAAGAAGACACCACCGGTATAAAGTATGTCAAAGAGCGTACGGCGATTCCCGTGTTCGCCGATGAGGCCGCCCGAAGCGTCGCCGAAGTGATCCATCTCCTCCGACAAGCGGCCGTGGATGGAATTAATGTCAAGCTGATGAAGTCGGGGATCACCGGGGCTTTGCAGATCATCGCCTTCTGCCGTGCCTCGGGCGTGAAGCTAATGCTCGGCTGCATGCTGGAAGCGAGGCTCGGGATCGCGGCGGCGGCCCAAATCGCAGGCGGCACGGGGGCGTTTGACTTTCTGGATCTGGATTCGCATCGCCTGCTGCGGCCCGTCCCCGGCCTGTCCGGAGGGTTTGAGTGCGTCGGCGAAGAGATTTTGCTGGGCGGAGACGACGCGGTGGGCTGGGGCGTCCGTATCGCCGAATAACAACTGGGAACATTTCGGCGCGTTCTGCCGACTAATAGAGAGTAACGGGAGAAACTGAACGATGAAACGAGAACTAAAGTACGCGCTGCCGGCGGCCTTCCTGCTGGCACTGGTGAGCGGCCTGCTGGTGCCGCACACGGCCTACGCGGACGGCGATAAAGACAAGACAGTCGTGATCGGCCCTATTGTCGTGACACCCGATGATCCGAAAACGCCGCCCCCGCCGAAGAAAAAGTCCTAAGACGCACCCCGCAGCTTCTGGCGCAGAGCCAGGAGTGCAAATTTCGGCAGGGTCATCACTTTGCCGATTTTTTTCGGGTTCTTACTCAGCCGGTACAGCCATTCCAGGCTGCTGCGCTGCATCCAGACGGGAGCGCGGCTGACACGGCCCGAGAACACGTCGAACGACCCCCCGATCCCAATCAGCACCGCCGCGCCCAACTCTGCTTTGTGCGCCTGAATCCACTTTTCCTGACGCGGGATCCCAAACGCGACCAGCAGTATATTCGGTGCAGCGTTCTGAATTTCCGCCAGCACCCCCGCCTCTTCTTCAGGCCGAAAATAGCCGTCCCGCGTCCCGACGATCTGCGTCCCCGGATACCGTGCCCGCAGCTTACCCGCGGCCTCCTCGGCGACACCCGGCGCAGCCCCGAGAAAGAAGATCCGGTACCCCTTCGCCCCTGACAGGCGGCACAGCTCCCCGACCAGATCGACCCCAGAGACTTTATGCGGCACCGGAGTCCCAAGCAGCCGCGCCGCCCACAAAATCCCCGCCCCATCCGGGGTCACCAGTGCCGCGTGATCCACGATCGCCCGCAAAGCCGGGTCGCGTCGTGCCAGCACCGCCATCGACGCATCCGCCGTGACGATATGGTGCGGCGAGCCGTCGGCAACAAACCCCTCAATCGCCGCCAGCGTCTCTTCGGGTGAGACCCGGTCGACGCGCAGCCCTAAAATCGTGACACTGTCCATACGTATTCGTTCCATGCTGGATTCGCTTCGGCCAATCCCATTTGTTACACTTTGCTTAGATCCCTATCCTACTACAGCTTATCTTCCTTCAAAGGCTTGTCCGGCATCGACCAGGACTGACGATTCGAGAGATCGGGCGATTCAGCTTCAGAAAGCCGCTCGACAGCTTGAGCAAGTTTAACGATTGCCGCCGCGGCGAAGGAAAGACCGCAGATGATGCTCAGGCCGATACTGGCTCCCGAGCCAGCAAAGAAGAAAAGCAGTGCCGCCGTAGAGCCGACGATGAGAAAAAAGATGCCCATGGTGATTCTCCCTGCGAAGCCAGCTTCAATTCTCGTCTTTCCCAGACTTATTAGTATCTGTTTCTCGATCTCCTGTCAGTAGCTTCATTTTACCAGTACGCTCTTTCCTGCGGTTCAGGTTGTTCGACAGAAATGCTGCGAGTATCGAGCCAATCACCGATGGCCCGATGATTTCGCCTGCGGCATCATACCCAGTCATAACGAAAAGTGTTGTCATGCCCAAGCCCGCAAAAAGCCACACGTTCGCACAAATAACCCCGATTCGAGAATTTCTAATATCGGAGTCGATCACTTTATTTTCCAGACCAAGGCGGTTTCTAACCTGAGCTTCAGTCAGAGCGATTTCAGCTTCGCGCATACGGAATATGCGTTCGGCAGAACCCGGTAACGCATGCTCATAAGCTTCCAGTTCACGGGCTGGAGGCAAAGGCCCGGAAAAAGAGTACTCGATCCGGCCCATGACAACTTCTTGCTGTCAAAGGTGCGGAATGAGTACTCTCAGGGGGATTTTGTATGGAAGTCGACTGCGTTTGTAGTGGTGGCTCGTTCTCTCTATTGGGTGTCATTATTCTGCGCCCAATTTGGATTCTGGATGAGTTCCTTGCGGGCGCGGGCTAGATCCTCTTTCAAGGCAAGAATGTCGGCATTCAGAGCAAGGTAGTCTGCCTGCACGGAAGTGAGAGATGTGTTGTATTCGCTCATCGTATTGCCGATGTCGATTACACGAGACACACCCTCAAAAAAAGACGGCCGCGCAAAAAGAAGACCAGTGTATTGGTTCATGATGTGCGTATTCTACCCTGTACGTTGAATAAATCCATAATTCTACTCCGACCGCCACAAAAAATATACCCCCACCACCGCGAACAAAATCGCGGGCGACCAGGCGGCCAGCGAGGGCGGCATTTTGCCGGTGATACCCAAAATCTTGGTTAGCAGCAGCGTGTTCCAGGCTACCCAAACCATGATGATCGAGAGGAAAATTCCCATGTACGCTCCTGCACGGGCGAAGCGCAGGGCCAGCGGCGGGGCGCACAGGGCGAACGCCAGGCAGAGAAACGGCAGGCCGAGCTTGGCATAATAGTTGAACGCCACCACCGTGTTGTCCTGACCCGTTCGGGCCAGAGCTTTCATCTGCGCCCCAAGCTGGGCCATGGTCAGCTCGTCGGGCGTGTCGGTCGCACTCTGGGCGATACTCGCCAGCGGCACCTGCAAATTCAGCGTGACCGTTTTGGCTGAGGACTCCACTTTTACGAAGCCGTCGGCATCGAAGGTCACGATGTGGGCATCGTTGAGGGTCCAGACATCCCGGTCGTAGTCCGCACTTTTGGCCGTCATCAGGGTCGGATACGCCCCGGCATCGGTGGGATTTTCATAGATGGTCAGGCCCACCAGCTTCAGGCGGTCCGTCTTGCCGCCGGGGTCCTTTTGGATCTGGCGGATATGGAACGAATAGTCTTCGAACGTAAAGACTTTGTTGGCGGCGACCGTCGGCGATGCCTGCAGCGCATACGCGAACATCTGGCCCTGCGTTTTCTGGAACTCGCGCATGGCGACCGGAACCACGCGATCCCCCACCAGAAATGACGCGACACTCGACAGCAGACCGACAATAAATATCGGCAGGAATAAGCGGCGCAGCGGCACACCCGCCATGCGGATCGCCGTGATCTCCGAGTCCCGGGCCAGGCGGTTGACCGCCCAGGCCGACGCCAGCGCGACCCCCGGCGGCAGGGTCAGCGGCACCAGAATTGGCAGGTTGAAGGCGACCAGCTTCGCCACGACCAGCGGCGGAATGCTGTTGCGAACGATCTGCTCGATCAGCGGAAAGAGTGTGTTGCCCACCAGCATAACGACGATCAGCAGAATGCCTCCGATAAACGGCAGCACCATTTCGCCCAGCAGGTAGCGGTCCATGTGTTTCATTATCAAAACAGGTATAATCCGGGGACAATTGCGGGGCGGAACGCTAGCTGCTGATCCGCACGCTCCAGTCGGTAATATCCAGCGAGCCGACATCGGGAAGCTGGCTTGGGGTAACGGTGGTCGGGAAGCCGTTGACGTACTGGGAAACGTCGCCGCCCGGCTCCAAGCCTTGATCGCTGTTTTGGTAGATGCCCGATTGCGTGGTCGGAATGATGACGAAGCGGTTCAGGCTGCTGGGGTCGGTGGTCGGATACAGCGAGTCGACATACTTGGGGGTCAGCGTATCGCCCGGCGGCGGAACGATATTCGTGGCGATGAAGTTGACTTCGATGTTCTGGATCGCGGCAGTCGGCGTATTCGCCGTGGCGAGCGCGGCCAGGGGAATCTGCACGGTAAACGTATTGCTTCCCGCCCGGGCCTGGACCAGATAGGGTGACGACGAGCCTAAATACGAAGGTGTCAGCAGGTCGGAGCTGATGGTCCAGAACCCGAAGTTCGTCCCGCCCGGCTGCCCATTGTGATACTCGATATAATTGGTGAACGCCCCTGCCGCGAAGCCGTTGCCATACGGCGCGGCGACCACCGGCACCGGCCCGGAGAGGCCTGTCCCCGGCCCTTTGGCTTCGTTGACATTGAAGAGCACGTAGTAGTAATAGTTCGGGTTCAGGTTCCCGGCCACGGTCATCGTCACAAAGACCTGCGGGCCGGACGAGCTGTTGCTGGTTACCCCGCCGGGTGACTTGGCGCAGCCCGCCGGTAAAAGCAGCAAACTGGCCAGCAGCGGCAGTCGGCCCAAGAGGGGCAGTCGGCGGAGAAAGCGTGGGAGAGAGACTTGCATTCCGGTAGTATAGCAGGAACGACGGCCCGATGACTACACCTGCCCGGACCTGGACCACTCGTAGCCAAACAGGGACCACTCTTGCCTGGACTGCTTTCTCGGGATTACTGCTGGCCGGGGCGCTGCCGCATCTGGACTGGGGCTGGCTGGCCTGGATCGGATTGCTGCCCTTCCTGCGTCTGTTTCCATTGAAGAACAAGCGGGCGGCGTTCGCGCACGGCTTCGTTCTGGGCGTCTTTTATTTAGGGGTCATGGCCTACTGGGTGGCGGTCTTCGCGGCTCCGATCATCGGGCCCAGCCTGAGTGTTCTCGGCTGGGCTTTGGTGACGGCCTATCAGGCTTTCTACCTCGGGGTCTGGGCAGTCGGAGCGCAGTGGCTGAAAGCACGCCCAAGTCCCTGGGCCTTCCGGCTGGGAGTGCCCGCGCTTTGGGCGATTGTCGAGTGGTGGCGTCAATCCGGCCCGCTGGGCCTGAGCTGGGGCGACCTGGCTTACACGCAGCATCTGGACTTGCCGATTTTGCAGATCACGAAGCTCACCGGCATCTGGGGCCTGGCGTTTTTAATCGTTTTGGTGAATGCAGCCCTGACGGAATTGTTGTTCGGGAGCAAGGGAAAAACGCCTTTTCTTCTCCTCACAGCCGGCCTGGTCGCCGCCGCACTCGTATTCGGCACCTTGACTATCCGCACCGAGCACTTGCGCCCCACGTTCGTCGCGGCGGCTTTGCAGGGGAATATCAACCAGAATGCCACCCAGAACGCAGCCTACGAAAAGCGCGTCTCGCAGATGTTCAGCGAACAGACCCAGGCGGCTCGTTCACAGGGCGCGACGCTGACCGTCTGGCCGGAGACTGCCTACCCAGGCTACCTTCAGAGCAGCTTCGGCACGGAAAATCAACCGACGGCAATTATCGGGGGAGTGGAGTACGACGGGGGATCGCGCAAAAACGCGAATTCCCTTTTCCTGCGTGACACACACGGGAAGCTTAGCGGAAGCTACCGCAAGCGGCAATTAGTCCCCTTCGGCGAGTTCGTGCCGGGGCGACGCTGGCTGCCATTTTTGGAGAAACTGCATGTCACCGTGTTTGATATGCAGGCGGGGGCGGACACGCAGCCG